>DASUYM010000240.1:0-19671 GCA_036377435.1 Propionibacteriaceae bacterium
CCTCCGGGGTATCCGGACGTCGCACAGCGCGCCGCCGTTCTGGCGGCCGTCGTTCTGGGGTGTCAGGCCGACAGCCGTTGGGCCGGATTTTGTGGCCCAGGAATCAGCTTGGCACAGCGTTCCAAGCCGCGGATATGCGCCCTGAGCTTGTCGAAGAGTACGCCCGACTCAGGCAGGCGCTGCGGTGCGATTCCGCAAAGCTTTCAGGCCGCCCGCTCTTGCGGGTCCGCGCTCGTTGGCACGAGTGGCGATGTGTCGAGCGATGTATTCGGCGTCGCGGCCGACGCCGCCGACCAGTGACGAGGCGGCCGAGGTCAAGAAGAACAAACCGATGAAATAGAGACCCGGCTCCGCAGTTATGCCACGCTCGTGGATGGGCTGGCCTTCTTGATCAAATGCCTCGAGGTGGACCCAGTCGAACGCCGGGCGGTAGCCGGTGCACCACACGACGTTCGCCACATTCACCATCCGTCCGTCCTCCATAAGAGGCACACCGTCTTGCACGGCGATCGTTTTCGGGAGGCGTACGATCCCGGCGGTCTCCAGATCCTTCGGCCTGACGCGGCCTAACGGCAGAGTCGACTTGACCAGCTGCGGTCGAATCCGTCGTCCGATCGGGTTGGTCACGCTGGCAACGCGGGAGATAAAGAACCAGAAGGGTGGAGTCACGAGGCGATCAACGCTGCTCCCGGGCCGGCTCGGTTCGCTGCCTGGGTGCGGGCCAGAGAGCCACGTTCGGTGCGTAGCAGAGACCTCGAGCGCGATCTCCGCCCCGGAATTGGCGGCGCCGACCACGAGGACATCACCGTCGTGCAGCTGCGACGGCCTCCGGTACTGGCTCGAATGAATCTGCACGATGTCGGCGTCGAGCTGCTCGGCGAAGTCGGGCACGAAGGCCGCCTGATAACCACCGGTAGCCAGGACGACATTGTCCGCCTCGAACCGGTGATCACCGGCGCTGACGGTAAAACGGCCGGTGTTCTTGGTCACCGAGTCGACGCGCAAACCCCGTCGGACGGGAAGATCAAATCGGGTGGCGTACGCCTCCAGATAGTCGGCCATCGCGTCCTTAGTGGAGCACCTGTGTCGTGGTCCCGGGAACTCCAGACCAGGTAGGGCGTTGAGGTACGCGGGTGTGAAGAGCTGCAGCGAGTCCCACCGCGTACGCCAGGAATCGCCGGTCCGCTCATTCCCGTCCAAGATCACGAACGACTGGCCCCGCTGGGCAAGGTGATAGCCGACAGCCAGGCCGGCCTGACCGCCGCCGACGATGACCGTGTCAACTTGCTCGATCATGAGGCGAGAGTAGGGGCTTCGACACTGGCTCGGCATCGCTGAAATCCCTCATCTTCGTTGCAAAGGGGATGGTCAGATCTGACCATCCCGGGCGGGTCAGATGAGGCTGTGTTCGAGAGCGAAGGCCGTGGCCGCGGTGCGCGAGGGCACGCCAAGCTTGCTGAAGATGTTCTGCAGGTGCCGGGCCACAGTGTGCTCACTGATCATTAAGATCGAGGAGATCTCTCGGTTGGTCTGTCCTCGAGCCACAAGGTTGAGCACCTGGACCTCTCTGGCTGTAAGTCCTTTCGGGTAGCCCAGCGCCGACGAGTTGATCAGTTGTTGTAGCCGCTCGACATCTGGCTTGGCATCGAGGTGCTGGAGGACCTGGCAGGCGGTGTCGAACTCGATCTCTGCGCTGTCGCCGTCATCAAGGGCCCGGCAAGCCTGTCCGACAAGCACGCGGACCCGAGCTGACTCATAGGCAGCGTCCAGGTTTCCAAAGATCGACAGCGCCCGCCGCAGCGGTGACAGCGCGCCCGACGGATCACCCTCGGCGAGCGATACGGCGCCTAGAGCCTGCGCGGCGCATGCTCGGAGTAAGGGCGCGTCGAGCGCCTGGGCGATCATGAACAATTCATCCGCGGCGCTACGGGCCGCGCCGACCTCGTGCGCGGCCAACATGATTTCGACGTACGCGGGCAGCACTTGGCATCGGCTGAGCCGATCCGATGCTTCATTGAGCACCCGAGTAATGGCTGCTGTCGCCACGTTGAGGCGGCCCTCGGCGAGCCGGAGAAGGGCCAGGCCCGGCTGCGGCTCTCTCCCAAAGTCGGCCGTCCGACGGTAGGCCTCCTCCGCCTCGGTGAACTCGCCCCGTAGCCGATGTATCTCTGCCAGTTGGTAGTAGGCGTTGCCGATCGCTGGCCGTCCTGCCAGTTGTACACAGGCGCGACTCGCCTCGCCCAACGCCCGTGGCCAGTCTCCGCGCAATTGCAAGATCTCAGACCGGTGGACCAGACATTGACCGGTGTACGGGACGAGGTCGGGTTGGTCGTCGCACCATCGGCTCAGGGCCGCAGTCCACTGCTGCGATCGGCGCAGGTCGTATACCTCCCGGCAACACTCGATCACATTGCAGTAGGCCAGACCGGTCAGGGCCGGCAGGAGCTCATCATTGGTGACAGAAACCATCGCCTCATCCAGCATTGCCAGACCCGCTTTGATCTCTCCACGGGCGAGTCGCGCCCGTCCCTGGAGGATCAGGGCAATCGCGGCGATGTTGGCGTCCCCGAATCGTTCGGCGATCTCAAAGGCTTGCGTTGCGTCGGCGAGCATGGCGTCAAGCTCGCCAGCGTCGGCGTGCTCGAATGCGGCGGTGAGAAGGAGGAAGCCACGTTCGGGACAGTCGACACCCTCGCGTTCAACGAGGCGTTGGGCGCGGCTCAGCCATCCGGCTCCCGGTCCGGCTTGGCCGCCGAGGTTCAGGATGGTGCCAAGCCAGCCGGCACAGCGGGCGGCGGCCAAGGGCTCGCCAGCGTCGAGGTACGCGCGATAGGCCCGGCTCATGGCTCGGGCGAACTCCTCGTCCCGTCCGCTGAGATGGGCAGACCAGGCGAGCAGCCACAAGTCGGCAGCGGCGAGGGGTTCGATCTGGTCGGCCTGGGACAAGGCGTCAAAGGCGTCCACCCATCGTCGCCGCTGATAGCACTCGCGGCCCCGCTCCTGAATGTCCGAGGCCGGCAGCTCGACTCGGTTCATCGGGTCAGCGTTTGAATTCCGGGGTGGACCAGCCATTGCCATCAGGATCTGAGAAGAATGCGAACTGCGAGCCCGGAGCACCCTCGGGGCCGAGCTGCTGTACGTCGGTGATCTGCAACCCACGGCCGATGAGTTCCTTACGAGCGGCGTCGATGTCGTCGACCACCAGCTGAACGCCCCTTGTCGTTCCCGGCTCGCCGAGCGGCATGCCCTCGCCGATGGCAATCGAGCAGGGCGAACCGAGTGGGGTTAGCTGCTCTACCCGCATTCCAGGGCCTGGTGAGATGTCGTGATCAACCGCGAACCCCACCACGTCGCTGTAGAAGGTCTTGGAGGCATCGACATCGGAAACGGGAATACCTATGACCTCCAGTCTGTAATCCATCAGATGGTCCCTTTCTCCCCTTGAGATCCCGAGGGAGCGCCGTGTGTCGGACCTTCCGTTCATCTGTCGGCTTAACGAGCAGCATTCACCACCTTGGGAGCAACGACTTGTGGCTACGCCTTGCTTGCGTCCGGGACGATGATCCACATCACGATGTAGATCACCAGGCCTGATCCGCCGAACACAGCCAGTAGCAGGAAGAGCGCCCGGATTAGCGTCGCGTCGACGTTGAAATAGTCGGCTAGACCGCCACATACACCGGCCAACATGCGATGGGTTCGACTGCGGTACAACTTGCGTGGTTCTTCCATAGCGCCTGCCCTCTCGGTGTGTGCCTATGCATATCGTCCCATCGGCGGCTCCTCCGCTCCACCGGCGCGACCGCCTCGGCCTTTGCGACGAGCGCGCGTCGCGGCCGCGAGCATGATCGGAAGCTGTTAATGATCAAGGTCGCTGAACCTGGGTGCGGCCCAGCCGGGCGACCTCTGGGATCGGAGCAGCGGAGATCGCATTTGCGCCGTGGAAGCGCAGCCGGCGCAGATTGATGCGGCCCTGACCGCCGCATGAACGCACGCATCCGACACTTCCCGGCCAACGCCAACAACTCCGACGCCGACGACCCAACGCCGCATGAATCCTGCGCCCTGACGCTTGGGGCCCCGCTTGTTTATTGCCGCCGGTGGGAGCGTCGTGGGCGATCCGCTCAGGCCGTACGGCGACGGCGCTGGAAGGGATCGCGCAGCGCAGCTGGAATGTAGCCGGAGTCGTCACGGTTCAAGGTCACGCCGGGCGGCACGATCTTGTCGATCCGGTCAAGGATGTCGTTGCTCAGTGTGACCTCCGCCGCGTCGAGCTGGGACTCCAGTTGCTCCATCGTGCGAGGGCCGATGATCGGCGCTGTGACCGCGGGATGGGTAAGAGTGAAAGCCAAGGCGAGGTGGATCAGCGAGAGGCCGGCGTCCTCGGCCAACAGCGCGAGCTCCTCGACTGCATCCAGCTTGGCCTGATTGCCGGGGCTTGCCAGGTCGTAGCGTGCCGGGAGCCGCGTCGCGCGGCGTGACTGCGGCACGTCTTGGCCCTTGCGGTAGCGGCCGGTCAGCCAACCGCCAGCGAGCGGGCTCCACGGGATGACACCCATCCGATACTTCTGGGCCAGCGGCAGCACATCGGCCTCGATGCCGCGTACCAAGATCGAGTACGGCGGCTGCTCAGTGACAAAGCGTGCGAGCCCGCGCCGCTCGGCAACCCACTGCGCCTCAACGATCTCGTGTGCCGGGAACGTCGATGAGCCGAATGTCCGGATTTTGCCTTGGCGCTGCAAGTCAGTGAGCGCCGAGAGAGTCTCCTCGACATCAGTCCCAGGTTCGGGGCGATGGATCTGGTAGAGATCAATCCAGTCCGTCTGCAGCCTGCGCAGGCTGTTCTCGACCTCACGGATGATCCAGCGTCGGGAGTTTCCGCGCCTGTTCGGGTCGCCCTGCTCTCCAGAGCTCACATCCATCTGTCCGTGGACCTTTGTCGCCAGGATGACGTCGTCGCGCCGCCCACCGGCCAGCGCCTTGCCGACAATCTTCTCCGACTCGCCCTGGGAGTACACGTCGGCGGTGTCGATGAAGTTGATGCCGGCATCCAGCGCTCGGTGGATGATCTTGATCGAGACGTCGTGATCGTGCTCCCCCCAGGCGCCGAACATCATCGCGCCGAGACAAAGTGGGCTCACTTGCATGCCAGTAGGTCCAAGATCGCGGTAGTCCATAGAGATAGCCTACGAACGGCAGAGCTAGCGCTCCCGACCTACCTCCATGAGAGAGCGACTCCGAAGAGCGCCCGGCAGTGGCGGGCGAAGACAGGCGTGGGGTGCGCAGCTAGCCGCCGACGAGTGCGACCGGCGCCGCCAAACCAAAACGGCCGTCGAGACGACGGCCGTTCAGATTCAACACTCAGGAGGCGAGCGCCTTTTGCTTGAGCTTCTCGAACTCATCCTGGGTAATGGTGCCGCTGTCCAGCAGGCTCTTCGCCGATGCGATCTGATCAGCCGGATTGCCCTTGCTCGCGACGGATTGAATGTATTGGTCGGTGGCGGCCTGAGCACTCCTCGCCGCGCCGGCTTGCCGCTCCGCCATCCCCTTGCCGCGGGCGATCAGGTAGATCACGGCGGCGAGGAACGGGAAGAAGATCAAGAAGATGATCCACAGCGCCTTCCACCACCCGCTGAGCTCACCATCTCGGAACAGATCGCCAATGATCTGGAACAGCACCATCAGGTAGCACACGAAGAAGAAGCTCCAAATCAATAGCCAAAAGAAGTCCGAGAAATCCATCACGCCCAACCTTCCGCTTGAGTCATAAAAAGCTGGAGGGCGCCAGCCGCGACTCACTCTAGGGCATCAGCATGCCGACATCTTGGAGATCGACGGTTCTATCAGAGGTGAGTTGCGGCCCTTTAGCCAACGTGTGGCCGGCCCGCGGATGCGAGGGCCCCGGACTGACGCAGACAGGACTCGTCGATCACCCGTAGAGGGTGATTCCGACTGCATCGGGATGATGAGAACATCGAGGTCACAGTTGCCTAGGAACATACGCAGGCGATGCAGATTTGCACCGCCGCCCGGCGTGGGAGGGTGAGCATGACAGAGCAGGGCATGACCGAGCAGGCCGTTGGCCCGATTGACTATCTGGCGCTGGAGTTGCCAGCACGCAGAATGAAGGGAGAGGGTCTTGCCGCACTGGTCGACCTGGTCGACCGAGGCATCATCAGAGTTTTGGACTTAAGGGCCGTCATGCGCGAGCCCGACGGCACGTTCACAGCCGTCGCGATCACAGACCTCGACCACGATGGGACCCTCGACCTTGCCGTTTTTGAAGGCGTCGAATCGGGGCTACTGGATGACGACGATCTGAGGCAGGCCGCCGAACTCATCGAACCCGGGAAGGTCGTGGCGCTGCTCCTCTACGAGAACACCTGGGCGGCTCCTTTCGTCGCAGCCATGAGGCGGGCCGGTGCAGAGCTCATCGCCAGCGGCCGCATTCCGGCCGATGAGGTAGAGGCAATGCTCGACGAACTCGAGGCTGAAGAGGCGCAGAGTCAGGCGACCTAGACAAAGACGTAGAGAAAGTAGAAAGGACGAACTAGAACTATGGGACTCATTGGTGGAATGGCGCGAACTGCCGTGGTTGCCGGCACGGCAACTGCGGTGTCCAACCGTGTGTCACGCCGGCAGGCCAATAAGTGGGCGGCCCAGGACCAGCAGCAGGCGGAGCCGCAGGCGTACGAGCAGCAGCAGGCCTACGCGCCGCCGCCTCCGGAACAGCCTGCCGCACCGGCGCAGGACGACATGCTTACCCAGCTTCAGAAGCTTGGCGAGCTCAAAGCAGCCGGTGTGTTGACCGAAGAGGAGTTCGCAGCGCAGAAGGCGAAGATCCTCGCCGGCTGACCTTCACGATCCTTCAGTCGTGCGCGGTGGACGTAGCCCGCGCCGCATAACCAACCGTGTCGGCGACCGGCGTACCACCTCTTGAAAGCCGGCCCGCTCGTACAGGCTCCGCGACCCGAAGAACATGAAGTCGTCATGGCTGCGTTCGGGCTTGTCCACTGGATAGGCCTCGAGCATTCGTACGCCCTGCTGCCGGGCGAAGTCGATGGCTCCCGCGAGCAGCTGGTGCTGGTATCCCTTGCCGCGATGGACCTTGGCGACGTAGGTGCACACGATCGACCAGACCGGGGTGTCGTCGACAGCCTTCATGATCCGGGAGCGCTCCAGCTTGCGGTAGTCCTCGCGCGGCCCGAGGCTGATCCACCCGACAGGGGAGCCGTCGGCATAGCCGACGAGGCCTGGTACGACGCCGGAGCGGACCAGCTCCCGCAGTTCCTGCTTATGCCTGGGGCCGTGTGCCTGGCTCACTCCAACCCTGCCGACCTTCCGGTAGTAAACGCACCAGCAGCCGCGCACGATCGATCCACCTGGCAGGCCGAACAGCTCCTCGAGGTCCGCCCACGTCTGGTTCGTCAGCGGTCTTACCTCGAACATGACTGCAGTCTCGCATCGATCACGTAAGGTGCGGACGTGAAACCCTTCCTGATGCTTGCAATCCGGGCCGAGGATGTCGCCGCCGACGACGAGTACGCCGCCATCCTGCGCTGCACTGGTCTCCACGAAGGCCAGTTGCAGCGGATCCGGATGGAGCAGAGCCCACTGGGCAGCGTTGATCTTGATCAGTGGTCCGGAATCATCCTGGGCGGTGGTCCATTTCAGGCCAGCGACCACGAAGAGATCAAGTCCGCGACGCAGCAGCGAGTGGAAGCTGAACTGGCCGCGCTGTTGGACGATGTTGTGGAGCGGGATTTCCCTTTCCTGGGGGCGTGCTACGGAATCGGTACGCTAGGCCGGCATCAAGGTGCAGTTGTCGACCGAACGTATGCCGAGCCGATCGGTGGTATCCGGATCAAGCTCACCAGAGCAGGCCAGGAGGATCCTCTTTTCGAACGTGCCGGATCGTCCTTCGGCGCGTACTGCGGCCACAAGGAGGCAATCAGCAAGCTGCCGGCACACGCAGTGACGCTGGCGTACTCGGAGGGTTGCCCGGTACAGGCCTTCCGGATTGGCAGACGGGTCTACGCCACCCAGTTCCACCCTGAGCTTGACTTGGACGGGCTGGCGACGCGGATCGAGGTGTACAAGTACGCCGGCTACTTCAAGCCCGAGGAGGCCGATGCCGTCCTGGCAGCGGCTCTAACAAGTGGCGTCACCGATGTACCGAACATCCTCGAGGCGTTCGTCGAGCTCTTCGCCCAGCAGCGCTGAAAGAAAGGGCGGCTCTTACAGGTGGGTGAGGCCGGCGCCCAGGATCACCACGCCGATCATCAACATCATCAATGACGTCAGGGTCCCGCCATTGTGAGCCATCCAGTCCCGAGCCGCAATGAGCTTCGGCTCCATCCGTCGTGGCGCTATGAACGAGGCGGCGATCGGTATCACAACGGTCGATGTGGCAATGACGGTGTAGATGGCGATCAGCACAGCGGCTTCCCCGGCTTTCACAGAAGCAGCGTGCAGGGCAAGCCCCGCGGCAACCCCGAGGAGCAGGCCCTTCGGTCGAAAGTCGAGCACGACGGCAACTGCAAAGGAAGCCAGGGCTCCGAATGAGTCGACTGTTGAGAGCCAGTGTGGCAGGCCGGTTCTCTGGGACCGCGAACCCCGTAGGTGGACGACGCCGAGCACGATGAGCGCGGCCCCCACCGTCATCAGGAGTACGGCGGTCGTCGTATCCGGACCTCTGCGCGGTGGCTCGGGAAGAGCCGAAGCTCCGACCGCACTGAGGCTGATCACGGCTGCGACCCCGATCACCCACCCGATGAGAAAGGGCAGCGCAGCCCGATTTCGATTGGGCGACAACAAGATCAAGATCGTAACCGTTATGGGCACCGTGCTGAGCGCGACAGCAACGGCGATCGGGAGCAGCCCGCCGAGTGCCTGCCACATCGCGCCTGACCGTCCCCTACTTGGTGGCTGTGAGTCGACAACGTTATCGGACACGCGCGGATAGTGATGCTGGTCCGCACACCCGGGGCTAGCCTGCGATGTAGGGCTTCGACCGCGTTCTGCGCCGACAAGGAGGATCGCCATGGATTCAGGACATTTGCAGTCCAAACAGCCACGATCCGTACTATCCGGTTCGTATGGCCATCCGGTTCATCCGCTCCTTGTCGCACTCCCTATCGGTGCCTGGGTGTGCTCGTTTATCTTCGACCTCATCTCCTACGGCAGCTCGCAGCCGCGAACCTGGAGTGTGGCCGCGATGTGGCTGATTCTCGTTGGCGTACTGGGTGCTGCCGCTGCCGCCATCTTCGGTACTCTTGATCTCCTCAACCTGCCGCGGCGGACTGCCGCCTTCAGGACAGGGCAGATCCACGCCGCGCTCAACTCAGCTGCGCTGGCGATCTTCCTGATCGACTTCATCTGGCGATCCAACACTCGTGATAGCTGGGAGGCTACGCCGATTGGACCGCTCGTCCTGAGCATCATCGGGATCGCCGCGATCGGGGCATCCGGCTTCCTGGGCGGAAAGCTCGCCTACCACTACGGCGTTCGGGTCGCCGACGAGTCGGTTCAGGCCGAGGGCTTCCGAAGCTGACTAGGATCGCGGCCAAGAGGAAGGGAGCGGTGACGCCGGCTGAGAACCCTAAGAAGCTTGAAACTCAAGAATCGCAAGAGCAAACCAAAACGCCAAAGGTAACTGCGGCGTTCTCAGGAGGCCCAGGTCCCCCGCTCCGACCCCCCACCTAGATCAAGATCAGGACGATCGACGAAGGTTAAGCATCCCGTCTGATCCAAGATCGATTCTCGACCCGAAGCGCCGGCTCACCTTGTCCAGCACGGTCTTGATCCATCGGGCATCCCGGTGCGAGGCCCGATGCAGCCGCATCTGGCGGGCCTGCAGCGGGGCCATGCGCAGCTCGACCAGCTCTCCGGATGTCGGATCCAGATGCGGCAGATAGAGCAAACGAAGATCATTCCGATACTGATCATGACCGCGGATGCCCTCATAGTCATCGACCAGGTCCCCGCAGCCGTACAAGATCAGCTTCCCGCGGTAGACCTCGATGGGCCGCGGATGGTGCGAGGAATGCCCATGCACCATGTGGACGCCGCCGTCGAGCAAGCGGTGCGCGAAGCGGACTTGATCGCCTGGGACGCGGTAGCCCCAGTTGCTGCCCCAGTGTGCTGAGACGACTGTCAGGTCACCCGGTTGCCGCATCTGGAGTATCTGGCGACAAAGCCCATCAGCAGCTGCATCGCTGAGGGCGGGGACGACATGGACGCCGGGAGTGTTATCCGTGGCCGACCACTCGTAGGGGACGCCGCTGGACGGCGAACCGAAGGCGAAGATCAGGAGTCGCCCGCTCGTCCTGGCGATGGGGATGATGACCGGCGACTGAGCCTCGCGGAGTGATCGTCCGGCACCGACCGTCGCAAGCCCAGATGCGGAGAGGACATCGAGTGTTTCCAGCAGGCCGCGGCGACCAAAGTCGAGTACGTGGTTATTGGCGAGGACGCACACGTCGGGCCGCACGGCGCTCAGCGCCTCCGAGTTTGCCGGGTTCATCCGGTAGTGAACAGCCTTGCCTGGGACGTAGTCGTCACTGGTGGTGATGCTGGTCTCCAGATTGATGATCCGGGCGTCGCAGTTGGCGAACGCGAGGAGCTCCAGGGCGTCTCCCCATGGCCACGACCAATCGACTGGTTGCGGAATGTCGCCATTCGCACGTATCGCGAGATCGACGTAGGTGCGAGCGTCTCTTACCTGACGCTCATACAGCGTGGGGTTCCCGGGGTGCGGGAGAATCTGGTCGACCCCGCGACCGAGCATCACGTCTCCGCTGAAGAACAGTGTCAGCGCATCTCGCGCTGGCTTCGACGCAGCCTCGGGCATCCCTTCTAGCGTAGAACCTCGGCCGTGGAAGCGCCCGCAGTCGCGCGCCCGAGGGTGCGGACGCGCGAAACTCGTGCGCTGGCGGGGAGCGCGAGGGCCTACGAGGCAGCCAATCCACAGACCATGGGAAACTGAGCTCACGGAGCAGCTCGACGATGCGGTGCGCTGTGCGATCGCCAGGTGGCTTGACCGGTAATTGAGGAGGGCGATGAATACCGTTCTAGTAACTGGGGGAACGGGGCACCTCGGCAGGGATATCGTCGCTCGGCTTAAGGGCTCGTACCGCGTACGCGTCCTGGCGCGCTCCGCTGAGTCAGATCCAGATGTGGAGCGGATTCGCGGTGATCTCGCTACCGGCGAGGGCATCGCCGAAGCGCTCGTGGGCAGCCAGATTGTGATCCACGCCGCCACGCTGTCCCCGGCCGCACGTCGCGGCTTCTTCGCACCAAAGGACCTGTGGTCCAGCCCGAGCGAGGTCGATCGCGATGGTACGGCCCGGCTGCTGGATCTGGCCGCCGCAGCCGGCGTCGGCCACCTTCTCTACGTCTCGATCGTCGGCATCGACAGGCCGCGGATTCCATACCTGCGCCGCAAGCTCGAGGCCGAATATCTCATCCGTCAGGGGCCGATCCCCTGGTCGATCGCCCGAGCGACTCAGTTCCACTGGCTGCTTGACCGGATGCTCGGCAAGATGGCTCGGCTGCCGATCGTGCCGCTACCTGACGTGCCGCTGGAGCCGGTGGATACGACCGACTTCGCTGACTACCTCGTCGAGTCCGTCGGCCATGGACCGGCAGGCCGGCTGGCTGACTTTGGCGGCCCGGAAGTCCTGACGTTCACCGAGGCGTTCGACGAGTGGCGCCAGATTCGGGACGGTTCGGTACGCACGATGCGGATCCCGCTCCCGTCGGTCGCGACGAATGCTGCCGCCGCGATGTCGCTCAGTGACCCGTCCAGCAGGCATGGCACGGTCCCCTGGGCCGACTGGCTGCGGACTCATGCCGCTGAGTGAGGAGATCGCGAGCTGTTCGCGCACCATGACCACTCGGTCTGTTGCGAAGCTCCCGTCGGCGCTGCTATCGGGCTGAGGTGCGCAGCGCCTGTAGCGTGTCAGCGTGGTGAACGCGCCCATCAACGCCAAGACGCGCGTCGGGCTCGTTCTTCCGACGCTGGCGGCAGCGCAGTTCGTGATGCTCCTCGACAGTTCGGTCATGAACGTGGCGATCGCGACGGTTGCCGAGGATGTCGGGACCACAGTCACTGGAATCCAGACAGCGATCACGATGTACACGCTGGTCATGGCGATGTTCATGGTCACCGGCGGCAAGGTCGGGTCGATGTTCGGGCGGAAGCGCATCTTCATGATCGGCTGCATCGTCTACGGTCTGGGTTCGCTGACGACGGCCCTGGCCCCGAACCTTCCGGTGCTGATCCTCGGCTGGTCGTTCCTTGAGGGCATTGGTGCCGCGATGATCTTGCCGGCCGTAGTCGCTCTCGTGGCGGGCAACGTTGCGGTGGAAGGCCGTCCGCGTGCATTCGGGCTGGTCATGGCGGCCGGCGGGATCGCAGTGGCGGTCGGCCCGCTGATTGGCGGAATTGCGACGACCTATTTCTCATGGCGCTGGGTGTTTGTGGGCGAGGTGGTGATCGTCGTACTCATCCTGTTCCTCGCACGTCGGATGGAGGAGCCGGCTCGCTCAGATCGGGTCCCGCTCGACGTGATCGGCGCGGCGCTCACAGCGATCGGGCTTGGTGTTGCGGTCTACGGCATACTCCGATCGTCGGAGTGGGGCTGGGTCAGCCCGAAGCCAGCCGCGCCCTCATTGGCAGGCGTATCTCTCACCGTGTGGCTCATCGCATTGGGTGGACTGACGATCTGGCTCCTCTTCGAATGGGAGACGCATCTCATCGCGCGAGGACGTGAGCCGCTGATCCGGCCATCGATCTTCGGTTATCGAGAGATGAATGCGGGGCTGACCATGTTCTTCCTGCAATACCTCGTACAAGCCGGTGTGTTCTTCACCATCCCGCTGTTCCTATCGGTGGCATTAGGACTGTCCGCGCTGGAGACCGGCGTGCGCATTCTCCCCTTGTCCATCGCATTGCTGGCCGGAGCCGTTGGCATCCCCAGATTCTTCCCGCGGGCCTCACCCCGCCGGGTTGTCCGGCTAGGCGTGCTCGCAATGCTCGCGGGAACTCTGGTACTCATCGGCGCTCTCGACCCGAATGCGGAGGCCGCGATTGTCACCGTCCCGCTGCTGCTGATCGGATTTGGTATCGGCGCGCTCGCCTCCCAACTCGGTGCGGTCACCGTGTCGGCCGTCCCCGACAAACTAAGTGGCGAGGTGGGCGGTCTACAGAACACCGCGACCAACCTGGGTGCCGCCATCGGCACGGCACTCGCCGGGTCGATCTTGATCGCCGCACTCACCACCTCCTTCCTGCAGAGCGTCACCGAGAATCCCGATATCCCCTCCTCAGTCAAGGACCAGGCGAGCGTTCAGCTTGCCGCCGGAATTCCGTTCATGTCCGACGCGGATCTACAGGCTGCGCTCGACGAGGCTGGCGTGTCACCGGAGGTCGCGTCGGCGGCCTTAGATGCCAACGACCAGGCCCGGGTTGACGGTCTTCGGTCGGCTCTCAGCGTGCTTGCGCTTGTCGCATTGTCCGGCTTGTTCTTCGCGCGCGCCATTCCGAAGTCGCCGAAATGAATACCCGAGGGGCCCGGAAGTGGAGGCTTGAAGTGGACTCTTGTGTGACCATTTCATTAAGGGTTATCCATAGCTAATATCATTCGCGTGCCGGCAAAGGACATTGCACGCACGCCCCGGAGGGGCTACGCGTCGCCGGCACGCACCGAGCAGGCTCGGCAGACCCGCAAGCGCGTCATCGACGCTGCGACTCGGTTGTTCGTCCAGTTGGGCTACGCCAGGACGACCATGCGGGCGATCGCCGCCGCGGCCGACGTGTCCGTGCCTACCGTTGAGCTGCTGTTCGGTACCAAGGCACAGCTGTTGCACATAGCGATCGACATGGCTGTTGCCGGCGATGACGAGCCAGTACCGGTGCTAAGCCGTGCTTGGGCAGCTGAGGCGCAATCGGCGCGCGACCTCGCTGACTTCCTCTCGGCTGTGGCGCAGGTGTTGTGCGAGGCGCAGGCTCGATCCGCGGGAGTGATGCTCGCGGCGTACGAGGCGGCCGCGGCAGATCCAGACGTCCACGTCTTGATCGCCGATCGGGAATCCCAACGGCAGCGCACCGCCAGCTGGATAGTCGACGGCGTCATGGCACGCGCAGCGCTTCGCCCAGGACTCGGCCGAGCCGCCGCCATCGACACCGTCTGGTTGTTGATGGATCCAGTGGTCTTCAGCCGCCTCACCCGCAGTCGAGCTTGGAGCGAGGACCGCTATGCATCATGGTTCGCCGAGAGCGTCGCTCAGTTGCTGACTTCCTAATCCACCCTCCCTGGCCTCGCGGACCTGCGCGAGACCAGGAAGAGTGGACGTTAATCGCCGAGGAGATGATCAGCTTTGCGGCTGTACGACGTCCACCATCCAAGGCACACCGAACTTGTCGGTGCACATGCCGAAGAGGTCTCCCCACATCTGCTTCTCAAATGGCATTGTTACGCTGCCACCCTCGGAAAGCTTGTCCCAGTAGCCGCTGAGCTCATTCTCGTCATCCCCGCTCAGGCTGATCGTGATGTTGCCGCCGGGAGTGTGCTCCATACCTAGAGGAGTGTCAGCCGCCATCAGCGTGAAGCCGTTGTCGGCCCGCAGCTGTCCATGCATGATGTTGTCGGCGCCTGGCGCATTCGGATCGCCGTACTCACCGAACGTGTTCAGCGTCAAGTCGCCACCGAACACATCTCGGTAAAACTCCAACGCCTGCCGGGCGTTGTCGCGGAAGCTGATGTAAGGGTTGAGAACTGAGGGCACCTGTGCTCCTTCCAATCTTTGACTGGGCTGCTCGTTGCACATTACTCACGTGGTCTGACAAAACGTGCAAGTCCCCCAGGACCCTCAGGAGCTGACGATCCAACGATGCCCAAACGGATCGCGAAAAGTGGCGGATCGGCCATGGCTGGTGGATTCAGGGCCGCGGTCCAGCTGGACACCGTTCCGTACGGCCGCCTCGGCCACCGCGTCGCAGTCGGGCACCTCCAGATGCAACGACACTGCGCTGCCCTTCGATGTGTCCGGCGGCTCGACATCCACCTCAGGAAACGGGTCCGCCATCATCAGCAGTGCATCACCGATGATCAGCTCGACGTGACCAATTCTCCCGTCCGCCATCACGTACGGCTTTCCCTTCACCGTTGCCTGGAGTACCTCGCCATACCAGTCGATTGCGGCTCGTGAGTCAGCGACGCAGAGATAGGGCGTGAGATCACTCATGCCGAATCTCCTTCTGGGCTGAGCGGAGTCATGAACGACCACAATCCGCCCTCAAGATCACGGGCACCGTATTCCCGAAATCCGTAGGCCATGTCTCGCGGGGGATAGACGATGGTCGCGCCGGCGGCGGCTGCCCTTTCGTGGTGGCGGTCAACGTCATCGATTATGACTGCCATGCAGTGTGTGCTGGCGCCGAGGCTCGCGGGAGACACCAGGCGGTAGTCGGCCGAGGGCGGATGCATCCAGACCACACCGTCGCCCACGTGCAGCTCACCGTGCACGACTCGGCCAGATTCGTCGCGAGTGATCGTTCCAGGCCCGAAGCCGAACACCGCAACCAGATGATCATGGACAGCTTCGATGTCGTCATACACGAGCAGGGTCACTCGTTGGGTGAAACCGTGATCGATTTCGGCCATATCGTGGAGGATGTCCAGAAGTTCCTCATCGGTGGGGCTGCCGGTGGCTTGGGAGTCTCGGACGGTGATCATGCGCTCGCGATGGCGGCCGATGGCCGCCATCCGTTGATCAACCTGCCCAATGTGCCGGCCTATGGTGTCGGACAGATCGCGCGAGGGGTTTTCCAGTTCCCCGGCGATGTCTGAGAGCGGAAGGCCCAGCTGCCGGAGAAGTGAGATGCGGTAGAGGCGGCGCAGATCTTCGTTTGCATAGACCCGATGCCCACTGACGAGCCGCCCGGTCGGCCTGAGCAGGCCCAGCTCCTCGTAGTACCGCAGCGTCCGAGTAGTGAGGCCCGTTCGAGCAGAGACTTGGCCGATCCGCCACCGCGGCTCGGAATGATCATCCATTCCTCAACGGTAGAACTTGACGTCGCGTCAAGGTCAAGTCTCCATGCATTCCCTTGCCGGAGGCATGTTCCGCCGGGATAGCTCGGGCTAGATTCACAGACGTTCACACACCGCTGAAATCGCAGCCCGAGCCCGCTGGCGGCAGTGCGTGCGCCCTTCGCTCCGACTGTCGATGGCTGCTACGACCATAAGGATCGTCGCGATATCGAAGGGAGCCATCGGCTCAGCCCTGTCGACCTGACCACGAGGCCCTCGGGAGACAACGGCACCATCGGCCGAGTGATCGCGCGGGCACGTAAAGTGTGGGTGGCACCCCTTATGGTCGCTCACCGCGGCCAAGCGAGCACTGCGATCGGCCGCACAACCGAGATTGGGCTCGGTCTAAATGGAGACCTCCAGCGGAACAGTTAAGCCAAACGAGGGACGGCGTCGAATTGGTCTTCCTGGGTGGCTATGGCGCGTGGGCCTAGGAGTGCTGATCCTGCTCGTGGCTGTGGCAGGCACCGGCCTGATCTTCCAGGTCGTCGCTACGAGGAATGATCAACAGGAATTCCCAGCCCCGGGCGAATTGGTCGATATCCGCGGTTACCAACTGCACATCCATTGCTTCGGCGAGGGAGGTCCAACGATCATCTTGGACGCATTGGGTAACGGCTCGTCGGCCAGCTGGGGTCTGGTGCAACCGGAGATAGCGCAGTCGACTCGCGTCTGCAGCTACGACCGGGCTGGCGCAGGCTGGAGCGATCGTGGACCAACACCGCGTGACGTGAAGCAGCAGGTGCGCGAGCTTCATGCGTTGCTGGCTGGAGCTCGAGTCGACGGGCCGTATGTGTTGGTCGGTCACTCATACGGAGGCCGGATTGCCCGAGTCTATGCCGAGGCGTATCCGCGCGAGGTGGTTGGAATGGTGCTGGTCGATCCCGGCACGTTGGGTGACGATCCACGCTTCCCCCGGCAGTATCACAAGGAGCTTGCAGCAGAAGAACGTTTGATCATCGTCGCTCGTTGGCTGGCGCCGTTCGGCGTAGTGCGGCTGTTTCGACCGCGCACGGAATATTACGATCTGCCAGCGCAGCAGGCGGCGTCCAGCGATAGCTTCGCGGTTACGACAAGATTTTGGCAAACAATCGTCGACCAACATCGGGCGATCGCTCAAACGCTTGCGCAAGAACGAGAGGTCACACGTTTGGGCTCTATCCCGCTGATCGTCGTAAGCGCGACTGCCCCAGATGATGAGACGCGACGAGTCTGGACTGAGATCAATGGAGAGCTCGCTGAGCTCTCGACGAACGGAGTTCACCGTGCCGTGCCGGGAGCAACGCACCAAAGTCTCGTGTGGGAGATTGAGGATGCCCAGGTGACGATTGATTCGATCCGACGCGTACTCGACTCAGCGCGCACTGGGCAGCCGTTGGCTCACCGCTGAGATACGCCTGCTTGGCGACACCGAGGGCCGGGCCGTACGGCGTTATGCATCGCGACTCCTCGTACATCGGCCGACCGATACCGGCACGGGGTTCTCAGTCGCCGACGGCCAAACGATCGCCTTGCGACGACGCCGTCGAATTGCGGCAATCACACAATTACCGAGTCCGATGACGACTACGAAGATGGCTGCCATCACGAAGAGCCGCGCGAATCAGCACACTAGTGGTCGCGCCTGTTAGTTCGTCGGGGGTGAGGTCCAGGCGGTGGGGTCGTTGAGGTAGAGCCCGCACGCGGTGTCGAGGGCCTCTTCACAGGTTCCGACCGGGTAGCCGGTGGGTAGGTAGGAGTCCTCGTAGTCGTCGTGGCTGGCCCGGTAGATGGCGAAGCCCCACTGGTGGGCCGATCCTCCGTAGCGGAGCCGGCACAGCCGGATAGTTTCCTCGTCGACGACGGCGTCGATGTAGGCGAACCCGGCCCGGTAGCGTGTGTTGATCCGACGGATCTGGGGCCATCGCTGGCTGGCGTGGCTGGTCAGCCGCTGCCACAGCGAGGTCTGGGTCGAGGTCGGAATCTTGGCCATGGCTCAATCCTTGCCCGGAGTTGCGTGGACCGCATCGTGGCCACGGCGTGGCGTGGCCGCACCGGGCCGGGTTTGCGGCACAACAAGATCATGATCATCTCTTCCCCGTACGTGATCATCTTGTCCGCCGACGAACACCACGAACTGACCGTCCGGGCCAGCAGCGCCCGAGCGGCTCACCGGGACGTGGTCCGCGCCACGATCATCCTGGCCGCCGCCCGGGGCGGGTCGAACACCGGGATCGCCGCCGATCTCGGCGTGCACGTCGACACCGTCCGGAAGTGGCGCCGACGGTTCTGCCAGCATCGGCTGGCCGGTCTGACCGACCTGCCCCGGTCAGGGCGACCGCGCCGGTTCAGCGCCGTCCAGGTCGCAGAGGTGAAGGCGTTGGCGTGTGAACTGCCCGCCGACACCGGTCTCCCGCTGGCGAAGTGGAGTTGCCCGGATCTGGCTGCGGAAGCGACGCGGCGCGGTGTCGTCGCGTCGGTGTCGGCCTCCACCGTGCGTCGCTGGCTGGCCGCCGATGCGATCAAGCCCTGGCAGCACCGGTCCTGGATCTTCCCCCGCGACCCCGACTTCGCCGTGAAAGCTGGTCGGGTGCTGGACCTGTACGCCCGATTCTTCGACGGCGACCCCGTCGGCCCCGATGAGTACGTGCTCTCCGCCGACGAGAAACCCGGCGTGCAGGCCCGGCAGCGGATCCACCCCAGCCGGCCGGTCCGCCCCGGACGACGACCGCTGCTGGTCGAGTCGGAGTACCGCCGGCACGGCACCCTGGCCTACCTCGCCGCCTACGACGTCCACCGGGCTCAAGTGATCGGTCATTGCGCGCCCTCTACCGGCATCGAACCCTTCACCGCCTTGGTCACCAAGGTGATGACCCGCGAGCCTTACGCCAGCGCGCGACGAGTGTTCTGGATCGTCGACAACGGCTCCTCCCATCGCGGCTGGACCGCCGCCGCGCGGCTCGCCGACGCGTTCCCGAACGCGGTCATGATCCACACCCCGGTGCACGCGTCCTGGCTGAACCAGATCGAGATCTACTTCTCCGTCGTCCAACGCAAGCTCCTCACACCGGACAACGTCGCCAGTCTCGAACAGCTGGCCGAGCAGATCACCGCATTCGAAGCCCGCTACAACCACGCCGCCCAGCCCTTCGACTGGCGATTCAACCGCGACGACCTCGACCGCCTGATCGACCGGATCGCAGCCTGACCCCCGACGAACTAACAAGTGCGACCACTAGTCCACAAAATAGGAGAATTTGGAATGAAAAGCTGGAAACTCGGAGCCGCGGCAGCTGGGCTGCTGCTGCTCGCCGGCTGCGGCACCGGAGGCCAGGGCACATCCTCCCAGGAGGAGAACGCTCCTGGAGCCGCTAGTGAAACCCGTGACTTGAGCTATGCCGTCGTGATCCATGGCGACCCGGATAGCTCGTTTTGGAACGTCGTCAAGCGCGGCGCCGAGGACGCCGCCAAGCAGTATGGCGTCAAGGTCGAAGTTACCGGGACTGTGGAGGGCTCGGAGCAGGCCAAGCTGATCGATTCCGCGGTGGCCAAGAATCCGACCGGTCTGGTGGTATCGATGGCTAACCCGGACGCGCTG
>DASUYM010000241.1:0-13092 GCA_036377435.1 Propionibacteriaceae bacterium
CGGCGGCGAGTTCTTCGTTTGTTGGCTCCGGAGTCACCTCTGCGGCTGGCTCATCAGGCACCGGCTCCGGAGTCACCTCTGCGGCTGGCTCATCAGGCACCGGCTCCGGAGTCACCTCTGCGGCTGGCTCATCAGTCACCGGCTCCGGAGTCACCTCTGCGGCTGGCTCATCAGACATTGGCTCCGAAGTCACCTCGACCGCTGCGTCGTTAGACGGCTCTGCACTCGCCTCGGGCGAGGGCGCGAGCAGCGACGGATTCTCACCGGCCGCCTGCTCCAGAGCGGCAAACAACCGGGCAGCCTGGGAGAGCGGAGCAGACACCAAGGAGATGGCCTGCTGCAGGACCCCCTGCATGACGCCGGCGACTTTGGCGAGCAGGACCTCACGCGATTCAAGATCGGCGAGCTTCCTGACCTCGTCCGGCGTCAGGAACTTTCCGTCCAGCACCCCACCCTTGATCACAAGCTGCGGGTTCGTGCGCGCGAAGTCGCGAAGGCTCTTTGCCACCACGACCGGGTCGCCGTTGATGAAGGCGATCGCCGTGGGGCCGACGAGCTGTTCCTCGATCGCGTCAAGACCGGCTTCGCGGGCGGCGATCGTCGTCAGCGTGTTCTTCGAGACGGCATAGCTGGCGTCATCACCGAGTGAGCGGCGCAACTGGATGAGCGCCTTCACCGAGAGTCCGCGGTACTCGGTCAACACCACGCCGGCCGAGCTGGAGAACTTGCCGGCCAGCTCAGCGACAGCGGCTACCTTGTCCGACCTCGCCATTTGTTTCCTCCACTTCGTCACGCGCAACATCTGAAGCGCTCCGAAGGGCTGGCTGGCCGTCGAAAATGAGAAAGTCCCTTGCGCACGGCGGCAAGGGGCAACTGGAAGCCTGACGTCTTCCACCACACTCTTAACTCACCTGCGCGGGCCGTCCGTCACTCTCGTACGGACACTTCGGGTCGAGCCTGTTGGATCAACCAACCAGCGGTCTTCGGCAGCGAACACTGTACCGGCGGTATAAGTGCCAGCCAAATCAGCGGCCTGATCTTTCGCACCACGCTTCCAGCTGGTCAGCCCACACTGCGTCGGCCGGTTTCGCCAAGATGCCGACCAGAGGCGAGAAGGCGCTTGCTTATACCAAGAAGCAGCTCGGTGATCCACACCCACGTCGAGGCCGCGGTCCGAACGGGGGCAGCGGTACCGCATCGGCAAGAAGATCTCCAAGTCCAACCTCAGAAACGGCGACCTGGTCTTCTTCAATCGCGACATCAGCCACGTCGGGCTATATGCGGGCAACGGAAAGGTCATCCACGCACCGCGCTCGGGCAAGAGCGTGTCCTACATCAAGATGAGCTCCATGCCGTATATGGGTGCACGTCGACCCGGCTGACTGTGAAGATGGGTCGATGCATCCTGGCGTACGCGAGGCCCGGGAATCTGATCTCGACCGGATCCGGCAGCTCATCACCGACCTAGCCAGCTATGAACGGGCTGCGCAGGAGGTCAAAACGACGGTTGAACAGCTTCAGGTCGCACTCTTTGGGCCGCAGCCCGCTGCGTACGCACTGGTAGCGGAGAGCGGTAGCCAGGTAGTTGGGTTCGCCCTCTATTTCCGGAACTTCTCTACCTGGGAGGGAGTCCACGGAATCTATCTCGAGGACCTTTACGTGATGCCTGAGTACCGCGGCTCAGGGCTCGGCAGGGCCTTGCTGACGTCTCTGGCGGGACTCGCGGTCGAGCGGGGATACGCGAGGCTGGAATGGGCTGTTCTCGACTGGAACCAGCCCGCGATCGACTTCTACCGCAGCCTGGGAGCGGTCCCAATGGATGAGTGGACTCTCTATCGACTGACCGGCGAGGCGCTTATTGCGGCGGGCGTCGGGATCTGAGTTTGCTCGATCCGCTGCTGCTCATTCCGCGAAGCGGCTAAGCGACGCCGCCCCACCGATGGCAAGCAGGAATCCGCCTATGGCAAAGGGCGTGCGCCCAGGTTCGATGGCATCCCCATAGAGCGCGATGCCGATCAGTGAGGGCCCCACGACCTCGAATACCAAGGTGACAGCCGTTACCAATGTGACGGCGTCTCGCTGCAGCGCCACGGTGAAGAAGCTCATGCCGATGGCACCATGCACGATAATCGCCCAGAGCAGCGGATTGAGCAGCAAGGACCACGAGAGGTCGGCTGCGCCGATGCCGCGGGAGGCCAGAGCCACCCCTGTGAATCCCAGCCCTGCGGCGCAGGACAGGACGATGGTGGAAGCGCGACCCTTCATCCGAAAGCCGATGAGCCCGACGACCGTGGGGATGATCGCAGTGAGCAGGATGATCCAGTCCTCGATCAACGGAATCCGCACTGCCGCCGTCGGGACCGCTGTCACGCCGAGGAAGATCAAGCCGACGCCCAGCACAGCGAGTGAGGTCCAGTCCTTCCAGGACAGGCTTGCGCCGCGCAGACTGGCGATGACGGCGGTGACCCCGACACTTCCGGCGACGATGGACTGAACCAGGAACAACGGAAGTCGCTGCAGAGCCACTACGTTGCCGGCGAACCCCATCGCGTCGCAGGCCAATCCCAGCAGATACGGCACCTGCTTGACGATCAGGGCCAGTCCGGTCAGCCCGACCACCTCGGCAGCGCGCTTGGCGGCTACCGACTGGAGAACGGACGCCACCCCGTATCCGAGGCAGGCGACAATCGCCCCCAGCCAGCTCAGCGCCACCATGCGTATGACCTCTCAAGAGACCGAATCCGGTCCCCGATCACAGCAACTGGGCGGTGCGAGCTGAAGTTAAGAGGATTCCGGACGCGTCCTGTTGGTGTCGAGCGCGATTCCGGGGCCCATCGTCGTCGACAGCGTGATCTTACGGAGGTAGCGGCCCTTGGCGGCGCTCGGCTTCAACCGAACGATTTCGTCCAGCGCCGCATAGTAGTTCTGTGCCAGCTGTTCAGCGCTGAAGGACGCCTTGCCAATGATGAAATGCAGGTTGGCGTGTCGGTCCACCCGGAACTCGATCTTGCCGCCCTTGATATCGCTCACCGCCTTCGCCACATCCATGGTGACGGTTCCAGTCTTGGGGTTCGGCATCAGCCCGCGGGGCCCGAGGATGCGGCCGAGGCGGCCCACCTTGCCCATCATGTCTGGAGTCGCGACGACGGCGTCGAAGTCGAGGTAACCCTTCGACACCTTGTCGATGAGCTCATCGGAGCCCACCTCGTCGGCGCCCGCTGTAATTGCGGCCTCGGCCCGATCACCGGTAGCGAAGACGAGCACCCGCGCCGTCTTTCCTGTGCCATTGGGCAGATTGACAGTGCCACGGACCATCTGGTCCGCCTTGCGAGGGTCGACACCGAGCCGCACGGCAACATCCACGGTCTCGTCGAACTTTGCTTTGCTATTGGCCTTGGCAAAAGCCATGGCCTCAGCGGGGGTGTACAGCTTTCCTGGATCGACCTTCTCTGCGACGGCCGCGTACGACTTGCTGCGCTTCATACTGCTGGTCCTTTCTGTGGCCAGTTGTGGTCAGAGCCGCGCTGGCTCTCCCACATCAATCTGTTGGTTTGGAACCCGATTTCCGCGCCGCCGATCTGCAGGAGCCGCAATGAAACATGCTTTTTCGTTTCAGCGCGGCAACGAAGACGGCGGGTTCGAGTGGAAATCGCGAGCGAGCGGAGCGAGCTCAATCCAATACGGTGACGCCCATCGAGCGGGCGGTGCCTTCGACAATCTTCATTGCTGAGTCAAGATCGTTGGCGTTGAGATCGGGCAGCTTGGTCGTGGCAATGTCGCGCACCTGGTCGCGGCTGATCGTGCCGACTTTCTCCCGATGGGGCACGCCCGAACCCTTCGGCACGCCAGCAGCCTTCTTGATCAGCTCAGCTGCCGGCGGGGTCTTGGTGATGAAGGTGAAGGTGCGGTCCTCATAGATGGTGATCTCGACCGGAATGATGGTGCCGCGCATGGATTCGGTTGTCGCGTTGTACGCCTTGCAGAACTCCATGATGTTGACGCCATGCGGACCCAGGGCGGTACCGACGGGCGGTGCTGGCGTCGCGGCGCCTGCGCTCAGGGCAATCTTGACCAGCGCAGCAACCTTTTTCTTCTTGGGAGGCATTTTTCTTTCTGGATCCTTCTTGTGATCGTGTTGTGGTCAATCCGACCGTGACGGTCAGTGTGCTGTCGTGACGCTCAGACCTTCTGGATCTGCGGGAAGGTCAGATCGACCGGGGTCTCGCGACCCAGGATCTCCACCAGCGCCTTGAGCCGCTGATTGTTCACGTTGATCTCGGTGATCGTTGCGTGGACGCCAGCGAACGGTCCGTCGACGACCATGACGGAATCGCCGACAACGAAGTCAGCGACCTCGATCTTCTTCTTACGACGGGTCGGACCCTCGCTGGACGCAGTTGCGGCTGCGATCACGGCGGGCGCGAGCATCTTCTCGACTTCGTCGAGGCTGAGTGGCACTGGGGAGTTCGAGTGCCCGACGAAGCCCGTAACCGAGGGAGTATGCCGCACCGTCGACCAGGATTCGTCGGTCAGATCCATGCGCACCAAGACGTAGCCGGGTAACACCGTACGCTTCACCTGCTTGCGCTGACCGTTTCGGATCTCGGTGACCTCTTCAGTGGGCACGACGATCTCGTAGATGTAGTCCTCCATATTGAGGGACGACACCCGGTTCTCCAGGTTCTGCAGCACCCGGTTCTCCATGCCGGAATAGGTGTGCACCACGTACCAGTCCCCTGGCTTCGCCCGCAGGTCTGACCGGAATGCTTCAAGGGCATCCTGGGCAGCATCGGACTCATCCTCGGGTTCAGCCTCGGCTACTTCTGGTTCCTCGGTCGTCGCGAGGCTGCCGAAGTCGAGCTCGAAGTCGTCCTCACGTGGCTGGCCAGTAGCGGCGCCACCAAAGTCGAGGTTGATGTCGACGTCGTCCTCGGGGCTCGCCGAGTAGCTGCCCAGGTCGATGTCGAAATCCTCCCCTGGGGCCTCGGCCGCTGTGGAGGATGCGGTGCTTTCCAGCGGCTCCGCACTCTGTTGCGGTTCCTCGGCTGAAAAGTTCTCGGGCACGTCGGTGTCTCCGTTGTTTGGTTCGTTGGCGGTCATCAGCTAAAGATCTTGAAGATTGCCCAGCCGAGGCCGAGGTCGAGCAGGCTCACGTAGGCGATTACAAACAGCACAAAGACCAGCACCACGACGAAATAGTTGATCAGCTGCTGCCCGGTGGGGTAGACGACCTTGCGCAGCTCGCCGATCGATTGCCGGACGAACTTGAGGGGCGTCGTGCGCTCGGGCTTGACCGGCCGATCGCGCTTGTTCGTGGGAGCGGCTTTAGGAGCACGGGCGGGACGACCTGCTCGCGCAGTCCTCGCCTTGGCGCCCGAAGCTGCCGCGGCGACACCTGCCGGTTCCAAGACCTCCTCCGCCTGAGAGTCGCGGCTAGCCGCATCCTTCCTCGCCTGCGCGCCGTTCACACCAGTCCGCAGGGACTTGAGATCCGCACCGGTCTCGCTGGCGTCAGGCGACTCGGCAGAGCTCGCCTCCGAAGCCGGCTCCACCTCTTCCTTGTCTGCCACGCTACGACCTTTCCCTGCCCTCATCTGTTTCGGTCTCGCTGCAGGGCAAGAGGGACTTGAACCCCCAACCTTCGGTTTTGGAGACCGATGCTCTGCCAATTGAGCTATTGCCCTCCGGAGCCCGTCACCGGATGCTCCCGTGTACCGGCATGCCGTTCGAGGGCACACGAAAACAATGGTGACTGGACACCAAGACAAGAGAGTCTAACTGAGGATTGAGACGAGAGTCGAACTGCTCTTAGAGCTCAGGCTTTGCCAGCCCTCGGTAGCGAGCCGCCAGATAGCCGGGCAAAATCGGTTGTCCCTGAGGACCCGGCGGTGAGAGGGTGCAGCTCATGACCGCCACTATCCGTCCGTTTTGGCTGGCTCGCGCAAGCGCGCTTCGCCAGCAGGTCGGCCGGCAGCGCGGTCGGGCACCTTCCTGCCTTCGGTGATCGGCGAGCTCGCCTCGGGCGCTGTCGCCGGCCTGGCTGTCGCGATGCCAGTCGGAGCTGTGGGCAGTTACCTCATTGGTCTCAGCGCGCGCGAGCGTCGTTCTACCGCCGCAGCTGCCGCCCTTGGGATCGCCTCCGTTGACGGTATTTACGCCATCCTGGCTGCGCTCATCGGCGCTGGCCTTCACGAGTTGCTCAACGAGGCGACCGGCTGGCTCAGCTGGGTGGCCGCGATCACGCTGGTACTGATCGCCGTTCACACCATGCGGTTGGCCATTCGTCGCTATCGCGGCCACGCCGGCACACTCGCCCAGCACAGCAAACTCAGTCCAGCGCGTGCTTACCTCAGCCTGTTCATGCTCACGGCCATCAATCCAGCCACGGTAATCACGTTCGCCGCGGTCGTCGGCCGATCTTTGATTGGCTCGTCGTGGCTGGCGTTGGCGCTCTTCGCGCTTGGTGCATTCGTGGCGTCTGCCGCCTGGCAACTGCTGCTCGCCGCAGGCGGAGGGCTGCTCGGCCAGCTGCTTCGCGGTCGTCGAGGGCAGCTGGGAATCTCGCTCAGCTCAGCTCTCATCATGCTTGCCCTCAGCGCCGGGGTGCTACTGAGCTGAATCGGCTTCGCCGAGGAGCCTTTCGGTGGCGGCGAGCAGCACACACGTGGCAAGCCCATCGATGGCAGCGGACACTTCGTCTGGCGAGGGGAAGCTGGGCGCGATCCTGATGTTCCGGTCGCGCGGATCTCGGCCGTAGGGAAAGGCCGCGCCGGCTCCCGTCATTGCGATCCCTGCCCTCTTGGCCAGCTCGACCACGCGAGTCGCCGTACCGTCGGCTACGTCGAGGCTGACGAAGTACCCGCCGTCAGGATCAGTCCAGGTCACGCCCTGGTAGTCCCCGAGCCGTTTGCTGAGGATCGAGGTCACTTGATCGAACTTGGGAGCAAGAATCTCGCGATGTCGGTGCATCAGGGCGGTCACGCCGTCAGCACCTTTGAGATACAGCGCGTGCCTCAGATGATTGATCTTGTCCGGGCCGATGGTCCGCTTGCTGAGGTGCTTCAGGTACCAGTCAACGTTCGAGGGCGAGCTCGCGAAGAACGAGACACCAGCGCCAGCGAAGGTGATCTTGGAGGTCGAGGCAAAGAGAAACACCCGGTTGGGATGACCGGCCTCCGCCGCCATGGCGAGCACATCGAGCGCGGGGGCCTCCACGTCGGTGAGGTGATGCACCGCGTACGCGTTATCCCAGAACATTCGGAAGTCCCCCGCTGCCGGCATCTCGAGCAGCCCGCGGGTGACCTCCTCGGTGTAGATCGTGCCGGTGGGATTGGAATACATCGGCACGATCCACATGCCCTTGATCGACAGATCGTCGGCGACCAGCTGTCGTATTTGGTCGAGATCAGGCCCCTTCTGGCCGAGCGGAACCGGGACCATCTCGATACCGAACTGCTCGCACAACGCAAAGTGGCGATCGTAGCCAGGCACCGGACAAAGGAACTTGATCGGCGTCCTCGACCACGGCTCTACTGAGTCAACGGTGCCGTTGAGGAGGGCGTACACGAGCGTGTCGTGCATGATCGACAAGCTCGAGTTGTCGCCGGCGACGAGCTGGTCGACGGGCACGTTGAGCAGAGGCGCAAAGATCGTCCGGATCGCTGGGAGCCCCTGGGTGCCGCCGTAATTCCGGCAGTCGGTGCCTGTTGAGTCCATGTAATTGCCCTCTCCCGGCAACGTGAGCAGCTCGTTGGACAGGTCGAGCTGCGCCGGCGACGGCTTGCCGCGGGTCAAGTCGAGCTTGAGCCCTTTGGCCAGCAACGCGTTGTACGCCTTGGTTTGCTCCTCGTGCAACGCCGCCAGCTCGTCATGGCTGAGGTCGGACAAAAGCATGATCAGTTCCGCTCCGGTGCGAGATTGGGCGTATTCCAGAGCTGCTCGCGCATCGCGCTTTGGAACCCGCCGCTCGCAGCTCCCGCGAGTCTAGTGCCGGGACATCGACAACGCTTCCCGGTATTGACGGCCGACGGAGCACGTGCACGAGCACACACTGATACAGCGGCGAGCGTGGGAAATCGCGCGCCGCCGTGGTGAGGAGGAGGGAGCGGAGGTGTTCTTTCCTCGGCGAGCGACGACGAACTAGGAGGATTCCAAGCGCGATGCGCGAGCCGCTGCAAAGTAAGGTGCGGGGCATGACAACGACGTCAAGCCACAACTCCGCAAACATCGCCAGCTGGGTCAGCGAGCGAGCAGCCAGCGACCCGGAGCTACCAGCGATCAAACAGGGCGAGACAATCCTCAATTACGCAGCTTTGGAAGCGGCCGGGGCGCGGTTCGCCACCATCCTCAGCGACCGTGGAGTGCGATCCGGTGATCGGGTGGCGATGATCATCCCGAACGTCGTCTACTTCCCGATCGTGTACTACGCGATCTTGCGCATCGGCGCGATCGCAGTGCCGATGAACCCGCTGCTCAAGGCTGGCGAGATCTCTTTCGCGTGGAATGACTCCGGCGCGAAGGTTGCAGTAGTCTTCCCACTCTTCGCCGAGGAGGCCGCGAAAGCTACGAGCGCGACCGGTACGGAGATGATTATCACTGTGCCCGGCGAGTTCGACGCCGAGTTGGCGCGGACTGATCCAACCGAGCCTGTCGAGTCGGCCGGTGACGAGACGGCGGTGATCCTCTACACCTCGGGAACGACGGGTCAGCCGAAAGGAGCTGAGCTCACCCATGCCAACCTGAGCAGCAACGTACGCACCACGATCGAGACTCTGCTGCCGATGGGACCCGGCGACGTGATCTTCGGTGGGCTACCGCTTTTCCACTCCTTCGGCCAGACCGTTGGCATGAATGCTGCGATGGCCGGAGGCGCCTGCTTGACCCTGCTACCGAAGTTCGATGGCGAGCAGGCGTTATCGATCATCTCCGCCGACCGGGTGACCGTATTCCTCGGCGTGCCGACCATGTACGTGGCCCTGCTGGCGGTGAAGGACAGGGATCGATTCGACACTTCCACACTCAAGGTGGCGGCCTCTGGCGGCGCGTCGCTGCCGGTCGAAGTGCTGCACGGCGTGGAACAGGCATTTGGCCTCACCTTGCTCGAGGGCTACGGGCTATCGGAGACGTCGCCGGTCGCAGCGTTCAACCACCCGGACCGGCCGACCAAGCCCGGCTCGATCGGAACGCCTATCCGCGGGGTTGAGTTTGGACTGCGCGACGAGGACGACCGCGAGGTGGCCGACGGCGAGATCGGTGAGATCGTGATCCGCGGCGAGAACATCATGAAGGGCTACTGGAACCAGCCGACTGCGACCGCGGAAGCCATGCGGGGCGGCTGGTTTCACTCCGGGGACCTGGCCTGGCGGGACGAGGATGGCTATTACTTCATCGTCGACCGCAAGAAGGACATGATCAACCGCAAGGGCTACAACGTGTATCCCCGAGAGGTCGAGGAGGTCCTGTATACGCACCCGGCAGTGGCGGAGGCAGCCGTCTTCGGTGTGCCGGATGCGGAGAGCGGCGAGGAGGTCGCGGCGTTGGTGACTCTCAAGGAAGGTGCCTCGGCAACGCCCGACGAGCTGCGCGACTACACGAAGGATCTGATCGCGGCGTACAAGTATCCCCGGATCGTCCGATTCGGCCCGATCCCGAAGGGCCCTACGGGCAAGATCTTGAAGCGGGAGATCAAGTTCGAGCCGTGAGCACCTCGCACCAACGACAGCCCGGCGCGCGAGGCGCCGGCGCGCATCCTTCGGGCGGCTGTGATCAGGAACGATCCTCTGAGGAGCCCCGCAAAGTGGCATCGGGACGCGGATGAGCCGAGAAGACCAGGTCCTGGGTTGCGTCGGCCGCCATGGCACTATGCGGTCCTAGCCTGACCATCTCCCCAACCACCTCGATCTGCCCGATGGTGATCACCGGATCTACGGCACGTCCGACATCTACTTCGGCCGGACGGTCACGGAAATTGACAACCATGATCATGTCGCCGCGCTCGAGCAAGAGCCAGCCGCCCTCGTCATTCGACAGCGCGCGTCCCTGGTCAAAGCTGGGATTCGTGAAGTCCGGATAAGTACGCCGGATGGTAATCAGCCGTCTGGTCAGAGCCAGCAATTCGGCGTGGCGGGGCCGCTCGAGCTCCGACCAGTCCAGTCTCGATAGTTCAAAGGTCCGCGGGTCCTGCGGATCGGGTACGTCGCTGGTGTCCCACTCCATCTGCGCGAACTCTTCGAGCCGCCCAGCGCGGACCATCTCGGCGAGCTCGGGCTCGGGATGGGAGGTGAAGAAGCGCCATGGCGTCGCCGCGCCCCATTCCTCGCCCATGAAGATCATCGGGGTGAAAGGGCTGAGGAGGGTCAGCATTGCCGCAATGGCCTGCTGTGCCGGGCTGATCTTGCTCGAGAGCCGTTCCCCTTTGGCCCGGTTGCCGATCTGATCATGGTTGTCCGAGCAGACGACCAACCGCCAGGTCGGCGTCCGCCAGGTGTCAATCGGATGTCCGTGGGTTCGGCCTCGGAAGCTGGACCGAGTACCGGCATGGAAGAACCCGCTTTCGAACACCTTGCCGAGGGCGGTAAGGGAGTCGAAATCGGCGTAGTAGCCGCTGGTATCGCCGGTCAGGCTCACGTATAGGGCGTGGTGAAAGTCGTCGCTCCACTGTGCGGTCAGGCCGTAGCCGCCGCCCTCTCGGGCGGTGATCAGCCGCGGGTCATTCAGGTCGGACTCGGCGATGAGCGGCATCGGTCGGCGTAGGAAGGTGCTGCGCGCGGAGACGTCGATGTTCAACTCCTCGAGCATGTGCGTTGCCCGCGTGTCGTGCAGGGCGTGCACGGCGTCGAGGCGCAGCCCGTCCACGTGGTATTCGGTGAAGAACATCAAGGCGTTATCGATGATGTAGCGGCGGACCTCATCGGACTCCTCGCCGTCCAGGTTCGGCGTATCACCCCAGATGTTGGCGCCAGAGTCGTTCCTCAGGTAGGGCCCGAACTGCGGCAAGTAGTTGCCGCTCGGACCGAGATGGTTATAGACGACGTCCTGGATCACTCCCAGACCGGCCCGGTGACAGGCATCAACGAACTGCATGTAGCCGAGAGGGCCTCCATATCCCTCGTGTACGGCATACCAGTGCACCCCGTCGTAGCCCCAATTGTGCGGACCGTTGAAGGCATTCACCGGCATCAGCTCGACGAAATCGATCCCGAGCTTGACTAGGTGGTCGAGCCGGTCAATCGCCGCCGTCAATGTGCCCTCGGTGGTGAACGTACCGACGTGTAGCTCGTAGATGATGCAGCCTGCGAGTTGCTTGCCGGTCCACTTCTGGTCTGACCAGGAGAACTGGTCCGCATCGAAGGTCCGCGACCAACCGTGCACGCCATTCGGCTGGCGACGGGAGCGTGGATCCGGAAGCACGGTGTCAGAGTCGTCGAGCATGAAGCCGTAATCGAATTCGCCGAGGCCGTCGTCCGGCAACGGCTCAGCCGGGAACCACCATCCCTCGTCGTCTCGTTCCATCGCCACCTTGACCGGCGCGCTGTCTCCGATTTTCTTGATCATCAACTTGACCGACGACCGGTGTGGTGCCCAGACGACGAACTGCGCCAAGCTCACAGTTCACACCCTACGAGGACCGGCTCAGCGACCAACTCCAGGCCGAATCTCGCCGCCACGCCAGACCGGATTTCGCGCGCCAGACTCAGCAAATCCCCCGCGGTGGCTCCGCCTCGGTTGGTCAATGCCAGGGTGTGCTTTCCCGACAGCCGGGCGGCGCCATGCCCGTACCCCCTGACAAACCCGGCCTGCTCGATGAGCCAGGCGGCACTGGTCTTCACCATGCCATCGGGCTGACTGAAACGCGGCGCCCCGGCGGGTAGCGTGAGAGCCTTAGCCGGACTGACGATTGGGTTGGTGAAGAACGACCCGACACTCCAGGTGTCATGATCATCCTCCAGGAGCACCATGCCCTTCGCGTTGCGCAGGTCAAGCACGGCTTGACGCACGTCCGCTGCCGGAGCCCGATCCCCCACCGCAACGCCCAGTACCCGGGCTAGCTCGGCATATCGGATCGGTTGCGACAGCGAGCCAAGGCGCAGCTGGAAGGTCACCGACAGCACCACAAAGCGTCCCGGAACGGACTTGATACGCGACGTTCGGTACCCAAAGCCGCATTCGACAGGAAACAAGGTCTTGAGCTGCCCGGTGGACCGATCGAGGGTACGCACCATTGAGATCAACTCGCTGACCTCGGCCCCGTACGCACCGACGTTTTGGATCGGTGTGGCACCGACTAGGCCCGGGATCCCGGACATCGCTTCGAGGCCGCTCCAGCCCTGTTCGATCGTGTGGCGCACGAGCGGGTCCCAGGGTTCCCCGGCTGCCACGGTGATCACCGCACCCGAACATGCCGCCGTGTCCTGATCAAAGCCGCGCGTCGCGATCTTGACCACCGTGCCATCGAAGCCGGCGTCGCTGATCAGCAAGTTCGAGCCTCCACCCAGGACCAGCACTGGTTGGCTCGCGGCATCCAGGTCCCGTACCGCCTGGACCAGCTCCGCCTCGGTCTCGACGGTGATCATCCGGCGTGCCGGACCACCAACCCGCAGCGTCGTATGGTCGGCCAGCATGGGGCCTGAGGAGCTGCGGGCTGAGCTTGTCGAAGCCCCAGCTGTCGGCCCTTCGACAAGCTGACGGCGCATCTCTCGCCCTTCGACAAGCTCAGGGCGCATGGGAAGTTCCATGATCAAGATGCGGGACCCGCACGCCAAGATCGACTTCTGCTCGAGCCGCACCGAGCACCTTCTGGCCAGCACTGATCGCGTCGATGCTGACGGTCACGAGCGATCCCTCGATCGCGGAGACGCTGGCGCTGAATTCCACCTCAACGCCGTCCGCGTCGTCAGGCACTACTACTGGCCTCGTGAACCGTGCGGAGTATGCGGTGACCCGGCTCGGATCCCCCACCCAGTTAGTGACCATCCGAAGTGCTGTTCCCATGGTGAGCATCCCGTGGGCAATGACACCTGGCAGCCTCGCCTGCTTGGCGAAGTGTTCGGAGTAATGGATCGGATTGAAGTCGGTCGAGGCGCCGGCGTAGCG
>DASUYM010000242.1:0-5849 GCA_036377435.1 Propionibacteriaceae bacterium
CCGGTCCGCGTGAGTCACGCCCGCCATGGTAAGTGACCTTGGCCTCCAGGCGATCGCGCCGTGAGATCTGCCGCAGGCCGACCCCCAGTGGAGTCCTTCGAGCCGGGTGCCCTCGCAACGCGTCAGGAAACTAGGTCAACCCAGCTTCCGGGCGCTTTAAACAGGTTGCAACCTGTGTAAAGCGCCCGGAAAGTGAGTTAACCCAGTTTTCAACGAGAAGGTGGCGTCGCCCGGCGATAGCCGAGCCAGCCCAGCGCGACGAACCGGCCCTGCACCTCGATCAGCAGCAGACGCTCGGGGATTCCGGAGATGCCCTGACCGACCGTAATTGCCGCCTGGTCGTAGCTGAGGAAGAACCAGGCCAGCATCGGGACGGTGAGGGGTACGGCCACAAGCAGCGCGCTGCTGAACCGACGCCAGCCCGGCACTTGCCAGCGGAAGTGTGAGGCGACCTGGAAGCGGCTCAAGGGAGTCAGCACGAACAGCAGGAAGCCAACCAGGGTGTACCAGCGGGTCCTCGATGGTGAAGACCCCGCACAGCCCAACGCCTAGCGGAGCGTGCAGCCGGAGGCGTGTCGAGGTGATTCACGGTGGATCTCCTTTCGAGAAAGTGTCGACGGTCGACTCAGGCCGCGGCGGCCCAGTCGATGTGCTGGTCGTATTGCCAGGTCGCCATCTCCGGCTTGGTGAGCTTCATGGTCATCGGCATCAGCCGGTCGCGCACTACCCGTGCGACGAGCCCGGCGGCCTTGCTGAAGTTGTGCGAGCCGGCGGCGATGATCCGTTCCACTCGCTTCCGGCGCAGCTCCTCGTAACGGGCGAAGGCCTCCTCGTAGAAGGTCGCGCAGGCACCAGGCAACTCCAAGATCGATTCCGCGGGTATTGGCGCAGTCACCTCTTGCGACAATCCTTCGTCGCTTACCGGCTGCCCACGTCCTAACTCCAATTCATTGACTATTGGGGGTGGCCGACTCGTCGGTTGCAGGGCCTTGGGGCTCGGATGCACTAGCTTTTGACGCGTGAGCGACTCACCACTGCGAAGGTTTGCCCAGCGGGCGAATGCGGCGTATCGCTACCACGCTACCCGTGCTGATGCATGCCATTCTGCGTCCGAGACCGGATGGCAAATTGATCAGGCTTGGTAGCGACTACGGCGGATGGTGGGTGCCCGAGCGCTCGGTGGGAGAAGGGCGCACCGCCTACTGCGCGGGCGCGGGCGAGGACATCAGTTTCGATCTGGAGTTGCTGGCCAGAGGAATCAAGGTGACCGTCTTCGACCCCACACCGCGGGCAATTGACTATGTACAGCGCACCGCCCCGCAAGACCCGAATTTCCGCTTCGAACCCGTGGGCTGGTGGGACAGCGAACAGACGCTGCGTTTCTACGCGCCGAGGAACGAGGCCCACGTGTCTCATTCGGCCGTCAATCTGCAACGCACCGACAGGTTCTTCGAGGCGCAGGTCTCGACAGTTCGGGAACTCGCGAAGAAGCTGGACGACACGGATATCGAAATCATCAAGATGGACATCGAAGGCGCCGAGTACGCGGTGCTCTCGTCGCTGATGGACCAAGGCCCGCTGCCCTCGACGCTGTGCATGGAGTTCGACCAACCGGAAAGCATCTTCAAGACGATCGCGGCCGTTCGCGACTTGCGCCGACACGGATACTCACTGCGGCACATCGAAGGGTGGAACTACACCTTCACCCGTGACTAAGCCGCCTCTCCAGAGCACGGGTCCCGGGCCGTGGTCGCTACGACTCAGAGCGTCTACTCAGAACGTGGTTAACCGATGACGGTGTGTCCCATACAACGGCCGATCTGAGCCCAGCTCTGGGCTTGCTGGAGGTCATGAATCGCTCGGGCGGTCCTCGGCGAAACAGAACGCTCCGGGCCAGGATGGCTCGGCAAACCCGCCGGCTAGCTGGTCGAAATCTCGACGTGAAGCCCCATCTCGGTCCGTCATCGCGGAGTTCAGAGACGATGCTTATCGAGCAAGTACGGCAGCAGTTGCTGAACTGGCTCCGGTCGTGAGGTCCAAGCCTGCGCCAGCGGCCTGCCGCGGATTGCTGAACTCGCGGACGAGTACCGCCGCGTGGTGATCGAGGCTGAACTCGACTGGGTGACCGCCGTGGCCGCCGATCTGCGCAAGGGACGCATGATGTGATCACCCGAGGCGCTGTCCCCCCTCGCCGATGCCGCGCTGTCGACGCCCCCGCCGGCCGAGGCGACTGAGCCGTCGTACGCCGGAGACCGAGCGCTGCCGGTCCGAGACGCAAGGACCGGTTAGGCTCCCGTGGTGCCACGGATCGCCCTGCTCTCGACCTCTGACACGGATCTGTTGTCTGCGCGGGGGAGCGGCGCCGACTATGTCGTGGCCAATCCGGCGAGATCGACGCATGCGGCGCTCGGTGAGGTGTTAGAGGGATGTGACCTGATTATGGCGCGGATCCTCGGCTCCGCGCAGCTGCTGTGCAGCGGCTTCGAGCGGTTCCGTGAGACCGGCAGGCCGATGGTTGTGCTCGGCGGCGAGCAGACTCCGGACGCCGCGCTGATGGAACTGTCGACAGTGCCGATTGGTGTCGCTGCGGATGCGCATGTCTACCTGGCCCACGGCGGGCCGGGCAACCTCCGTCAGCTGCACGCGTTTCTCTGCGACACCGTGCTGCTGACCGGAGTCGGCTTCGAGGCGCCCCTCGAGCAGCCAGTCTGGGGGGTGCTGCCGCGGCAATTGCCGGTCGAAGGGTCTGGCCCACGCATCGGGATCTTGTTCTATCGCGCCCAGTACGCCGCCGGGAACACCGCGTACGTGGAGGCACTCGCCGACGCGGTCGACGCAGCCGACGGCATCGGCGTACCGATCTTCGCCACGTCGTTGCGGGATGCTCCTACGGACCTGCTCGAGTATCTCGGCACCTGCGACGCGTTGATCACCACGGTGCTCGCGGCCGGCGGTACCAAGCCAGCCACGGCTTCAGCCGGCGGGGACGACGAAGCGTGGGACGTACGCGCCCTGGCCGCCTTGGACATCCCCATCCTGCAAGGGCTGTGTCTGACCTGGGATCGCACCTCGTGGGCAGCCTCCGATGAAGGCATGACTCCGCTTGATGTGGCGACGCAGGTGGCGGTTCCGGAGTTCGACGGCCGGCTCATCACTGTGCCTTTCTCATTCAAGGAAACCGATGCTGATGGTCTGCCGGCCTATGTCGCTGATCATGAACGCTGTCGCCGCGTCGCCGAGATTGCGGTCAACCACGCTCGCTTGCGACACATCCCCGTCGAGCAGCGGCGCATCGCGATCGTGCTATCGGCGTACCCGACGAAACATGCACGGATCGGCAACGCCGTCGGGCTGGACACACCCGTATCGGTGATCAAACTGCTGCGAGCGATGCGCGCGGCCGGGTACGACCTGGGTGCGCCGGGCGAGATCCCGGGAAGCGGTCCACTCGATCCGATCGAGGGCGAGCATTCCGACACCACAGCAGGCAATGCGCTGATCCACGCGTTGATCGCGGCCGGCGGGCAAGACCCCGAGTGGCTCACGGCCGAGCAGCTGTCCGGCCAGCCGGTCCGCATTCCGGCTCGGGCGTACCGGCGGTGGCTGGCCGAGCTCCCTGCTGATCTTGTCGATGCGGTTACCGATGCGTGGGGGGAGGCGCCGGGTGGGCTGTTCGTGGACCGCAGCAGGGATCCAGAGGGGGAGATCGTCGCGGCCACACTCCAGGGAGGCAACGTGGTGATCTTGGTACAACCACCACGCGGTTTCGGGGAGAACCCGATCGCGATCTACCACGACCCTGATCTTGCTCCGTCGCACCACTACTTGGCCGTCTATCGCTGGCTGGAGCGGGAGTTCGGCGCGCACGCGGTGATCCACGTCGGCAAGCACGGCAACCTGGAATGGCTGCCTGGCAAGAATCTCGGCATGTCCGCTTCCTGCGGCACCGATGCGGCGATCGGCTCGCTGCCCCTGATCTATCCCTTCCTGGTCAACGATCCGGGCGAGGGAACTCAGGCCAAGCGTCGGGCGCATGCCACGATCGTTGATCATCTTGTGCCGCCGATGGCGCGCGCCGAGACCTACGGCGACATCGCGCGGCTGGAGCAACTGCTGGACGAGTACGCACAGGTCATTGCGATGGACCCGGCGAAGGCGCCCGCGCTGCGCGGAGAGATCTGGACCCTGATCCAAGCCGCCCAGCTGGATCACGATCTTGGTCTCGACGCGGCCCCCGACGAGGAGGTCTTCGACGAGTTCGTCCTGCATGTCGACGGCTGGCTGTGTGAGATCAAGGATGCACAGATTCGGGATGGGTTGCACATCCTGGGTCATGTGCCCGATGGCGATGAGTTGATCAACCTGGTGCTGGCGGTGCTGCGGTCGTCGCAGATCTTTGGCGGCCAGGCCAACCGAGTGTCGGGCCTGCGGGCGGCACTCGGGCTCGGCGAAGATGCATCCCTTCCCGAGGTAGATGCCGTTGAGGCGCAGGCCCGTGAGCTGGTCGCCACACTCGCCGCGGCAAGCTGGGCTGCGGACGCCGTCCCCGAGATCGTGGAAGGCATCGTGGGAGCGCCGAACGCGGAGGCGTCTGCGGCACTGCGTTTTGCATGCCAGGAAGTGATACCGCGGCTCTCCCGCACGAGCGACGAGATCAGCGCGATCTTGCACGCCCTCGATGGGGGGTACGTGCCGGCCGGACCGTCCGGGTCGCCGCTGCGGGGATTGATCAACGTGCTGCCGACTGGCCGCAACTTCTACTCCGTCGATCCCAAAGCGATCCCTTCCCGCATGGCGTATCAGACTGGCCAGGCCATGGCCGAATCCTTGCTCCAGCGGCATCTTGATGAGGCGGGGGAGTATCCACAGTCGGTGGGGCTGTCTGTCTGGGGCACGTCGGCGATGCGGACCAGCGGCGATGACATCGCCGAAGTGTTGGCGCTGCTCGGTGTGATGCCGGTCTGGGACGACGCGTCTCGGCGCGTGGTAGGGCTCGAGGCGATCGATCTCACCGAGTTGGGTCGGCCGCGGATCGACGTGACGGTTCGGATTTCTGGCTTCTTCCGTGACGCGTTCCCGCACGTGGTGGCGATGCTCGACGACGCCGTACGCCTGGTGGCCGATCGCGACGAGCCGAGCCATCTGAACTTCGTCAGGCGTCACACACAAGACGATCTTGTAGCGCACGGTGACGAGCGACGCGCCACAACCCGGATCTTCGGATCCAAGCCAGGCTCGTACGGGGCAGGCATCCTGCCGCTGGTCGAGGCAGGGAACTGGCGCAATGATCATGATCTTGCTGAGGTCTATTCTGCGTGGGGCGGTTTCGCGTACGGCCGTGATCTTGATGGAATCCCTGCTCGGCAGGATATGGAAGCCAACTATCGGCGGATCTCCGTGGCTGCCAAGAATGTGGACACCCGGGAGCACGACATCGCCGATGCAGATGACTATTTCCAATACCACGGCGGGATGGTGGCGACCGTCCGCGCGCTGACCGGTGCCGAACCGAGGGCATACGTCGGCGACTCGACCACTCCGGACAGTGTCCGGACCCGTTCGTTGACCGAGGAGACGGCTCGGGTGTTCCGGGCCCGAGTGATCAATCCGCGGTGGATCGCATCGATGCAGCGGCACGGCTACAAGGGTGCGTTCGAGTTGGCAGCGACGGTCGATTATCTTTTCGGCTTCGACGCAACAGCCGGCGTAGTCACGGACTGGATGTATGCGCAGCTGGCTGAGAGCTACGTGCTGGACAAGGACAACCAGGATTTCATGAAGCACGCCAACCCCTGGGCGTTGCGCGGCATCATCGAGAAGCTCAGTGAAGCTGCGGATCGCGGGTTGTG
>DASUYM010000243.1:0-4554 GCA_036377435.1 Propionibacteriaceae bacterium
GCAGGTCACCCTTCGGGTCGTCTACTTGCCGGCGGACAACCGAAGGGTGACCCCACTCAGGGCGAGTAAGGGCTCAACTCGCCGAGACCGACCTACACGTCAGGTCGTACGCAGAACGACATATGAGGTAGTACGCGGACAGCCCCCGCGTCCCCTCCCGTCCGACATGCGGGCTTCTGGAAGGTCGACCACTGTTGCGGCCCCGGGTGAGAGGAGAGAACCTCTCACATAGGTAGTCGTTGCGGCTCCGGGAAATACGACAGAACCTCCCAAATTTCCTACGTGCGTGTGCCAGAAAAGAACCTTAAGGCCCGGTGGGTATGCCTAGGCGTGCGTTGAGCCGCCTGAGCTGGCAGCGCTCGCAGGTTGGCTGGGCCCCGTGACCCAATGGATGACGTGGCCGACTGCAGCATGGCCAGTTACGGACCATTCACTGACCCGTCGCGGAGGGCCTGGAGTGTCTCCCGGGGGGCGGCTTGGCTGGTCTGAGTTTCTGTGGCAGGGCGGGACGATATGCACAGCTCACGCAGGAGTCACCCGGTTTGTTCAGTCGGAAGTTCACTGACCGCTAAAACTTCACCGTTTTCGCTTCCTCGATAGTGCGGTCCGCGTCGGCGGAAACTAGGAAGCCGTCTCTTTTCGCCTTGCGGGTGATCCGGGTGACCTGGTCGATGTAGTTCTGTCGCGAGCCGTACCGTTCGCGGAGTTCGACGGGCGTGAAGTCGATGTGGTACCCGGCTTGGCTGCAGCTCCCAGAGCCGGTGTTGGCGGCCCCATTGTGGGCAGTCGGGGCGTCGAATGTCGCCAACCGGATGCCGCTGAGAACCCGACCTCGGGGGTCGCGCAACAGTTGGCCGGAGTCGTCTGTCTCAAGCTTTGGTGCAGTCGGCGCAGGCACGCCATCCTTCAGCCACAGTTGCATCGCGTGGATAGCCGCGGCCACCACGTGTCCGTTGGGGACTCGACTCCAGATCGGTTGCGTGTCGCATTCGGCCACGACATCGGTCAGGGACAACGCTGTGCCGTCAGGTGCCCTTAAGATCCCATTGCGAAGGAATTGAGGATCTAGGTAACCCTCCACCTCCTCAAGACCTCCTCAAGGCCGTTGTGTGAAGCCCCTGCCACCTCCCAGAGGCGGACGTTAGCCGAGTCGTCCGGCAGAGATTTCTTCGGAAACGCTATGCGACGGTTCTCGGATCCGAACGAGATCACCTTTGCGTTCTGGTCGGATCGAACCCGGTTGAACCGGTCGTAGCCAATGAAGCCTTCGTAGATTTCCGGGCACAGCGGCTGGATCGAGTTGTAGTAAGCCGTGAGCCGTTCTGCGGCTTGTGACTGACCGGCTGCCATCACGTGCTTCGCGGTCAGGCCACCAAGAGGGTCGACGTCACCCCGGTTTCGCAGAGCGGCACCGACGTGAGCGAAGATATCCCACGACAGCACATCTCCTTGGGCGTCCAACTTCTCGCCCGCCGGATCATCATTGCTCGCGTCAAGGTTGAGGTTGGAGTGTCGAGCAGGGTTAGCCCGTTTCAGGGCGTTCGTCCCCGCCAACTGCGCGCTGACGCCAACCCAGGCGTATCCGTTGGAGAGCAGGTAGTCGTGCGTGGCGGCAAACACGAAGTCGACATCTTGGCTCAGCGAGACGTTGAACCATTCGACGATCACGGTGCCGTTGAAGGAGTCGGCGTCGGTAGGCCGACGCGCCAGGATCCTCGTCGTGTAGGGATGGCCGGCATCCACCACCTCGGCTGTGGCCAGCGAGTCGTCCGGCTGGCCTGCCGTGCCGCCCGCGCCGTCCGTGGAGGTGAAGTTCATCCGATAGCGGTTCGCGCTACCGCTCGCGCTGTACTCCTCCTCAACATATCCCTTGCTCGCCAAGTCGAGGGAAGTTGCGCCGAACGGGGTTCCGCTGCCCTCTGGCGCGGGCGCAAACGTGGCCGTCGTCTTGGTCGTCATCGCTGGCGATCCGTGGTCAGCTCGGTGGTCGCGCCGGACTTCCCGTCACCGCCGCTGAACCCGACGAGAAATGCAAATGCAGACAGACGCGAAGGAAACTCTCCGGATATCAAACATTCGTCCTCCTCGTGAACCACCGACAACATAGTGGGGCTCGGTTCGGGTTGAGTGCGGTGAGTAGTACTGAGGTCTAGCTGATCAGACTGGCGTTGAGTTTGATCGGACGGTTGGTTCTGGGCGATCGGCCGCTGGTCTTCGCCTGCGCTGACGTTCACCTTATCCGCGGTGATCTTGATGGAGTGACTCCGAGAGCCGTCACCCAATCCCAACCAACGTCACGCCGGACCCAGACATGCGAGCAGTGTCTCCACTTTCCGTTAGGCGACCGGTCACCGGGACGCCTTCCGGAGGCACGTTTCCTGGCTGCGCATCAATGTGCGGGCGTCGGCGGTCCGAAGTTCCACTGACGGTCCACCTCGCACGTCGACGCGGCAATGCTGCCCCGGCCCGATCGGATGTATACCGGTGATGGCGCCCGTGGCGAAGACCATGCCCGCTCGCACCGGTTGACCTCGGCTGGCGAGGATACTCAAGGCAGTCGCCAGGCCATGATGAATTCCCCCGGGCAGGTTCTCGGCAGATCCTTCTCCCATGAGTTGCCCGTCGACGTAACAAGCAAGCTGGACCGGAGCTCCACCAGGCCAGCTTGCGAGGACCGAGCCGAGCACTAGACCGTTGTTGTTCCCGAAGTCGGCGGCGATCACTGTCGGGCCGAGCGAGTTGATGTCAGGGATCGGGCTGCTGGCCACCTCGATGCCGACCAGCAGATGCTGCTCTAGGTCCGCCGCCTCCTGGGCCGTCCAGTCAGCGTCATCGTGGGCGGGCAGATCCTGACTCAGCCGAATGACCAGCTCTGCTTCCACGGCCGCGAACCCGGACGCGAAGATACCGACCTCGGCCGCGGAGAGGTGCTCCTCGCTCACGTGATACTGCTGACGCCAGATGGGGCCGACCAGCCGGTCCGGGTCCCCGGCGGTGCGCCGATCAGCCGAGATGTAGCCAATCTTCCAGCCGACCAGGGAGTCCTGCCATCGCGACATCGCCAGCTCCTGGATCTGATAGGCCTCGGCCATGCTGGCGGGGACCACCCCCGGAAACCCGGTCAGGCTCCGCCCCTCTCTTCGGGCAGCCACCAGCTCGGCGGCCACTACGTCCTTAGCTGGCGGTGTGCTCATCTCGACTTCTCCGGTCTGCACTCACCTCGGTGAAGCGCGTGCTAAACGCTAGACGATCCGAGAACGACCCGATCTACCACGACCGCCGGGACGGGCGCTGCTTCACCGCGCGAGTAACGACCAACGGGCGAGTGGAGGCTTATGGGTCGCCATCACCCGTCGACAAGTCCGTCCCACGACCACTGCGGGATGTGCAGCCCGTCCGGGACATCCTCTGCGGACCGGTGGTATCGGGCCATCGTGTTCAGGGTCGTCCAGGCGAAGTAGTCGTGCAGCACCTGTCGGAGCCGGTCGTGGCTGGCGATGCCGACGTCGACCAGTGCTTGATCGAAGCAGGCGATAGCTCGACGGTCCATCTCCTGGTGTGGACCGTTGCCGCTATGAATCCGCACCACCGAGGTCTCGTCGCCGTAGCAGTCTGAATACGTGGTTGGGCCACCGAGCGCCTCCGCCCAGTAGGCGGCAAGCCGCTGGCTATGCTCGGGATGGAACCCGTGGCTGAACGCGTGGCTGACGACCTCGTCAGCCATCACCCTGGCATGCCATGCGTTGGCCAGGCGCAGCAAACCGTCCGCACCACCCGCGGCCTCGTATACCGTCTCCATGTTCCAAAAGATGGCACGCTGCTGTGCCCTATCGGCGATCGCCGACACCGCGTCCGTGGACGCCACTCTTTGAACTGGTGTTCGGGCTCGTGGGCACTTCCTCCGCCTCTTCTGAGAGTGATCACGGGTCGGAGCAAACTGAGCAGGACATAACAGCGAGTGTCGTCCAGACGCCGCTCGAGGCCGACAGCCCCAGGGGCGGGGCCGACGTCGCGACCAAACGCCTGCCGGCGTTTGCACCCACGGATCGATGAATCCGTGTCTCGCAAGGCGACGCCCATGCGGACGCCCTGGCGACCCCGAAGAGATGCCCAGGTTTGGTTACGGCCTGAGTCGCGTGTCGAGGTGATCGCCGGGTATGAGCCGCCCTTTTCGCGTGGGCCAGCGGCTGCGATGGCACACTGACGCTCAGTGTGGTCGGCGGTTCGGAACGTCGATCCGCTTGCGGACTAGCGTGAAGCGGTCGGTGCGTTGCCGACGGCAGACTGTGGGCATGGGTCCCAAGGATCGCGGTCCGCGTCCGAAACCCGACGCTCGCGCCCGGTTTCTGCGCGATCTCAAGACGGCGTTCGAGTGGCGCGGCGATCGGCCGAATCCCCGATGGGCGGCCGACCCCACCGGGTGGTGGGCCGACGCGAGCATCCTGCGTCGGCTGGGACCGGCGCTCGCCGAGCCGTTCACTGCTCTTCAGCCGACACTCGTCATCGGACCTCAGTCCCGCGGAACCCTCCTCGGCGCGCTCGTCGCCGTCCATC
>DASUYM010000244.1:0-26544 GCA_036377435.1 Propionibacteriaceae bacterium
GCAGGTCACCCTTCGGGTCGTCTACTTGCCGGCGGACAACCGAAGGGTGACCCCACTCAGGGCGAGTAAGGGCTCAACTCGCCGAGACCGACCTACACGTCAGGTCGTACGCAGAACGACATATGAGGTAGTACGCGGACACATGGTGCCGATCAGTCAGCGGCCCGACAGCGTCTTGGACCGAACCGTGCCAGGCCATTGGGAGGGTGATCTGCTGGTCGGGCGCTACGGACGCAGCCACATGGTCACCCTGGTGGAGCGGCACAGCCGCTACCTGCTGGTTCTCCCGCTGCTCGACGCCACGACCCGCACCGTGGTCGCCGCGCTCACCGCAGCGTTCCAGCAGCTTCGACCAGCCATGCGCCGATCCCTGACCTGGGACCGCGGCGTCGAAATGACGCGGCACACAGACTTCACCGCCGCCACCGGCATCCCGGTCTACTTCTGCGACGCCTACTGCCCGTGGCAGCGCGGCAGCAACGAGAACAGCAACGGACTGCTGCGGCAATACTTCCCGAAGAAGACCGACCTATCCCAACACGACGCCGATCACGTCCAGACGGTGGTCAACGAGCTCAACACGCGACCTCGCCAGAGCCTGGGATGGCAAACTCCTCACGAGGTCTTCTGGGCCGCCACCGTTGCGATGATCGCTTGAAGCCACAGCCGCACCGTGGTCAGTTTTCACCTGCCGCCGACAGGACTGACCGCCATCGGATCACCTCGGGAACGCACCGCCCCTCTTCGGCAACGTTTGAGATTGCTCTCCGGCTCCTACGTGAGTCCGGATCTGATCCGGCGACCTGCGTTTGTCACTCCCCGGCATGCACGTGCTCGATGTCAGCATGAACCTGGCCGCACTGGGAAACTTGCCGAGTTGAATGCCGCACGCCGAGCGGCACACCGGCCTGCCGAGTAGCAGCAGGCCCAACCTTCGAACCCGAGGGGGAGCGACTCACTCGCGCCTTTCACGTCCGTTCCAAGCGACAACACCCAGCTGGGATGTGGGCGTCGGTAAACCGACAAGCGCGGATCATCTGTGTAGGCTGACGCCGTCCGGTGACAGATTCGTCGGACACGAAGTCAAGATCGAGACGGTGCCACAACGTGTGGCACGTGCCGCGCTCCAACTGGATGAGACGGGAGTCAACGGGAGTTCATTTCACGCTCAAACTGGCCAATTCAGGCAGTACGAGCGTGGGTCGCGCCCGGGTCAAATCCCCCCTCGCGCACAACGTCTTCGCGGCGTCGGCCCTAGTCAAGGCAATCTCCGACCGCTGAAATTCCGGCCGAGAAGGCCGTGTGATACTTCGCCATGACGCGCGTGCTTGCAGCCCTGGCTGTTTGGCACTGAGCAGCTCCCAGGGCGGCTCCCAGTGGCGAGATCGCCCGGCGCAGTCTGCGCAGGGGATGAAGGCTCCAATCAGCTCACGGACTGGCGGAATTCCGCCGCCTCCCCGATGATTCGGGCAGACTCGCGAGCATCCAACACTGGGTAGACACTAAAATCGAAGAAAGCGCCGAATGTCGCCGTGTCGCGGGCGACCAACGTGACATCGTCCGTCTCTACAACCGCGAAACCGCCCCGCCCGTCCACCCGTGCGACGAACTGAAGAAAATCAGTGCCCTCTGCTGGTGTCCACTTGCTGAAGACCTGCAGCGACCGGGCCTGCAATTCCTCAGAGGCAGTGGCGCGACTTTCCCACGTCACGACGTACTTCATGTCGACCTCCACATCACAACGGCATCTCCAGAAGACCTCATCCGATCGTCTCACCAAAGCATGCGTGGGTACAACGTCAACCTCCGGTCCACTCAGTCTCTACGGTCGCCGGCGCTCTGATTCCGGCCAAGGCCGTGGATGTCTCGGCGAACAGCCTCGCGATCATGGCCGCAGTGTCGGGGAATCTGCGCGGGCGTTGTGGCTAATTCCGGCAGGCGTCAGTATCGGCCCATGAATCGTGGCGGTTGGACTGCGCTGGAGCCACGGCAGCGACAGGTGCTCATGTCCACCGTTGCGGCTAACGCATTGATTTTCCTGGATCGGACTGCCGTGGCGGTCGCTCTGCCAGCAATCCAGCAATCGGCCGCGAGTTTGGTTCGCAGGCTCATGAACTGCAGTGGGTTATCACTGCCTACCTACTGGCGCTGGCCGTCTTCATGCCTGCGGCAGGCCCACTCGCAGACAACGTCGGACGAAAACGTCTCATGATCATCGGAATGCTGATGTTCGGCGCGGCGTCGGCCGCTTGCGCGATAGCGCCATCCCTGGTGTTGCTGATCGTGTGCCGATTTGTTCAGGGCCTCGGCGCTGCCGTCCTTCAGCCGCTGGCACTGGCAAGTACGACGAGAGAGATGCCCGACGAGCGGCGTGGTTGGGCGATCGGCGTGTTCTCGACAGGCGGCACTGTGTTTCTGATCTTCGGACCACTCATCGGAGCAGGAATCCTGGCGCTGGGTGATTGGCGATGGTTGTTCGTGCTGAACCTGCCAGTTTCTGGCCTTCGCCCTAATACAGGCGATCCGCTGGCTCCAGTCCTCACGCGATCCGGAGCCAGGGTTGGACATCGCTGCCATGCTCCTGCTGCTGCCCTTGCCGACCGACAGGGAGCCCGAACGCTGGTGCTCCCGGGTCTGGTGCTGGCCTGCGCCGGCCTCGCTTGGACCGGCGTGGCCGCGCAGAAGCTGAGCTTGTCTGGCTGATCCCCGGGCTGCTCGTCTTCGGGGTTTTCGCGGCCACGCCAGCCAGCGTGGGACCATTCATCGCCGTGCCCGGCGAGCACCGCGCCTTCGCGGCCAGCCTGGTAACCGAGGCGCGTCAATTGGGAGCCGTGCTCGGTGTCGCGGCGATGGGGTTGGCCTACACGGTCGACGGAAGTACTCGACTGGACGCAGATGCTCGTGTCCTGGCCGACGGCTTTGAGGCGGCGATGCTTACAGCTGCCGCGGTGGTTGCCGTGGCAGCCATCGTCATAGCGAAACGGATGCCCAATGTCACCGCAGATGAGTGACGCTTATCTGGTGCACCGTCAGGCGGTCCAGCCCAGCCACGCAGCGCCGGCGTTCATGCCACCCAACCAAAACGCAGCTGCAATCAACGGGAGGGGCACCACCCACAAGGGCTTGCGTCTGATCCAGAAGCAGCCGAGCCCAAAGAGCGCCAGCCAAACCGCGATGAAGACGCCCACCGCCCAGCCTGGCGCCATCAAACCGGAGGCGAAGAAGAAGGGTGCGAGGACGAGCATCGCCGCGAGGGCCAAACCGGCGACGACGTATTTGGCGATCGTACGAGCGTCTCGTGGCATGGGCGCATCGTCCCACGTGCCGTGGTCGACCTCGACGCCCGGCAACTCATCCGAGCCACATTCCGCCGGGCTGTGCCTCTGCACGCGATTGCGCACTCCTCGGGGCTGCCGTAAGACAGTGTCATGACCTGCCGGCCGCCGGGCGAGCTGCTCGGACGCGCGAATGAGCTCGCGCGGCTGCACGTATCGCTTGACGACGCAATGACCGGCCACCTACGGGTCGTGCTGTGCTCTGGCGAGCCTGGCATCGGCAAAACAGCTCTACTGGACCGTTTCGCCGACGAGACTGCGACCCGGGGAGTCCGGGTGCTGCGTGCCCGATCGTTCGGGTCGGCTGGCGCGCCGCCATACTGGCTGTGGCGTCAGGTACTCGGCGCCCCCAATTCCCTCGACGGCCTCGATTCGTTAGCGGATCCCGCAGCGCTCACTGAACGGCTTGCCGACCGAGTGCGTCAGGCTGCAGCGGACCGCGGCGTCGTGCTCCTTATCGACGACCTCCATCAGGCAGACGGTCCATCACTGGCCACCCTGGTCGATGTGATGCGGTTGCTTCAACAGGGCCGTGTGCTCGCATGCCTTGCGCATGACGACGCTCGGGACGAGTCCAGCCCGTGGGACGGCGTGCGGCTCGATGTCTTGGGTGAGCCGGACCTCGAAGTGGTGAAGCTCTCAGGCCTGTCCCGCGTCGACTCCTTACTGCACTTGTCCGCGGTAGCTGGCCGGCCCGTACCGGAGTCAGTGGCGGCCGAGGTCTTCGAGACGACACGCGGTAACCCGCTTTTTCTCGGCGAGATGGGCCGGTACCTGGGCGCCTGGCCGCCTCAGGATCAGGCGCCCACGCTCCCCAGAAGCCTCGACGATCTGGTGAGCCGGCGCGTCCGGGAGCTTTCGCTGCCAGCGCGACGACTGCTCGAGGATGCGGCGATCCAGGGTGACAGCGTGCGAACAGCGGTTGTCGCACGAGTCCTGGAGACTGGTCAGGCCGAGCTCCTCGACGCGATTGATGAGGCTACTCGTGCTGGCTTCCTCTGCGGGTCCGCGCCGGGCGGCCGTGTCGAGTTCGACAGCGGCGTGGTTCGAGCCTCCATTGTGGCGGGCCTGCCCCTGTCCGAGCGCGTCAGTCTGCATCGGCGTACCGCGCTGGCAATCGAGGACCTAGCGGCCGGCGGCGTAGCGAACCACCTAGGTGAGCTTACCTACCACTGGTCCGCAGCCGCCTCGGTCGGAGCGTCCGCCGAGGCCTCTTCGTGGGCACGTCGTGCCGCGGACGAGGCGATGCGCGTGCTCGCGTTCGGGGAGGCGGAGCGGCTGTACGGGCTCGCCCTCGAGTATGCGGACGGCCTTACCGACATCGAGCGTGCTGACCTGTTGCTCGCGTTGGCGGCGGCGGCATTTCGGAACGGCCACCTCCCCGCTGCCCGGCGCTCCTGCATTGAGGCACTCGACATCGCTCGGCAACTGGAATCCGCCGAGCTGCTTGCCAACGCTGCGCTGACCTTGGAGCCCTGTGGCAACCCCACGTGGGACGGCGACATACATCGGTGGTGCTCCGAGGCACTGGCTTTGTCCACACACGACGACGCCACGCGGGCTCGGCTGCTCGCCCGGCTTGCGCAGGCGGCGGCGTACTGCGGTTTCTACGACGAGGCCGACGTGGCGAGCGCCCAGGCGCTGTCGCTTGCCGACGAGGCCCAGGAGCTAGATCTGACGATCGGAGCGCTTAGCTCACGGCAGCTTGCGCGCAGTGGACCTGATCATGTGGTCGAGGTGGCGAGCCTTGCGGCGCGAATGATCGCCGCCGGAACCGCCTGGCGGCGGCCGGAAGCGGAGATGTGGGGTCGCCTGTGGTTGATCGACACCTACTGGTATGCCGGGCGGCTGGCTGAGATCGCGGCCGAGCTGCCACGGCTGCAGTGGACCACCGAGCAGGTGGGCGGCCCTTACGCACGCTGGCACCTGCTGGTAACCCGGGCAGCCCTGGCACTGGCACGAGCCGAGTTCGACGATGCCGATCGGCTGGTCAGGGAGGCGGTCGACCACTTCGAGCGACTCGGCCATCCTGCCGTGCACGGCGCATCAGTGAGCTTTCGCCTGCTCCTCGGCCACCACCGGGGGCAACCCGAGGAGATGCTGTCGCCGGTCACCTGGGACTTTGCGGATAGCCGCTGGGATCTCGCCCGCCGGCTCTTTCGGGCGTTCGCCCTGGTTGACGCTCAGCGTCTGGATGAGGCCGCCGCGGTTTACCAACGGTGCGGCGTCCCCGAGGGCTGGGAAGTGGCATCAATCTTCCGTCTCGTGGGGCTCGCCGTCGGCGCCCAGGTGGCTGCGGCCCTCGGCCTCGCAGACGACACCCAGGAGCTCCGTGAGCGGCTCACGCCATATCGCGGCCAGTACGTCGTCGGCGGTGCCGGGGGAACCAACTTCCTCGGTCCCGTCGAGCTCACGCTCGGCAAGTGCGCGGTGGCGCTGGCCGACTGGGACTCCGCGCGAGTCGAGCTCACCGCGGCGAGTTCACTGTGCCGGCAGATCGGCGCGCCGGGCTTCCAGGTCGAGGCCGATTGCGAGCTCGCGACCGCAGTGGCGCGAGCCGGCGACCGCGCGGCAGCGACCCGGCTCGCGGAGCGCACGCTCCCACTCTCAAGTGCCCTCGGCATGACGCCGTGGACCCGTCGACTCAGTGCGATGACGGAGCAGGGCGACCCTCTGACTCCGCGCGAAAGCGAGATAGCAACCCTCGTCGCCCAGGGGCTGAGCAACCGCGAAATCGCAGAAGCACTCGTCATCTCGGAGCGAACCGCTCAGAACCATGTCCAGCACATCCTCGGCAAGCTGGGATACGCCAATCGCGCACAGATCGCCGCCTGGGCGACCAGGCAGCGCTCAAGATGAGTAGGTGGATGAGTAATCCGCACGATGGCCGCATCCACCCTCGTGGCCGACCCTTGCCATGAGGTAACGCGACGAGGGAGGTCCCATGGGAAGGCTGGCGTACGAGGACGGCAACAGCGTCGACCTCGATCCTTGGGAGAAAGGCACCACAGCGTACTGGTCGGCACACGGGCTGGTGTGTACCCCGGCCACGTCGGCGGAGACCAACGAGGCCCGCCGGGTCGCGGCGTCGCGCGCGACGGCGGTGCCGGGACACGCGATCCCGGTGGACCTGTACGTCGATCCGGTCTGCCCGTACACCTGGATCGCGTCCCGGTGGCTGCTCGAGGTCGAGAAGCAGCGCGACATCGACCTGCGGCTCCACGTCATGAGTCTGCGCATGCTCAACGAGGATCGCGTCGTGGACGAGGCGTACCGGACTAACCTCAACACCTCATTCGGCCCGTCGCTTGTAGCGACGGCCGTGTGGGTCCACCACGGGCCAGATGCGTTGCGCTCATGGCACACCGCCTTCGGCTCCCAAATCTTCGACCACTGGCGCTACCCGGACCCCGAGGAGTATCAGGCAGCGGCGGAGCATGCCCTTGCGGCTGTCGGCCTGCCCGTCGGGCTGGCGCGTGCCGCCTGGTCGGAGGAGTACGACGAGCCCTTGCGTCGCAGTCACACCGAAGGTGCGACTTCGGTTGGTGTCGACGGGGGGACTCCGGTCATGCACATCAACGGCGCGGCCTTCTTCGGGCCGGTACTCAACGCGATCCCGAGGGGAGATGACGCAGTGCGCCTGTTCGACGGCGTCCGGCTGCTCGCCGGCTGCCCGGACTTCTATGAGCTCAAGCGAACCCGGACCGCTCCGCCGGACTTCGCGTGAACTAACCCGGAGCGTGGCACGGAAGGACAATGATCATGAATGAGGATGAGGTCTGGGCCGCCATCGACACCCAGAGGCTCCGCACCGTGGACTTGCTCGAGAGCCTGTCGGCGGAGGAGTGGGCACACGCTTCACTCTGCGACGGCTGGACGGTCCGCGACGTCGCCGCTCACTTGACCTTGCAGCAGATAAGTCTGGGAGACGGGCTCCGGATGGCCCTGCGGCACCCCGGAAGCATCAACCACACCAACAGGGAAAACGCGCGCAGGCGAGCTGGACTGCCGACCGAGCGACTCATCGCCGACATCCGCGGCATGGTCGGTTCCCGCCGTCACAATTTCGGCCTAACCCACCTCGAAACTCTGATCGACATCGTGGTCCATGGTCAGGACATCGCGATCCCGCTGTCGCGCGAACTCGAGGTCGACCCGCAGGCGGCTGCAGCCGCAGCCACGCGTGTGTGGTCGGATCACCTCACCCGGCGGGGTCGGTGGAAGATGCGGGTCTTTCGCAGCGTGCCCTACGAGCGCTACCGGCTCACCGCCACCGACACCCAATGGTCTGTCGGTAAGGGTCCCGAGATTGCGGGCCGATCCTCTCCATCCTGATGGTGCTCACCGGCCGGCTGGTCTGCATGCCTCAGCTGAGCGGCGAGGGCGCGATGGCGCTTAGGGAGCAGCTCAATCAGCCTGGATCGGCGACGGTTCGCGCTGCGGAATAAGGCGACCAGCGCGCGGTGGAGCTGAGACCAGTGGAACGCGCTGGAAACTTCACCCTAGCCTAGCTGCCGGATTTAGGCCCAAATGTGGCTGCAACCTCATCTGGAGTGAAGTTTCCAGCGAGTCTCGCTGATCGTTAGGGTGGTGTCCTCTTTGCAGCCGAAGGAGGTGAAGCCGGAGCTTCAGTGATGTGGGATTCTGAGAAGGAGCACCCAGAGAGGGAGATTGCGACGACCACGCCGACCTTCCTGGTGACCGGCGCGACAAGCGGCCTTGGCGAGGCGATTGCGGCCCAGCTCGCCGAACGCGGAGCGCGGGTGCTGGTAGGTGCACGTGCGACCGAGTGGGGCCAGGTTGCGGTGGACCGAATCCGGAGCCGCGTACCGAATGCCGACCTCCAAGTGGCGGCCGCGGACCTCTCCCTGATGCGTGAGGTCAGGTCACTCGCGTACCAAGTCATGGACAACACGCCGCGCCTCGATGGCCTGATTCTCAACGCAGCGGTAGCGCGCAGCGACCTGGTGCTGACCGACGAGGGCATCGAGACCAATTTCGCCACCAACCACCTTGCTGGCTTTCTGTTGACACACCTGCTGTTGCCGCTGCTCCGGTCCTCGGCTCCCGCGCGAGTGGTCGTGATCTCATCCTCGGTGCACTCACAAGTGAGAATGGTTGATCTGAACAGCGTTGTCACTGGCGGCCCGCTTACGCCAGACAGTTATCGGACCAGCAAGCTGTTGAACATCTTGTTCGTCCAGGAACTCGCGAGGCGCCTGCAGAGCACGGGGATCACCGCCAACGCGGTTGACCCAGGTTTCGTACGGACCAACCTCGGCCGGTATGCCACCGGGAGACGTCGCATGCTCCTTACCGTCACTCGGCCGATGCAGTCCAGCCCCGAAAAGGCGGCGATCACTCCTGTCTATCTGGCCACATCATCTGAGGGGGCCGGCGTGTCGGGCCGTTATTACGCCGAGGGACGTCCGAAAGAGCTGAGCGGGCTGGCTGCGAATGCGAAGCTCGCCCGGCGGCTGTGGGCGGTCAGCGCCCAGGCGCTGGTAACCCGCCGACTCGCGACTCTCAATGAGATGATCGCCTTTGGATGACGGTCGGGCCAGCTCAGGTGACGGTGAGCGTGTCTCCGTCGACCTTGATCGTCTTGGCAGGCAGCGGGTTGGGTGCGGGGGGATTCGCCACCGAGCCGTCAATGATCGAGTACTTGCTTCCATGGCAGTCACAGTTGATGGTGTCCGTGACGGAGGCCACTGGACAGGCCTGGTGCGTACAGATTGAACTGAACGCTTTGAACTCCCCCTCTTTTGGCTGAGTGATCACCGTCTGGGCCTCGGGAAAGATCTTGCCGCTTCCAAGGGGTATGTCTGCTTCCTTGACGCTCAGGGGTCCGCCTGCACCGCTCGACCCACCTGCGGCGCCTCCAGAGGTGCCAGCCGCAGATGGCTCGCTCACTGGTGCGGTTCCGTAGTTGGTGCAGGAGCTGAGGCCAGCGATGGCAGCGGCTGCCAATCCGGTGTTCATGATCACCGTACGACGGGTGATCGGCAGTGAGTCGGTCGGTCGGTCGTAGGCATTCATGATTGCTCCGTCTGGTTCACAAGCCGAAGATGATCATACGATGAGGAAGTACAACACAGCTGTCATCCAGAGGGCGGTCAGGCCACTGAGCACGAGTCCTCCGGCTAGCGGCAACGCCCAGCTCGGCGAGTCATCACGGGTCAAGATCAACATCTTGAAGACGAAGGCGCCGTAGAGGAAACAGCCGAAGAGCGAGTGCGCGATCACTCGACCGTCATAGGCCTGGAAGCCCAGGGCGTACAGGCAGTGCACCGCGACTGGCACCGAGATCAGGATCGCAAGGCGCCCCGACCAGCGGTGCACGGCACCAACCCAGGCGCCCCGCAGCGGAATTCGCCCATAGATGCCCATCGCCGTCACAGCCTGAACGATGGCCAGGGCCATCGCGACTGAAGCCAACGCAGCCTTGGCTGCCGCGCCGGTGGAAAACCCTGCGATATTGACCGCATAGCCTGTCGGCGTGTGCAGCCGCCCGTACACGCCCAGGCCGATGGAGACCGCGGTTCCAATGGCAAAGGCAACCAGCACAGGCACCAGGTTCGAGCTGCTCGGCTCGGCGGGAGCGTCGGGGGCGGGCACCGGGATGCTGCTCATGAAATCTCCTTGCTCACAGATCCTCCGTGCCGTTGACCGGCGTCGCATTCAGGTTCTCGCCGTCAACGGTGACCTGCGGGCTCTCGGGGTTCAGCTGAGGCGCAGCTGACTCGTTCTTGATCTCCACCGCGCCCTTCACATGGTCACCGTCGAGCCTGGCCTGGAGCGTCGCACCACTCCTGCTCTTCAGCGAGATATCTTCTCCCTCGACCATGCCGCGAAACCAGGACTCAACAGCGCGGCCATCGCAGAAGTAGGCAGCCGCCTGGTCCCCGAGCACCGCGACGGCGAACGAGACTGCGGTCTCGGTCGGCTGAGATGACGCGCTGCTGGCGGAGGCGGTGGCCTGCGCCTCTGATGGGCCTGCAGTTCCGGTGGAGCTGTTGCCCGGTGGGCCGACCACCATATTGACGATGAACATGATGGCGAAGGCCACAGCCACGGCCGCGAGGGTGACCAGGGGACTGCGATGCTTCACGGCACCTCCTCCGCCAGACGGCTATGCATGCTGGGGATAAGTGCCCCTCCAATCGTCTGATACGCCAACGCCGACATTCTTGCCTGATGTCGTATGCGCCACAATGGCCGACACTAATTCGCAACCGCCCGGCTCGGCGGTTTCGAATCGCCGATCGCATGAGAATCAGGAGTCTTGTGTCCGAATTGCCGTATGCCGACCGCCCAGTTCGGGTCGGAGTTCAGCTGCAGCCCCAGCACGCCGACTACGCGGACCTGCGGCGGGCGGTGACTGCGGCTGAGGAAGCCGGAGTCGACGTGATCTTCACGTGGGACCATTTCTTTCCGCTCGGTGGGGATCCGAACGGCAAGCACTTCGAGTGCTGGACGATGCTGGCTGCCTGGGCAGAGCAGACGGAGCGGGTCGAGCTCAGCGCGCTCGTAACCTGCAACTCCTACCGCAACGCTGATCTGCTCGCCGACATGGCGCGCACTGTTGATCACATTAGCGGCGGGCGTCTCATCCTTGGCATCGGCGCCGGGTGGTTCGCAAGGGATTACCAAGAGTACGGCTACGAGTTCGGGACACCAGGCAGTCGGATTTCGGCGCTGAGCAACTCTATGCCGCGGATCCGCGCGCGATTCGACCGGCTGAACCCGCCGCCGGTGAGGCCAATCCCGATACTGGTAGGCGGGGGCGGCGAGCGGAAAACGCTGCGCCTTGCAGCCGAGCATGCGGACATATGGCACGGGTTCGGGAGCGTCGACACCCTGGCGCGAAAGAACCGCATCCTCGACGAGTGGTGCACGAAGGTCAGTCGGGATCCTCGCGAGATCGAACGATCAACCTCCGCCCATCGCGGACCTGAGGAGCTGGGTGAACAGCTCGTGGCCATCGGCGAGCGGCTGATCACCATTGGCACGGATGGCTCGTCCGGATTTGATCTTGCGCTTACCCGTGACTGGCTCCAGTTCCGCGACGAGCACAACGCCGACTTGTCAGAACCTGGTTGAGCCATAGGTCAACCAGGTTCTGACAAGTCGGCGTTAGAGGGTGAGCCAGGTACTGGGCGGGAAACCTATGTAAACATAGGTTTCCTGCGGTCCGCACAGTTTGCAACGTATGCAGAGCGCAGGCAAGGTGTGCAGAGCCGCCTAGGTTGGTGGGTGATCACGAGGTCGTCGCCGAGGCCGGCGAGCTGGTCTTCAAGCCCCGCGGGCAATGGCCACCTTCTGGAATGCGGGCGACGTAAACGGCCCGCATCCTGGCGCGTACGCCAGCGGAGCTCCAGACGCTGCTGGAGAACGCGTTCCTGCTGTGTGACAACTTGGCGCTGGTACAGCTCTTCGAGCCAACAGCCGTGCTCGTCACTGGAGGAGGGCTGGACGATGCGCGTGGCCACCGGAAGATCGCGCGGGTCGCCAGCTGTGGGACGCAATACGCACCTACCTTGCCGATCCACGACAGGTTCTTCAGGCACGCGACGGCGCGATCGGCGGGTACGTAGGTTGGGCGGGTGAGCACCACCCTTGCTGACGCACTTTCGGTCGGTCCGGTTGTCCTGGATGGCGGCTTGGCGAGCCAGCTCGAGTCTCAAGGTCACGACCTCAGCTCCGAGCTCTGGTCGGCCCGGCTGCTCCTTGACAATCCCGATGCGATTGTCCAGGCGCATCAGGCTTATTTCGCCGCGGGCGCACAGGTCGCGACCACGGCGTCGTACCAGGCCTCAATCGGCGGATTCGCCCAAGCGGGGTTCTCGCAGGCCGAAGCCGAGAAGCTGATCATCCGGAGCGTACGTCTCGCCGAGCAGGCGCGTGCGAATTTCCGCGATGGCCAGCATCGCTGGATTGCTGGCTCGGTCGGCCCGTACGGTGCGGCACTGGCCGACGGGTCGGAGTATCGCGGCCACTACGACCTGTCGATCGATGAGCTACGGGCCTGGCATCGCCCGCGGATCGCGTTGCTGATCGAAGCCGGCGTCGACATCTTGGCCCTGGAAACCATTCCGTGCCTGGCCGAGGTCGAGGCGCTGCTCGCTGAGCTCGACGGGAGCGGTCAGCCGTGCTGGCTGTCGATCACCTGCGCGGGGGACCGTACGCGCGCGGGCGAGCCAGCGGTCGAGGCCTTCTCTCCCGTCCGCGAGGTCGACGAGATCATCGCGGTTGGCGTCAATTGCATAGATCCGGCCGACGCGTACCCGTTGGTCCGCCGTGCCAGTGAATCCACTGGCAAGCCAGTCGTTGTCTATCCCAACAGCGGTGAGCGCTGGGATGCCACAGCTCGGGCCTGGATTGGCCCAGCAACGTTCCAAGCCGCGGCCGTCGAGCAATGGATCAGCGGGGGCGCCCGCCTCGTCGGTGGTTGCTGCCGTGTCGGGCCAACCGAGATCAAAACGATTCGTGATCTTGTTTCGTCACGGTCCAGCAAGGGCGGTCGTCTTTCGGACAAGGCATGATCGCCTGGAGAATCCCGCCGACAAGGAACTAAACACCCACGCGGGCCGCGCAGCACAGGTTCGCCAGTCTGATGAGCGCAACCTTCGATGTCGGGGAGGGCGCGCGTGATCAATTGAAGGCGATCCGTGATCTTGGCGCTCAGTTGTGCAAGACGGCAGCCCCACTGAATCGTCCGTGCTTGAGATCGGCCAGTGCCTGAGGCGCCTCGCTCATCGGATAGGAAACAGTTGTCGCCCGTACGCCGAGCTGCTCCGCCAACCGGAGGAATGTCTCCCCGTCAGCGCGGGTGTTTGCGGTCACCGAACGTAGCTTGCGCTCCTGAAAGAGGGTGTCCTGATAGCTGAGGACGGGGATGTCGGACAACCAGATGCCGGCGACGGCGAGTGTTCCGCCGCGATCGAGCGCCCGCAAAGCAGCAGGCACCAAATCGCCAGCCGGAGCGAACAAGATCGCCCCATCAAGGAGCTCCGGCGGCGCGTCCCGCGCGTCGCCAACAGAGTCAGCGCCGAGCTCGGTGGCCAACTTACGGTTGGCCTCGCCCCGAGTCAGGACATGGACGCGCAGGCCCTGCGCCAGGGCCACTTGTGCGGTGAGATGCGCGCTGCCGCCAAAACCATAGATGCCGAGCGAGCCGCCAGGCGGAGCCGCCGCACAGACCAGTGCCCGGTAGCCGATGATGCCAGCGCATAGCAGCGGGGCCAGATGCTCGTCGTCAATGCCTGCCGGAAGCGCGTACGCGAAGGCCTCGTCGACGAGGCAGAAGTCTGCGTAGCCGCCATCGCTGTCCCAGCCGGTGAAGTTCGGCGCAAGGCACAGGTTCTCCGCGCCGCGGCGACAGAATCGGCAGCTGCCGTCGGTGCCGCCAAGCCAGGCCACACCGACCCGATCACCGACAGCAAACCGGGTTGCGCCGTCGCCGAGCGCATCCACGACGCCGACAACCTCGTGGCCAGGGGTGACGTTGGCGTGCTTCGGTGGCAAGTCCCCCTCGGCTAGGTGCAGATCGGTACGGCAGACGCCGCAGCAGTTGACCTTGATGCGAACTTGGCTCGGAAGTGGGGTTGGCACCCTACGTTCCACGCGCTGCAGAGGTTCGCTCTCGATCGGCCCCGGTTGATGTACGGCCCAGGCGTTCATCTCGCTATTCTGACGAGCCGGCGATGGCGAGGGGAACCGTCGTGGATGCAAATCTTTCTAAGCAATAGCCGACCTCAGGTAGATGTTTTTCACAGTTTGACGCGTCATGATTGGAATATGAACATCATCCAGCTCTTGATCACGGGGGTAGCCATTGTCGGCGTCCTCGTGATCGTGTTGCTGGCAATCATTCCCTCCCTGCTCGACTATCCCCGAGGCCGCGACGAGGACGAATCCGATCCGCCGGCACCGACTCCACTCAAGCCAGACGATCATCGCAACGACTCGATTGATCTAGCGGCCTGAGACGCCTGAGTTCACTAGCGTCGGTAACAGCATCGCTTGGGTAGGCGAAGCCGCTCATCCTGCACGAGCTTGATCAGTTCGCCGGTGCTGATCTCCAGGATCTGGCCGCGCTGGGTATTGCGGGCGATGACGGTGATCACTTCGTCGCCCTTTGGGGAGTGCTGAAGTTCGATGCCCCCATCCGCCAACGTCGAATCGGTCAACAGGTACGAGTTGCCGTCCATGAATCTGATGAACATGCACTTCTGACCGGTAGTGGCACCGCACCGCACGGCGAACTTGCGGCTCGTCGCGACCTGCACATAGACCTCCGTGGCGCCCTTGTCGAGCCGGAACATCTCGAAGGCGAGCGCGCCCCCTTCCCCGGTCCAAAAGCTTGGCATGTCGTACCGGCTGTCATAGCGGTAGCCAAATCCGCTGAAGTACTTCCCGGTCGGATCCAGGTAGGACGACGTGACCTCGGCCATCTTGGAGCGCCACGTCAACAGGATCTGCGACCGGCATGTCGCACTCGATGGATCGCAGCTCAGCCCGGACGGTGTGGATACGGGCAACGTTGGTGCCGCCTGCGGAACCGGTGGACGCGTGGGGACGAGCAGGCCGACGGCAACGACAACCAGTACCACCGCGATCAGAGCCGCCGAGCCTCGCTGGATCCAGCGACGGTGGCTGAGCCACCGACCATGGGCCAAGTCGTCGGCGCTGTCGTGGGACTCGCGCATGACGCGCGGGATCGCATCTTTGAGCTCCTGGGTAATTGCCTCGTCACTCATACGCCCCGCGTGCCCGGCAGCCAATGCGGCTCGCGCCCGCCGGGCCAACAGGAGCACGTCACCGACCGGTCGCTTGAGGACCTTCGCGATCTGTACTGGGGGTAGGCCCGCATAGCTCGCCAAGATGACGGCAACCCGCTGGTCGTACGGGAGCATCCGAAGGTCGGCAATGATCGGCTCCGCGATTGGTAGCCCGTCGATGAGCTCGAAGCCCCTTCGCGGTTCCCATGGCAGGCGAACGGGTCCGTGAGCGGTGTGCACCACCGCCCGGAGCACCTCGACCTGAGGATCTTGGGCCCCGGGCAATCGCCAGTAGAGCTCCGCGCAGACCAATTGGACAGCCCGCTCCGCCTGGACTTGATCACCCGTGAGGAGGTAGGCCGTGGCCTCAATGAGCGGACGCTCGCGGTCGACCACAGCGGCGTATTCGTGGTTGCGGATCGCCGGCATGACTCACCTCATGCTGATGTTAATTCCTGCGAGCCGGGATGACCCAGGCGATCCCTTACTAGAGATGATCGTTGCCAGCGGCGTAAGAATGGTCTGTGGCAACTTTTCGTCGCTATGTGGCGATCGGCGACTCCTCTACGGAAGGGCTGGAAGATCCTGACGGGAGCGGTGGCTACCGCGGCTGGGCGGACCGGCTGGCGCAGCACATCGCCGATAGTCAGGATGAGCCGTTGGAGTATGCGAACCTCGCCATCCGCGGCTTGAGGATGAAAGAGATCTGGACCAGCCAGTTCGCCGACGCGCTGGCCATGGGGCCCGACCTGCTTTCGGTGTTCGGAGGCATGAACGACGTCATTGTGCCGCGCTGCGACCTCGACTCGATACGCGCCGACTACGTCATCATGTTCGGGGAGGCGCGCCGCCAGGGCGTAACGGTGCTCACCTTCACCGTGCCCGATCTTGCGGGAATCAACCCGCTCGGCAAGACTTTTCGGGATCGGGTCACCAAGCTGAACGGCATCATCCGCGCTGAGGCTGAGCGACACGGTGTCCTGGTGATGGACTTCGAGAAGTATCCGGTCGCACAGGATCCCCGTCTGTGGTTCGCGGATCGGCTGCACGGCAACGAGCTCGGCCATCAGATTGTGGCAGCCGCCTTGGCGTGGCGGCTGGGCATCGACGGCTTTGACCATAGTTGGGCCACGCCTCTGGAAGGCGAGCCGGTGAGGCCGCAAGGTCGTCAGCAGCTGACGAGCGACATCGAGTGGGCAAGGCACCACCTGGCTCCCTGGTTGGGAAAGGGCATCCGACGGATACGGACCGGGTTTGGGATTGAGCCCAAGCGGCCAACTCCATCTGTCGTGCCCAAGTCAACCGTTCGGGCGGACTAGCAGGGGGACTATGCGCCCTGAGCATGTCGAAGGGCGATTCGGCTTCGACAAGCTCAGCCGCATGTCCCGCGAGAGCCTTAGCTCAAGAGGGCCTGGCCGACGTGCTCACCTTGGGCGATGCCCGGCGGTATCGCGAAGAGGGCCGAGCCGGTGTGCTGCAGATACTCGCTGAGCCCGTCACCCAATCCAAGCTTCATCTGGATCGGGATGAACTGCGTACCCGGGTCGCGGACGTATGCAAGGAAGAACAGCCCGGCGTCCATGCGGCCCAAGCCATCACTCCCGTCCACGAAGTTGTAGCCCCGCCGAAGCATTTTGGCGCCGCCGTTATTGCTCGGGTGCACCAGACGTACGTGCGCATCGGTCGCCACGAGCGGCTCCCCATCGCTGCCGCTGAGACGGAAGTCTGGCTGGCTGAACTCGCCGCCGCCCGACAGCGGCGCACCCTCGGCCTTCGTTCGGCCAATGACCCGCTCCTGCTCGCTTAGCGGCTGCCGGTCCCACGTCTCGATGGTCATGTTGATACGGCGCACCACCAGATATGAGCCGCCGGCCAGCCAGCGGCCCTTACTGTCGGCGTCGGCTGGCACCCAGACATGCGTGTCAACGGCGGCTGGATCCTCAGCCTTGACGTTCATCGTGCCGTCCTTGAAGCCCATCAGGTTTCGCGACGTCGTCTGGCTGGTCGAGGTCGATGAGGTTCGGCCAAAGCCCAGCTGTGACCACCGCAGAGCAGCCCGGCCGAACGCGATCCGGGCGAGGTTGCGTACGGCATGCACAGCAACCTGCGGGTCGTCAGCACACGCCTGGACGCACAGGTCGCCGTCGGACCTTTGCGGGTCGAGCTTGTCGGCTGGGAAGTGGGGCAGTCGCTGCAGCGCATCGGGCTGCCGAGCAGCAAGCCCGAACCGACTCATGCCATCCGCGCGAAATAGTGTCGGACCAAACCCGAAGGTGATGGTCAGACCTGCCGGAGGTAGGCCAATGGCTTCGCCGGTGTCGTCCGGCGGCGCCCCGTACGGGCCCGATGTCGGTCCGACTTCCCCGGCACCGAGGCCCTGTGTCATTCGTGCAGCGGCGGCGGTCCAGTCCTTGAGGAGCTGCACCAATTCGGCGCGGGAGTTGGTGATCACGTCAAAGCCGGCGAAGTGCAATCGATCTTGGACCGGGGTGAGGATGCCGGCTTGATGCTCACCGTAAAAGGGATAGGTACGTGTTCCTGGCGTCTGTGGTGACGAGGCGGTCTCCTCGCTTCCCAGTGCAAAACCACCGGCAGCACCTGCGGCCAGTCCGGCGAGACCGGCTCCCGCCGCGCCAAGAAGCCCACGCCGGGACACTCCCGAGCGCCCTCTGTGAGGCTCTGGCGAGGGCGCGGGGGCGTCAGTCTCAGTGGGCTTTTCGCGACGGTACTGAGTCGATGTCATTTCGGGAGGTGTCTGACTCTCAGACGACCGCGGCTGCCAGCTTGGACAGTGGCTCCGAGAGGGCATTCACTGCGTCAGACAGCTCCTTGACCTCCGCCTTGCTGAGCTTGTCGTAGGTCTTGAACCCATCACCCTCCCGCTGCGCGTTCAGCAGGGCCTGCACTGTTGCGAATTTCGCAGCGATATGGCTCTCGAGGGCCGGATCCCTATCCTGGAGCAGCGGACGGAGTCCCTCGAAGGCCACCAAGGCACCATCGATATTGGCCTGGAAGTCCCACAGGTCGGTACGGGACCAGTACTCCTCCTCGCCGGTGACCTTGCCCGTTGCTACCTCGTCGAGCAGGCCACGCGACCCGTTGGCGATCTCATCGGCGCTGAAGTCGAGCTTGGGAACCCTGTTGTGGAGGATGGCCGTATTCTTTACAAGATCATCGGAGTACGCGACACGCTCGGCCTTGGTGAGCGGCTCGTAGTTCTTGGCGCGCGCCGGCCACAGATCTTTTTCAAGGCGATGCCAGCCGGTCCACTTCTGATCGGGCTCGAGATCGGCCTCCCGAAGATCAAGCTTGGGATCCAGATCGCCGAATGACTCCGCGACTGTCTCGATGCGCTCCCAGTGCATTCGAGCGACAGGATAGAGAGCACGCGCCTCGTCGTCCTTGCCCGCTTTGTATGCAGCCACGAACTTTGCAGTCATCGATACCAGATCCTTGGTCTGGTCTTCGACGTATTCGCGGTAGTTCTCGTTCGCCTGCTCAACCAGCTCGGCATTGCTTCCTGCGGAGCCTTGCTGCGCCTCGCCGGAATCAGTGACTGAGAACGGTGCACGGAGGCCGTCGCCGGCCATGCCAGGCTTGCATGCGGTGATGTAGCTCCCAGGCTCGACCTTCAGGACTAACTCCCGAGTAATCCCCGGGCCGATGTTCTCCACTTCGCCGATGATGCGCTTTCCATCCTCGCCGTAGAGGTAGAACTCCGTCACTTTTTGGCCGCCGTTGGTCACCGCAAAAGTGAGCGTACCCGAGGGGGCGCTGGTCGCGGAAAGCTTGCAGTCGGAGTCTGTCGCCTGCACGGTCAGCGCCCGGGGGTTCGCGCTGGCCGTGGCGCCCGGACTGTCGGTCGAGGCATTGTCCGTGCATCCCGCGAGCAGCGGCAATCCAAAGACGGCACAGGTCGAGGCGAGAACGAGGGTGCGTACGGGCATGGCGAAGTTGCCAGCCTGACGGCTGAGGCCGATCATGATCATTTCCTTCCGGACGCCCCAACTGGCTCGGGAGTCGGACGTGAGGGAGCTTGCGTGCGCTGTCGCTTTTGGTAGAGGAAGATCGTCATCGTTGGGACGAAGTAGAGGAGCCAGGCGGCCGCCTCGAGAACCGTGGTTGCGGGCGAGAAGTTGAACACGCCCTTCAATAGTGTTCCGTACCACGAGGTTGGCGGGATTGCCCCGGATACATCAAAGGCCAGGTTGTTCAGACCGGGCAGGAAACGGGCCTCCTGTAGGTCGTGCACACCGTACGCGAGCACGCCCGCTGCGATGACGATCAGGAAAGCGCCGGTCCAGGTGAAGAAGCGGCTCAAGTTGATCTTCAGGGCACCGCGATAGATGAGGTAACCGAGCACGACCGCGACAAGCAGTCCGAGGGCGGCGCCAAGCAGTGGGCCGGCAGTTGTGCCGGTGCCCTGGGCTGCAGCCTGGGTGGCGGCCCAGAGGAACAATGCCGTTTCCAGGCCCTCACGGCCGACAGCCAGGAGCGCGATGATGACCAGCGACCAACGGCTGGCCTCGGCGGCCTTGTCGATCTGGGACCGTAATTCGCCGGATAGCGACCGCGCGGCCTTCGCCATCCAGAAGATCATCCAGGTGACAAACGCCACGGCGACGATGGAAAGAAGACCGCCGATTAGTTCCTGGGCCTCGAACGTGAGTCCCCTGGGCCCGAAGGTGAGTGTCGCGCCAAAGGCGAGTGATATGGCTACCGCGATACCGACGCCAAGCCAGATCTGCGGTAGGAGGTGGCGGCGATCGGACTTCACCAAGTAGGCGATGAGGATGCTGACGATGAGCGCGGCCTCCAGGCCCTCGCGTAAGCCAATCAGGAAGTTGGCTAGCATGTCTCCTCGTTCCCCCGCATTACTTAGTGGCGCCTTCCTTGCCGAACCCAGCCTCTTACAGTAGCCAAATAGGTGAGGCTCGCCTAACTTAAGTCAGCCTAACCTTGCTTCGCAAGGCGTTGAGCCAGATTGTGGCTGAGCTTTTTGTCACATCCTTCATTCGGCGTCACCTTCGGCTCGTATGGGTGCGCGTCGGCTCTGCCTTCTTGAGTCCAAATCCGACCGGTGTCGACTTTTGGACACGTCGAGACCTCCGCATTCCCAAGTTGAGGCAGCGGCTAATCAGTGGCGGGTCTCGCCGAGCGTGATCATGAGCAGATGCTCGAGCCGCTCGCGTACCACCTGATCGGGGAGATCGGTCCTGTGATGGATCAGCGCGGTAATGATCTGAGTCGGATCGGGCAGGAAGCCCAGGATGTCGCTGATCGCCCAGAAGACCTGCGCATCATGATCATCATCGAGTATCCCGCCATGCCATCGATAGGCATCGGAAAATGCGTCAGCGCTGTCAAAGTCGTGCAGCATGGCGAAGTTCGCTCGGGAGTGCATGACGTCCAGGTCAGGAGGCCCCCACGAGGTCTCGGCCCAGTCGATCACGCCGGTGATCCGATCCCCTTCCCACATGATGTTTCCGGGATGAAAGTCACGGTGTACGAGTCCCTGGTGGGTCGGCGGCGGACCTTGATTGAAGATGTCGATAGCACGTCGCCACAGCTCCGGCCGTGACGTCCAGCTCGGCACGTCAAGATCATCTGGAGTCCAGAATTCGTACGGTCGCGGCCGATGATCATCATCCACGGGAGTGCCGTGAATGATGACGGCGATCTTCGCCAGCTCATCGATCGCGTCAAGGCCCAACGGCCCGAGCCGAACGCGGCCGGGGAGCCAGGTGGTGAGGTTGGCGTAGTCTCCAGCCCGGCTGCCATCCGCGTCCGACGCAATGAGTCGTGGCACCGGGAGGTTGGAACCCTCCATCAGACGGCAGCCGAGTGCCTCACAAGCAACGTGCTGGCGGCCGATTTCGCCCCAGCGTTCGATGGAGACGTAGCGCAGGATGACCGGTTCCCCACGCCGGAGGTAAACCGCTGAAATGGTGTCGGTCCTGCCGCCGCCGACGGGCTCGATCGCAATGATCTCGGACTTGAGGTGCTCCTGAGCCCAGGCCCGCACCTGAGCGGGAATCACTTGAGCAGGATAAAGGGCTGATTCATAGCCCTCAGACACCGCCAGACCAGCTCTCAATTCACCAGCGCGCGGCGCCGCAGCAACTCTCCGGTCGCGTAGCGACCGATCTGGTAGGTCGCGATCCCGTCCATGATTGCGCCGATGCCGCCACCCATTAGCGGAACCCGCTTGACGATCGCCAGAGCGACGTTCTTCCCGCCGATGCGGGCCGCGAGGTCGGTGAGCACCTCTTCTGCCACGAGCCTGTCAAGTTCGGGATCGAAGATCGGTGCAGTTGCCACCGCCATGGGCGAGGTCGGCAGCGTGCCCTGCACAATGTGCTTGGCGATTTGCTCCCCGCCCATCAGACACATCACGAGTGCGGTGCGGACCCGATTGTCGTTGAGGTCGTAGCCGCGCAAGTGTGCAATCGCACCAACCATCCTCACCTGCACGATTGCGACGCCGGTGATGTTGGCTGGTATTGCGACAGGGAGTGCGGCCACGCCGCCAATGTTGGTCACAAAACCTTGTGCGGAGGCGAGGCGCACGTGGTGGTCGATGATCGCGGAGATCGCTTCGTCGACCGAGCCGGCCTGCCGCTGTAGCTGGCGTGCTGCTGCTGTTTTCGCGCTGGGCAGGCGCCCGTAGCCATCGATGGCGATTTCGAGTACCTGGCGCAGCGCGCCTCCAGCCCCTTGCGCGGTAACCAGATTTGCCACAGGGGAGATCACTGTGGCGATCCTCCGGCGCACCTCCTGCGCTGACGCCATCAGGCCTCCAAACACTCTGCATCGGGATAACTGCTCCCGATAGTTCAGCTGCCCGCCGGGCAGTGCTCGACCCCAGCGTACGTGGCCCACGCGATTCGGCTGCCTGGCTGTGACCCCGGGAGAACCCCGAGGCGGCCCGGAACGGAGGCCTTTGCCCTGGTGGGAGTATGCCGACGTGGAGTCGCCATTCGGATCGCCGGAGCAGTGGCGGCACGATGACCTGATCGGGGTCTCGCGAGTCTTCGACGAGGACCTTGCTCTGGCCGCGTACGAGTCCGGCGTTTTTCCCATGCCCACACGGCCGGGCCTGATGGGCTGGTATTCACCACTGGATCGGGCCATCCTCCCCCTCGACGGCTTGCGGGTCAGTCGCTCGCTGTACAAATCCATAAAGCGCTATCAGGTCCGCATCGATACGGCGTTCGACGACGTCTTGGACGGCTGCGCTGACCGCCGGCGGCCCAGCGGATGGATCAACCGCGAGATCCGTCGCGTCTACCGGCGACTGCACAAGCGCGGTGTCGTGCACTCGGTTGAAGCTTGGACGCCTGGCGGCGAGCTGGCAGGCGGACTCTACGGCGTGAGTATCGGCGGCCTGTTTGCGGGCGAGTCCATGTTTTATCGGCCTGACATCGGGCGCGATGCCTCCAAGGTGGCCCTGGTGGCGCTGGTCGACCTGCTCCGGCGAGCGGGAACGGAGGATCGGCTGCTCGACGTGCAGTGGCAGACTCCGCATCTGGCGTCTCTCGGGGCCGTAGAGCTGCCGCGAGAGGAGTATCTCCGGCGGCTTGAGGTGGCCCTACGGCTGCCGCAGCCCGATTGGCCGAGCCGCTGAGCCGGCCGTCCATAATGGGCCCATGCCTGAGATGCCCGAGGTGGAATCGCTGGCGCGGTTCCTCACCCAGAAGTGTGTCGGGCACGCCATTGCCCGCATTGATCTCCTCGCCTTCAGCGCACTTAAGACCTACGATCCGCCGCTGTCTGCGCTGCATGGCCTGGAGATCGAGTCGGTGACCCGGCGCGGCAAGTTCCTCGATATCTCTGCCCAGGGTCTGCATCTGGTCTTCCATCTGGCACGAGCCGGCTGGTTGCGCTGGCGTGACTCCCTTCCCGATGCACCACCGAAGCCGAGCAAGAGTCCGCTTGCGTTGCGCGTACGGCTGGACGATTCATCGGGTTTCGACCTCACCGAGGCCGGAACGCAGCGCAAGCTCGCCGTCCATGTCGTCGCGGATCCGCTGTCCATACCAATGGTTGCGACCTTGGGTCCTGATCCACTCAGCGATGAGTTCGATCAGCCAGCACTTGCTGGCCTGCTGGCCAAGGCCGGCCGGGCACAGTTGAAGGGAGTTCTCAAAGATCAACGGACCATCGCAGGCATTGGCAACGCGTACTCGGACGAGATCTTGCATGCAGCCAAGCTGAGCCCATTCAAGCCATCAAACTCGCTCACCGAAGCGGAGCTCGGCACCTTGTACGCAGCGATCAAGGACGAGCTTTCCGATGCGATTCAGCGGGCCGATGGGCTGGCCGCCAAGGACTTGAAAGGCGAGAAGAAGTCAGGCTTGCGGGTGCACGGGCGTAAGGGCGAGAAATGTGACGTCTGCGGGGACACCATCGCCGAAGTGTCCTTCGCCGACTCAGCACTGCAGTACTGTCCGACCTGCCAGACCGGCGGCAAGAAGCTCGCCGACCGGCGGCTTTCGAAGCTGTTGAAGTAGCTCGTGTCCGGCACCGAGAGTCAGGCCGCGTTATTCGAATCACTGTGCGATGAATACGCTGGCGTGAGCGGGATAACCGTGCCGGACGGCGGCAGCGGGTTCGGGTCGAACGCGATCAAGGTCAATAAATCGATCTTTGCGATGCTGGTCAACGACCGGCTGGTCGTGAAGCTCCCGGCCGGACGGGTCGCGGAGCTGATCTCTTCTGGCGACGGGCTGCCCTTTGATGCCGGCAAGGGCAAGCCCATGAAGGAGTGGGTCATTTTGACGGTCGACGACGATGCCTGCCGCGTGCTGGTTGCCGAGGCAATGGCGTTCGTCGCAGGCTGATTAGGCTGGGCATGATGTTTAGGAACGAGGTGCCGGCCGTTCGGCCCGGCGAGGTCGCCGCGCGGGTAGCCGAGGGCTGGATGCTGCTTGACGTCCGCACCGACGACGAGTGGGCCAGCGGCCGCATCGAGGGCTCGGTGCATATTCCGATGGACCAACTGATGCAGCGCTTGAACGAGGTAGACGATCGGGTCGTCTGTGTTTGCGCAGTAGGTGCTCGCTCAGCCCGTGTGGCCCAGTTCCTCAACGCCCAAGGTCGTGAGGCGGTCAACCTCGACGGTGGCCTCTATGCCTGGGCGAACAGCGGCCTACCGATCGAGCGTTAACGCTGCCCTTCCACGCCCTGTGTTCAGAGCTGCTCGCGTTTGAAGGAAGATCCCTCAAAACCTCACTCCAGCTGACCTGGCGACCGGCGAGTCAAGCGTGAACTCATCGAAGAGAGTTCAGCTGGGGTGAGGTTCGGGGGCCACCGCACCGGGAGGTTAACATGGGGAAGCCAAAAAAACCTTCGGGAGCTCACACCACATGGTGGGCTGAGAGGGCGGAGTGCGTTACGACAGCGCGGGTCCGCCGACCGACCGAACCTGACCGGGTAATGCCGGCGTAGGGAGCTTGCAATGTCTGTCACCTCCACACCAAACACCACACTCGACGCGGAAGGGCCGACCAACGAGGCGCCGCTCACTCTAACGACTGAGCCGCCGCGTCCGCTTGGATTCACTGATCAGCTGGCGATGTGGGGCAACCTCGGCATCAGCCTGTTCGGGCCGCTAACCGGGGCTTTGATAGCGACCACTGCTGGATCAGTTGGACTCGCACTGGCGGCGATCGTCGTTGGCTGTGGGCTCGGGGGGCTCTTGCTCGGAGCATCCGCGATCTTCGGCGCCGCGACGGGCGCACCAGCCATGGTGACACTTCGTGGCCTGGTCGGGCGTCGCGGGTCGGTACTGCCAACCCTGCTCAACATTGCGCAAAACATCGGCTGGGCGACGATGGAGATCATCGTGATCTCCACAGCGGCCGTTGCGGTGCTCGGCGCGGCCTGGCGCTGGCCGTTCGTGATCCTGGCCGGCGCGGCTGCCACGACCATGGCGATCCGTCCGCTTGGCAGCGTACGACTGCTGCGCAAGATCATGGTGTGGCTGGTGCTTGCCGCCTCGGTGTTCTTGTTCGTCCAAGTGCTGTTGCAGCCGCGCCAGTCGATCCCTCAGGATTCGGTGCTTGGCTTCTGGCCAGCTGTTGATCTTGCGGTGGCCGGAGTGATCTCATTCGCTCCGCTTGCCGCGGACTACAGCCGACACTCGCGAACGCGGAAGGCTGCCTTCTGGGGGGCCTCTCTCGGCTACGGCCTCGCTGCCGTCGCCTACTACGCCCTCGGCGTCTTCGCGGTCCTCAATCTCGGCGTCGGCGCAAGCGATGTGATCACCGCACTGGTCACCCTCCCGGCGGGGGCCATTGCCATCGCGATCCTGCTCGTCGACGAGGTGGATGAGGCGTTCGCCAACGTCTACTCCACCGCCATGTCGGTACACAACATCATGCCTCAGCTGGACCGAAGGATTGTCGCGTTGATCATCGGAGTGACGGCGACCTTGCTGGCCGGGCTCCTCGACTTCGGCCAGTACCAGTCCTTCCTGTTCTTGATCGGCTCGGTCTTCGTACCGTTGTACGCTGTCGCGGCGGTGGACTTCTTCCTGGTCAGCCGTCAGCACTGGGATGTCTCAGTGACCTCGAGGCTGCGAGCGGCGCCGGTCATCGCATGGGCTTGCGGATTCGCCGCCTATCAGCTGGTCTATCCAGGCACCGTCCCAGGTTGGGCGGATTTCTGGGCCTGGGTCGATACGAGCATTGGATTCGTTCCCCCAGGTTGGCTCGGCTCGTCCGTGGCGGCGATAGTAGTCGGCGGGCTGGTGATGTTCATCAGCGGTTTGCTGTTGCGTTACCGCCAGGAGGCCCGCGCCGGACACTCTGGCGAGCGTGTCAGCTGAAGATCGGACCGCTGAGCCGGTCCTGATAGCTCACCGCGGCTTCTCCTCTCGACATCCGGAGATGACCAAGGCGGCCTATCAGGCGGCGATCGAGTGGGCGTACGAGACCGAGATACCGCTCGGGCTGGAGTGTGATGTGCATTTCAGCGCCGATGACGAGCTCATCTGCCTACACGATCTGACCCTGGACAGGACCTCTACCAGCGAAGGGCGGGCGTACGAGCGCACGGTCGAGCAACTCAAGCTGGTGGATTTCGGCTCCCGGATGGTGCCCGATCCCGACCCTGAGCAGCGTGAGCTGGTTACCCTGCGGGAACTGATGATCATGGTCCGAGACGCCCGGGGAGACCATGTGCCGGTCAGTTTGGCGATCGAGACCAAGCACCCCAACGACCGGGGTCGGGAGGTCGAGGAACGCGTTGCGGCGATGCTTGCCGAGTTCGGCTGGGATCACCCGGGCGCACCGGTTCGGCTGCTCTCCTTCTCGGTGAAGGCAGTGAGGCGATTCGGTTGGCTGCTGCCCGGGCTGGAACGGACGCTGCTCATCGAAGATGACCTTGGCAGATGGCGCGATGGCAGGCTCCCGGATGGCGTA
>DASUYM010000245.1:0-15772 GCA_036377435.1 Propionibacteriaceae bacterium
AGGGGCGGGTGACGCCGGCTGGGATTGAGGCCTGTGCAGACATCTTGGGTCTGACCGCCGCCGACGTGAGTGGTGTCGCGACGTTCTACACCATGTACAAGCGGCGCCCGGTCGGCGAGTACCACGTCGGCGTCTGCACCACGGCACTCTGCGCGATCATGGGCGGCGACGAAGTGTACGCGAAACTCCAAGATCATTTAGGGATCGGCAACGACGAGACCACTGCGGACGGCAAGATCACGTTGGAACACGTGGAGTGCAACGCGGCGTGCGACTTCGCGCCCGTGGTGATGGTCAATTGGGAATTCTTCGACAACATGACGCCGGAAAAGGCGATGGATGTGGTTGATCAGCTGCGGTCCGGAACCGAAGTGCAATCCACTCGCGGGGCTCGGGTCTGTACCTGGAAGGAGGCCGAGCGGGTGCTTGCTGGCTTCCCCGACGGACGAGCCGACGAGGGACCCACCGCAGCCGGCCCGTCGCTGCTTGGCTTGCGCATTGCTGAGGAGCGTGGGTGGACGGCTCCCAAGCCAGAGCACACGGCGGAGCGACCAGACGAGGGGGGCCGGTGACCGACATCGATTCAGCACACGGCCTTCTGACCCCGGTGCTCACGGCTAACTGGGGAGACGAGCGCGCCTGGAAGCTCACTAACTATGAACTCCGCGGCGGATATGGCGGCCTGCGATCGGCGCTGCAGATGGAACCGGCAGACGTCGTGACCCTCGTGAAGGACTCCGGACTGCGCGGGCGCGGCGGAGCGGGCTTTCCGACCGGGATGAAGTGGGGCTTCATCCCCCAAGACAATCCGAGGCCCAAGTACCTCGTGGTGAACGCCGATGAATCCGAGCCCGGGACGTGCAAAGACATCCCGCTGATGATGGCCTCCCCGCACACCCTGATCGAGGGAGTGATCATCTCCGCGTACGCGATCCGCGCCAATCACGCTTTTATTTACGTCCGCGGCGAGGTGCTGCATGTGGTACGCCGTTTGCAGCAGGCGGTCCGAGAGGCGTACTCGGCTGGGTATGCCGGCGCCAACATCTTGGGCACCGGCTACAACCTGGAGATCATCGTGCACGCGGGTGCCGGCGCCTACATCTGCGGCGAGGAGACCGCACTGCTGGACTCACTGGAGGGCCGGCGGGGACAGCCGCGGCTGCGGCCCCCATTCCCCGCCATTGCGGGCCTCTATGCCTGTCCGACAGTGATCAACAACGTGGAGTCGATCGCCTCGGTACCCTCCATCATCGCCAATGGCGACGACTGGTTCTCCTCAATGGGCACCGAGAAGTCCAAGGGAATGACCATCTACTCGCTGTCAGGACATGTCGCCAATCCCGGACAGTTAGAGGCGCCCCTAGGCATCACGCTGCGCCAGCTTCTTGATCTTGCCGGCGGTATCCGCGAAGGGCATCGGTTGAAGTTTTGGACACCGGGCGGTTCCTCCACGCCGATGCTGACCGACGCCCACCTTGACGTGCCGCTCGACTACGAGGCCATCGCAGGAGTGAAGTCGATGCTCGGAACCAAGGCGCTGCAGTGCTTCGACGAGACAACTTCCGTCGTCCGCACTGTGCTGCGCTGGACCGAGTTCTACAAGCACGAGTCCTGCGGCAAGTGCACGCCGTGTCGCGAGGGCACCTGGTGGCTGGTCCAGATTCTGATGCGGATGGAGGCCGGCCGCGGGCAGGAGGGCGACATTGAGAAGCTGCTCGATCTCTGCGACAACATTCTGGGCCGGTCATTCTGCGCCCTCGGCGATGGCGCGACCTCGCCCATCACTTCAGCCATCCAGTACTTCCGAGACGAGTTTGAGGCGGCCATGCACACCCCGGCTTGGGAGCTCTTTCCGTACGAGCGGAGCACGATTTTCGTCCGCGAGCCCGCAGGAGCATGAGCATGAGTGTCGCAGTTTTTTGTGTCCGCTCGCGCATCGCGCTGGTAGCTCCTGTCTTCCTCACTCGTTCGCAGACGGAAAAGCGTGTCTGCTCACTCGCTCGTCCAGACAGGAGCGCGCGATACCCGACACTCGCGGACGCGCTGCCCGGGGAGGTCTTGTCATGACCGTTACCGCCAAGCGCCCGGGCGAAGCTGTTGAGCAGCGCGAGGATCTGGTCACCCTCACGATCGATGACATCGAGGTATCGGTGCCTAAGGGCACGCTGGTGATTCGCGCTGCCGAGCTCATTGGTGTCGAAGTGCCGCGATTTTGTGATCATCCGTTGCTCGACCCGGTGGGCGCTTGCCGGCAGTGCCTGGTCGAGGTGCCTGATGGAGGAACCGGGCGACCCATCCCCAAGCCGCAGGCTTCCTGCACCCTCGAGGTGGCGCCCGGCATGAAGATCAAGACCCAGGTCACATCGCCCGTGGCCGACAAGGCACAGCGCGGAAACATGGAATTCCTGCTGATCAACCATCCGCTCGACTGCCCCATCTGCGACAAGGGTGGGGAGTGCCCACTGCAGAACCAGGCGATGTCGCACGGTTATGCCGAGAGCCGGTTCACCGACGCCAAGCGCACGTATCCGAAGCCGATCAACATCTCGCCCAACGTCTTGCTGGACCGTGAACGTTGCGTGCTCTGCGCCCGCTGCACCAGGTTCTCCGAGCAGATCGCCGGTGATCCGTTCATTGCGCTGCTCGAGCGAGGCGCCTTGCAACAGGTCGGGATCTATGAGAAGGAACCCTTCGAGTCCTACTTCTCAGGCAATACCATCCAGATCTGCCCAGTAGGTGCGCTGACCAGCGCGGGGTACCGGTTCCGCTCACGGCCCTTCGACTTGGTCTCCACGCCGTCAATCGCAGAGCATGACGCCTGCGGCTCGGCGGTCCGGGTTGATCACCGACGTGGCACGGTGATGCGACGGCTGGCGGGAGACGATCCGGAGGTCAACGAGGAGTGGATCACCGACAAGGATCGCTTCGCTCATCGCTATGGGGACGGTGAGGATCGGCTCACCCGTCCTCTGGTCCGGGAAGGTAACGTGCTGCGGCCCGCGTCCTGGCCGGAGGCGATTGACGTGGCAGTACGAGGACTGCAGGCTGCCGGGAGCTCGGTTGGCGTGCTCACCGGCGGTCGGCTGACGCTGGAGGATGCGTACGGCTATTCCAAGTTCGCTCGAGCCGTGATAGGCACCAACGACATCGACTTCCGGGCGCGGCAGCATTCCGGCGAGGAAGCCGACTTCTTGGCCCACGCCGTGGCCGGAAGCGAGCGCGGTGTCAGCTTTGCTGATCTTGAAAGCGCCAGCTCGGTGTTGCTGGTCTGCCTTGAGCCGGAAGAGGAAGCTGGGATGATCTTCCTCCGGCTCCGCAAGGCCTCTCGCAAGAAGAACCTCACGTCTTGGACCTTGGCGCCGTACGCGAGTAACGGGGCTCGCAAGATGGGTGCCCAGCTCATCGCGTGCGTCCCCGGTGATGAACCCGCGGTCCTCGATCAGCTCAACGGCGAGGGCGGCGACGCCGACGATCCGCTGGCAGAGATCTCCCTCGACGCCAACTCGGTGATCTTGGTCGGCGAGCGGGCCGCAGGCCTGTCTGGCACGTTCAGTGCGTGTCTTCGACTCGCTGAACGTACCGGCGCGCGACTGGCCTGGGTGCCACGCCGGGCGGGAGATCGCGGCGCGGTGGAAGCCGGCTGCCTGCCGAATCTGTTGCCCGGCGGCAGACCGGTCTCAGATGCCGCTGCTCGGGTCGACACCCAGACGACCTGGGGAGTTGGATCGCTGCCGTTACTGGAAGGTCGCGACGCCGACGAGATCTTGATCGCGGCCGCTGACGGGGAGCTTGCAGCGCTCGTCGTCGCGGGCGTGGATCCGAACGACTTCGTCGATCCGCAGGCTGCGCTCGAGGGCCTTGAGGCGGTCAACTTCATGGTCAGCTTGGAGACCCGCGCCTCCTTGATCACCGAACGTGCCAATGTCGTCCTTCCGGTTTCACTGATGCATGAGCGGGCAGGCACGTTCGTGAACTGGGAAGGCCGGCGTCGGTCGTTCGGTGTCGTGATCGAACAACCCAACGGCCTCTCCGACCTCAAAGTGCTGGCCGCACTGGCTGATGGTCTGGGCACAGAACTGGGATTCCGTAGGGCCGCCGAGGCCCGCGCAGAACTCGACGAGCTTGGGACCTGGGAGGGTGACCGCACAAGGGCCCCCGACTACCCGGCGGGCGAACCTGATGAGCCAGCTGGCAGCACCGTTCTGCTGGCCACCTGGCGGATGGCGCTCGACGAGAGCCGCGCGCTCGACGGTGAGCCGTACCTACAAGCCACGGCACGTGCAGCCGAGGCACGGCTGAGTCCCAACACAGCCGCGGACGCCGGAATCACCAGCATCGTCGTGATCAACAATGACCGAGGCTCCATCACGTTGCCGGCAGTGCTCGACTCCGACATGGTGGACGGGGTCGTATGGCTCCCGAGCCGTGCCCCAGGGCTGGGAGTGCCCCAAAACTTGGCTGCCAGCGTCGGCGATCTGGTGACGATAGGGCCGGCGGCAGAGCTTGAAATGCGCGCTGAGCTTGTCGAAGCGGGCCCTTCGGCAGGCTCAGGACGCATGGCGGGTGTCGAAGACGACACGGAGACAGGCCAATGAGTCCGCTCGTGGCAATGGACCTCGCGGTGTTCTTCAACGACTCGTGGTGGGTGGTGCTGCTCAAGGCACTGTTCGCATTCGTGGTGCTGCTGGTGCTCACGCTGTTCACCATTTGGTACGAACGCCGCGTCGTCGCCTTCATGCAGCAGCGCCAAGGGCCCAACATGAACGGACCATTCGGGCTGCTGCAGTCGCTGGCCGATGGCATGAAGCTGATGTTCAAGGAGGACTTCACACCGACTGCGGCCGACAAGGTCGTCTTCATGCTTGCGCCGTTCGTCGTCGCCATCCCGGCGATCACTGCTTTCGCCGTCATCCCGATGGCCGGACTGGTGCGGGTGCCGTTCACCGAGATCACCACGCCGCTGCAGGTCACCGATCTGCCCGTGTCGGTGCTGTTCATCGTCGCCGTCGCCTCGATCGGGGTGTACGGGATCGTGCTTGCGGGCTGGTCGTCCGGATCGACGTACTCCCTGCTGGGTGCCTTGCGCTCGAGCGCGCAGGTGATCAGCTACGAAGTCGCGATGGGTCTGGCGCTGGTTGCGGTCTTCCTCTACGCCGGTTCGCTCTCAACATCAGAAATCGTTGAAAAGCAAGCTGAACCGGCAACCGTATTCGGCGTACCGGTGTGGTTCGCGGTCCAGCTACTGCCGTCGTTCATCATCTATGTGATCTCCATGGTCGGAGAGACCAACCGAGCACCGTTCGATCTGCCGGAGGCCGAGGGCGAGCTTGTCGGGGGCTTCCACACCGAGTACTCCTCGATGCGCTTCGCGATGTTCTTCATGGCTGAGTACATGAACATGATCACTGTCTCCGCGCTTGCTGTCACGCTCTTCCTGGGCGGATTCCATGCGCCGTTCCCGTTCAACCTGCTGCCGGGCGCCGATACCGGCTACTGGGGTCTGCTGTGGTTCCTGGTGAAGGTGCTGATCATGCTCTTCATCTTCGTCTGGTTGCGTGGCACGCTGCCGCGGCTGAGGTACGACCAGTTCATGCGATTCGGCTGGCGCTGGTTGATCCCCATCTCGCTCGTCTGGACGCTCATGATCGCGATCTTGAGGGTAGGCCAGCGAGAGGCATGGTTCAGCGGCCGCGGGTTCTGGTTTGGCGCGGCAGCGGTCTTTGCGGTGCTGGTCGGGCTGGCATTCTTCGGCGGTGGCAAGGAAGAGCCGGCAGCCGAGGTAGAGGAACCCGCCGGCGAATTCGATGCGTTTGCGGGCGGTTATCCTGTCCCGCCGATGGGAGACCAAGTGCTGCCCGAGTTTGCCCAGGTCCTCAGAGGTGAGGAGGATCTGTCGTCGGATCGATCGGCCGAGGCCCAAACCACCACGGATGGGCAGGCCAAGGAAGGGAGTGAGGCCTGATGGGGTTCTTCGATCCCGTCGCTGGCTTCGGCGTGACCTTCCGGACGATGTTCCGAAAAACCTTCACCATTGACTACCCCAACGGCCCTCGCGTCACTGCGCCGCGCTTCCACGGCCGGCATCAGCTGAATCGCTGGCCGGACGGTTTGGAGAAGTGTGTCGGGTGTGAGCTGTGTGCATGGGCCTGCCCGGCCGACGCGATCTATGTCGAGGGGGCGCAGAACACCGAGGAGGAGCGCTACTCGCCAGGCGAGCGGTACGGGCGCGTCTACCAGATCAACTACCTGCGGTGCATCTTGTGCGGTCTGTGCATCGAGGCGTGTCCGACCCGAGCCCTGACGATGACGAACGACTTCGAGCTCGCCGACGATACCCGGGAGAAGCTGATCTATGAGAAGTCTGATCTGCTGGCTCCGCTACTCCCCGGCATGGAGGAGCCGCCCCACGAGCGCAGGCTCGGTGATGACGAGAAGACGTACTTCCTTGGCCTGCCGACGACAGGCCAACCGGACGATCGCGCTGGCGATATCGAAGACGTGCCGTCGCGCCCGATGAACCAGGGCTTCCGGCATCGACGCAAGAACGCGGCAAAGGGTCGGTGATGATCGTGTTCACACCCTTGTTGATTTCGCTGGTCACCGGCGCCGCTGTGTCCTTCTGGATGCTCGCGCCGGTGATGATCTTGGGTGCTTTGGGAATGATCCTGGCACGCAAACCGGTGCATTCCGCCCTGTGCCTCGCGGCGGTGATGATCTCCCTCGCCGTCCAGTACGCAGCGTTGGACGCACCGTTCCTCTTCGTCGTGCAGATCATCGTCTACACCGGTGCGATCTTGATGCTGTTCCTGTTCGTTCTAATGCTCGTGGGCGTCGATCTCGCGGAGTCTCTCGTCGAGACGATCAAGGGTCAGCGGCCGCTGGCCCTCCTCGCCGGGCTGGGGTTCGGCTCGCTGCTGGTCTTCGCCGTCGGCAACGCGATCGTCGATCCCGCCATCGGGTTGGGTGATGCCAATTCGGCCAACGGAGGCAACGTCCAAGGCATCGCTGCGCTGCTTTTCGATCGCTATGTCTTCGCCTTCGAGGCCACCTCGGCGCTGCTGATCACCGCCGCCGTCGGAGCCATGGTGCTCGCCCATCGCGAGCGGCTGGTCAAGCGTCGTACCCAGTCTGACCTGGCGGCACTGAGGATGAAGCGCTATGCCGAGACCGGCCAGCATCCAGGACCGCTTCCAACTCCAGGGGTGTTTGCCCGGCACAACGCGGTGGACACCCCGGCGCTGCTCCCCGACGGCAATGTCGCAGAGCTCTCGGTCTCAGCCGCGCTGAAAGCCCGCGGTGCGGTCCTCGACAGTCGAGACCTCGTCAAGCCGGTCGACGAGACGGTCGAGGCGATCACCGAAGACGAAACTCCGCGCACTGAGGACGAAACATGATGGGGACGAGATTTCGCGAGCGTCGGGTAGGTCGCGCGCGGTCCGCTCTGGACGACGCAGCGAGGCGATGCGCTGCGTGGGGGGAGCTGGCTTGCGAGTTGCGATCGTCGCCGAGCGAGGAGGAAGAGCGGACCTGGTACGCGCGACCGGGCGCGACCGAGAAGGCTCAGACAAGATGAGCACCACGAGCTACATCGTGCTGTCGGCGATCTTGTTCACCATTGGCACGGTCGGTTTCATGATCAGGCGGAACGCCATTGTGGCTTTCATGTGCGTCGAGCTGATGCTCAACGCCACCAACCTCGCTCTGGTGGCGTTCTCGCGAATGCACGGTGCCCTGGACGGGCAGGTCGCTGCCTTCTTCGTGATGGTGGTGGCTGCCGCAGAGGTTGTGGTTGGGTTGGCCATCATCGTGACCATCTTCCGTACCCGGCGCTCGGCATCAGTCGACGACGCGAATCTGCTGAAGTTCTGAAGGACTGCGATGCTTCCACTCGAGGTCGTGACGCCTGTGCCGGCCACCGGTTTCTTCACGCTGGCTTGGTTGCTGATCGCCATACCTGCCGCGAGCTCCGCGGTCCTGCTGCTGGTCGGCCGGCGGGCCGACCGCTGGGCGCCATACCTCGGTGCAGCTGCGCCGCTGGCCTCTTTCGCGATCGGTCTCACCTACTTCGTTCAGTTGCTCCGCCGCGACGATGCGAGCCGTGCTGTCTCGGTGCCGCTGTACAACTGGATCTCCAGCGGCGTCTGGCAGATCGACGTCGGATTGCTCGTCGACCAGCTCTCGATCCTCTTCGTCTTGTTGATCACCGGTGTTGGCGGCCTGATCCACGTCTACTCCATCGGCTACATGGCCCACGACGACCGCCGGCGCCGCTTCTTTGCTTTCCTCAACCTGTTCGTCGCTGCGATGCTGCTGCTCGTTCTGGCTGACAACTATCTGGTGCTGTTTGTTGGCTGGGAGGGAGTGGGCCTTGCCTCATACCTGCTGATCGGCTTTTGGCAGTACAAGCCGGTGGCGGCGACCGCTGCCAAGAAGGCATTCGTGGTCAACCGAGTTGGTGACATGGGCATGTCCCTGGCGATCATGCTCATGCTTGCAACTTTCGGGTCGTCGGCCTTCGTCGACGTCAACTCAGGCATGCCCGATGTGAACGGCACGATGGCGATGATCATGGGCTTGCTGCTGCTGCTCGGTGCCTGTGGCAAGTCTGCACAGGTGCCGTTGCAGTCCTGGCTGTTGGACGCGATGGAGGGTCCGACCCCGGTGTCTGCGCTAATCCATGCAGCCACCATGGTGACGGCTGGTGTTTACCTGATCACCCGGAGCAACGCGATTTTCGCGGAGTCCGAGACAGCCAGTCTGGCAGTCGCGATCGTCGGTACGGTGACGCTGTTGGTCGGTGCCTGGATCGGCTGCGCTAAGGACGACATCAAGCGGGTCTTGGCTGGCTCAACGATGTCTCAGATCGGCTACATGATGCTGGCCGCGGGTATCGGGCCGGCCGGTTATGCGTACGCGATCTTCCATCTGCTCACCCATGGGTTCTTCAAGGCTGACATGTTCTTGGGGGCCGGCTCGGTGATGCACGCCACGAACGACGAGGTCGACATGCGACATTACGGCGCACTGAGGCGGCTGATGCCCATCACCTTTGTCACCTTTGCTGCCGGCTATCTCGCGATCATTGGTTTTCCGTTCTTCTCTGGCTTCTATTCCAAGGACCACATCATCGAAGCTGCCTTCGAACAGAGCGCCGTCTTTGGAGGGCTCGCAATGCTGGGCGCCGGCATCACAGCCTTCTATATGACTCGGCTGATGTTGATGACCTTCTTCGGCGCCAAACGCTGGGAGCAGGGCGTGCATCCCCACGAGTCGCCGCAGGTCATGCTCGTGCCCTTGGTGTTGCTCGGAATCGGCTCGGTCATCGGTGGGCTTGTCCTCAACAACTGGATCGTCGGCTGGCTTGATCCCGCCGTGGGCGGTGGAGGACCGGAGGAGGCACCGAGCCTGTTGCACTTCTCACCAGTCGCGATCGCCACGCTCGTGGTTGTTGCCATCGGTGCCGGAATCAGCGTGTGGCTCTTCGGACCACGGCGCGACATCCCGCTGACGCAGCCCGAGAGCCGGTCCTTCCTTACGCTGGCTGGACGCAACGATCTGTACGGCGACGCGCTCAACGAAGCACTGTTCATGCGTCCCGGGCAGCAGCTCACCTCGGGGCTCGTCAGGCTCGAGAACGTTGGAATCGATGGCACCGTCAACGGCACGGCGGCGGCAATCGGCGAGATGTCATCTCGGCTTCGTCGTGTTCAGAACGGTTTCGTCCGCTCCTACGCGCTCACCATGACGTTGGGGGCTGCGATTGTCGGCGTCGTCATCCTGCTGGGCCGGCTGGGTTAGGGGCGACCATGACTATTCCTTGGCTCACTATCTTGGCGCTGCTGCCGGCCGTCGGTGCTGTAGTGCTGATCTTCACAGGCACCAAGGCTGCCAAGCAGGTGGCGCTCGTGGTGTCGCTGATCACATTCGCGTTTGCTCTCATCGTCGCAACGCAGTTCAGAATCGGCGACGGTATGCAGATGGTCGAGCAAACGCCGTGGATCAAGCCTCTCGGCGCGTACTATGCGCTGGGTCTGGACGGCCTCGGGCTCACCCTGGTGCTGCTGGTGGTGATCATCACTCCAGTGGTGATCATTGCCTCCTGGCGCGATTTTGATAATGCGGATGTGGGTCCTGAGCCCTTCGACGAGCTCAAGACGGCGCCTGTCGACGGACCGGCATCAACTGGGGCGGCAACGATAGCTCCGAAGTATGACTCGCGAGTGTTCTTCGCCCTGGTGCTGGCGGTCCAGAGCTGTGCCCTGTATCTCTTCCTGGCCACCGATGTCTTCTTGTTCTATGTGTTCTTCGAGGTCATCTTGGTGCCGATGTACTTCCTGATCGGCGGCTTTGGACCCGGGCCGCGCCGGACGTATGCAGCAGCCAAGTTCTTGATCTTCGGTTTGCTTGGCGGGTTCGTGATGCTCGCCTCGGTGATCGGCTTGTACGTACAGTCGGCCAGAGCGGGAGAGCCAAGCTATTTGCTGAGCACGTTGAGCCAGCTGGACTTTGCCACGGGCACCGGGCGCTGGTTGTTCGTCGGCTTCATGTTCGCGTTCGCGATCAAGGCGCCGCTGGTCCCGCTGCATACGTGGCTGCCGGATGCGGCCGAGGAGTCCACCGCGGGCAGCGCCACCATGATGGTCGGGGTGATGGACAAGATCGGCACCTTCGGCATGATCAGGTTCTGTCTTGGGCTGTTCCCAGAGGCAAGCCAGTGGGCGACCCCGGTGGTGCTGGTCCTGGCCACCATCTCGATCTTGTACGGCGCCATCTTGGCGATCGGCAGCCGGGACATCATGCGGTTCATCGCGTACACGTCCATTAGCCACTTCGGCTTCATCGTGCTCGGCATTTTCGCGTTCACCAGCCAGAGCCTGACCGGGTCCACGCTCTACATGCTCAACCACGGGATGTCCACCGCCGCCTTGTTCGTCATGGCCGGATATCTGATCAAGCGCCGTGGATCGCGGGATATCAACGCCTACGGCGGGGTGGACCAGGTGGCTCCCGTGCTGGCGGGTCTGTTGTTGTTCGCCGGGCTGTCCACATTGTCGCTGCCGGGCTTGTCCAGCTTTGTGTCGGAATTCATGGTGCTGGCGGGCACCTTCGGCCGGCATCCCGCGTACGCGGTGATCTCCACGCTGGCGATCGTCCTGGCTGCGCTCTACATCTTGATCATGTATCAGCGCACCATGACCGGGCCGGTTGCTCCTGAGGTTCGGGAGAAGGTTACCGAGCTCAATGGACGGGAGCGGCTCGCCATGGCCCCACTTGTGCTGCTGATCTTGGTTCTCGGCGTCTTTCCGAAGCCAGTGCTCTCGATCATCGAGCCAGCAACTCAGGCCACGTTGCAGCACGTCGGCGTAACTGATCCGCAGCCGCGGGTTACCGCTGAGGGAGGCCGTTGATGATTTTCTCTGCGCTGCTGCCGATGGAGATCAATGCACCGACCATGGAGTACGGCCTGCTGGCGCCGGTTTTGGTGATCTTCGCGGGAGCCTGCCTCGGCGTACTGGCTGAGGCGGTCGTTCCCCGCGATCTGCGCAGGGTTGTACAGCTCGTCATCACCTTTGTGTCCTTGGCTCTGGCGCTGGCAACCACACTGGTGAACTGGGCCTCCGCAGATCCGGCGGTGGTGGCAGTTGGCTCATTGGCCATCGACGGACCTACCTACTTCATGTGGACCGCCTTGATCGTCTTCGGTGCGGCGTCGGTGCTGATGTTCGCGGAGACCAAGATCGAGAATTCGAGTGTGTTCGCGGCACAAGCCGCGGCAGTGCCTGGCACCATTGCCGAGCGGGAGGCAATCAGAAGTCGCGCCGAGCACACCGAGGTCTACCCACTTGCGCTCTTCGCCATTTGGGGGATGATGCTCTTCCCGGCGTCCAACGACCTGATCATGATGTTTGTCGCGTTGGAGGTCTTATCACTGCCGCTCTACCTGCTGTGCGGGCTCGCCCGGCGCCGCCGGCTGCTGTCGCAGGAGGCTGCGCTCAAGTACTTCCTGCTCGGCGCCCTCTCGTCAGCCTTCTTCATCTACGGAGCCGCACTGCTCTATGGCTATTCCGGCTCCTTTACCTTGTCGGCGATCGACGATGCCATCCGTAATGGGACCCAAGGTCTGGGTCTGTTGCTTGCTGGAATGGCTCTGCTCGGGGTCGGACTGCTGTTCAAGTTCGGCGCAGTTCCCTTCCACTCCTGGACTCCGGACGTGTATGCCGGAGCTCCCACGGCGGTGACGGGATTCATGGCGGCCTGCACCAAGATCGCTGCGGTCGGGGCTTTGATGCGGGTCTTCTATGTCGCGTTGGGCGCCGACCGGTGGGACTGGCAGCCGCTGATGGCGATCGTTGCCGTTGCCACGATGACGGTCGGCTCGGTGCTCGCGATTACCCAAACCGACGTGAAACGGATGCTGGCGTACTCCTCCATCGCACATGCCGGCTTCATGATGACTGCATTCGTAGGAGCGTCGCAGGCCGTCACGGGAAGCCAGTCAGGCGGGTTGACCAGCATCTCCTCGGTGATGTTCTACCTGGTCGCGTACGGGGCTGCCACGATCGGCGCATTCGCGCTGGTGACGATGGTTCGCGACCCCACTGGTGAGGCGAACTTGCTGAACAGCTGGGTGGGGCTGGGCCGCCGGGCGCCGCTCGCGGCGACGATCTTCTCGATCTTCATGCTGAGCTTCGCGGGCATCCCGCTGACCAGCGGCTTTGTCGGCAAGTGGGCGGTGTTCGCCGCCGCCTGGAGTGGCGGGATCGAGTGGCTAGTTGTCGTCGCGGTAGTGATCAGTGTGGTCGCGGCCTTTTTCTACATCCGTGTCATCGTCTTGATGTTCTTCGCTGAGCCGAGAATCATGGCGACCAGCGTCGTACGTCCCGGCTGGACCACGCTGGCGGCGGTGGGCGTTGGTGTGGTCGCGACGGTAGCCTTCGGGGTGTTTCCGGGTCCGCTCTTGGCCCTCGCCCAGCAAGCCGGCGAGTTCATCCGCTGACAGACGGAGGAAGGGTGCTGGCTGAACAGACGCGAGACGAGGTGTTCGAGTCCTCTGTCCGAGCCCAGCTCGAGCTGATCGAGGCTGCGCTGCTCAGGGCTGCGGAGGCGGACTCTGACATGGTGACAGAGGCAGCGCAGCACATCATCGCCGCGGGTGGAAAGCGCTTCCGACCACTGCTCGTTGTCCTTGGCTCTCACATCGGCCCGCAAGCCGCCAGCGATGATGTCGTGAAGGCGGCGGTGGTCGTCGAGCTAACTCATGTGGCCAGCCTTTACCACGACGACGTCATGGATGAGGCTCGAATGCGCAGAGGCTCGGTGAGTGCGAACTCACGCTGGGGCAACACCGTGGCGATCCTTGTCGGGGATCTGCTGTTCGCCCGCGCCTCCGACATCGTGGCCGACCTGGGCCCAGAGTTTGTGCGGCTCCAGGCACGTACGTTCTCCCGGCTCGTGCAGGGTCAGATTGCCGAAACCGTCGGCCCCAACGGCGAGGATCCGCTCGACCACTACCTCCAGGTCGTGGCCGACAAGACGGGCTCATTGATCGCGACGTCGGCGCTGTTCGGTTCCAAGATCTCCGGCGCGGCCCCACATTTGCAGCGAGTGATGGCGGACTTCGGCGAGCAGATTGGTGTGGTGTTCCAGCTGAGCGACGACATCATCGACATCACCAGCGATGCCACCGGCAAGACGCCCGGAACTGATCTTCGAGAGGGCATCCCAACGCTGCCCACGATCTTGGCCCGCAAGTCAGCCGACCCGGCCGACGCTCGGCTGCTCGAGCTGCTCGACTGCGATCTGCATGACGACGACGCGCTGCGTGAGGTACTGGATTTGCTGCGTCACCACCACTGCATCGATGAGGCCCGCGGCGAGGTCCGCCGCCGTGCCGAAGCCACCCGAGTCCTCCTCGAACCCCTCCCCGCTGGCCCCGCCCGAGACGCCCTAGACGACCTCTGCACAACCGTCGTGACCCGCACCGCCTGACACATAGCGTTCCTGCCTGGCGCGTGCGGCCTCCACTCTTGTCGGAAACCTGGGTTAACCCACGTTTCGGTCGCCTTGCACAGACTGCAAACTGTGCAAGGCGACAGGAAAGTGTGTATAGATCTTCGTGGCAGTGCGGGCTGGACCGGCAATCGCCCGTTTCAGCTCGCGATGATGGTGCGCCCCCGTACGTACAGCCGGTACGACTGCTCGAGGGCCTCGGCCAAATCGGACATCGTCCGTCGCGCCTTCTGCGGCATGACATCAGACCAGATGAAACGCGTCATACCCCGGAGGTCAGCGCGCATGGCGTCTTCACGTTTCTTCTCGCGAAAGACGCATTCTGAGGGAGTCTCGTCGGGCCGCAGCAGCTTCTGGTATTTGATCTTGCCATCGAATTCACCGAGGTGGCGATGCTCATCCCAATAGAAGTCCGAGATCCCGACCAATGTGCCGTGACGGTCGACGACGTGGTACTGCAGCTCGGGCTTAGGGATGCCGAAGCGGTGGAACTGCACTCTTGTCACTGATTCCCCAGGAGACTCAGAACGTCCATCGGCGAGCCTGATCGCGAGCTTGCCTTCGTGCGAACCGGGGAAGTGCATAAAGCGGAGTTGCAGCTCCTCAATCGGTTCACGCAGTCGTGGATCATGGTGCAGTGCGGAATCGGCAGTGACGACGCCACCTTCCAGGCTGGATCGACAGGCAACTTCCCATACCGCGCGAGCCGGGCTGACGGCAACAATCCCGTCGTACACGTCGAGGTCGCCCTCGATGTCCTGGCTGACGACATGATGTTTGGCGCGAGCTGCCTCACGGGAAGCGCCGTGATCAAGGCGAACGAGATGGACAACGGGACGATCCTCCTGGTAAAGGGCAAATCCATGGAGAGCAGCCGCTGATCGTCCTGCCAGTGCAACGGGACCGCGCTGGGCAGCCAATGCGGCGCGGGCGTGCAAGAGATGCTTGCCTGCGTCGTCGCAGGCCTGATAGACGTCCGCGGGCGCATACATACCGCGCCGCAGACGTACGATCGTCCCCATCCGGTATGCGTTCGCCAGCGTACGGTCGGTTTCACCGCAGTCGAGCGCCTCAGCCCGACTGAAGAATCCGCCGTTGGATCTGATCAGGTAACCCAAGCTCGCTTGCATGCCAGCAACTGTCGCCGTGAGGACCGGTACGACGGAACCACGTTTGCGAAATCTGTGGATAAGTCGCGTCGATGGACGACACGCGCCTAGGTGACAACCTTGCACAGGTTCCGGTCACTCTGCACAGGTTGCAACCTGTGTGAGGCGACGGAAAAGTGGGTTAACCCAGCTTTCCGACTGGGAGGGGGAGTTGGGAAGGCCTGGGGGTGGGGCGGGTTACCAGATCTTGACGCGCTGGTCCTCGTCGAGCCACAGGGCGTCGGAGTCCTGGACGTCGAAGGCGGCGTAGAACTCCGGGAGGTTTCGAACGATCTGGTTGCAGCGGAACTCGGCCGGGGAGTGGGGGTCGGTAGCCATCCGCTGGAGCAGCATCTCAGTACGCACTTTCGCCTGCCAAACCGTCGCCCAACTCAGGAATAGTCGCTGTTCAGGGGTATAGCCGTCTAGTTCGGGTTCCGGACTGCCGTGGTGCGCGATCTGGTACGCCTTGAAGGCGATCGAGAGCCCACCAAGATCACCAATGTTCTCGCCAATGGTGAGCTGACCGTTGACCCGATGCCCGGGCGCCTGCGCTGGTATTAAGACGTTGTACTGGTCAATCAGCGCCTTCGTTCGCTCCTCGAAGGTCTCAC
>DASUYM010000246.1:0-2043 GCA_036377435.1 Propionibacteriaceae bacterium
GCCGTCCTGCTCTACACAGCCGGCACCTCCGGCGAGCCGAAAGCCGCGATGCTTGGCCATCGTGCGCTGCTGAGCCACCTGCACAGCATCGCGTCCTTCAAGATCATCGACAGCGACGCCGTGGTGCTGGCCATGCTGCCGCTTTTTCATGTCTTCGGCCTGAACGCGGTGCTCGGGAGCTGGGCGATGTCAGGTGCCCGGTTGGTGATCATGGACGGGTTGGACGGCTTCGCTGACGTGTTGACAGAGGAGAACATCACGAACCTGCCGCTCGCGCCGCCGGTGCTTGCACGAATCCTGGATGACGAGCGGGCTCTTGCCAGCGTGAAGTCAGTGACCACCGTCGTATCGGGTGCTGCGCCGCTGCCAGTTGATCTTCGCGAACGGTTCACTGCGCGTACCGGACTCAGAGTCGAGCAGGGTTACGGACTGACGGAGGCGGCGCCGGGGGTCTCGGCCACCCTGGGCGGGGAATTGCTCGAGCCCGGTCACGTCGGTCGCCCGCTGCCTGGTGTCGAGCTGAGAATCGGTGACGGTACCGAGCCGACCGAACCCGGCGAGATATGGATCCGCGGTGACAACCTGTTTTCGGGCTATTGGCCCGACGGCGGCGGCGGGCCGGGGGAGCTCGGCTGGTTCCCGACTGGCGACATCGGCTACCTGCTCGACGGAGAGTTGTTCCTCGTCGACCGGGCGCGCGAGCTGGTCATCGTCAACGGCTTCAACGTCTATCCTGCCGAGGTCGAGGAAGCGATCGCGGAGCTGCCGGGGGTTGAGTCGGTGGCTGTGGTTGGCCGCGCCCACCAGCGTACCGGCGAGCAGGTTGTCGCATTCGTCACTGGAGCAGGTCTAAGTGTCGAAGCGATCAAGAACCACTGCGCCGATCGGCTCGCGAAGTTCAAGCGTCCGAGCCTGGTCGAGCTGGTAGACGAACTCCCCCGAGGAGTTACGGGAAAGGTCCAGAAAGGCGTGTTGCGCGACACGCTCGAAAAGTGGTCGCAGTCGACACCAGATGCGGGCTGAGGTGGGTCGTTGATGACCACTTTCACAGGGGGAAAGCGCGTACTTGTGCTGACTCGACGGGGATGCCATCTGTGTGATCAGGCGATCGAGGTGGTGGCAGCGGTCTGTGCCGAAACCGGGGATGAGTACGCAGTGCTTGATGTCGACAGCGACCCTGACCTGCAGGGGCGTTACACCGACCAGGTGCCAGTGACGTTCGTTGACGGCGCCCAGCACGACTTTTGGCGGGTCGATCCGGCACGGCTCAAGGCTGCACTGCTGCGGACTCGCTGAGCCCAATGTTGTTCACCGCCGCCACCCTGCGTGGTCTCGTCGAAGGTCGGGTGAACTGCACGTACCGACGCTGGGAGGTTGTACGGCCCAAGGTCGGCTCCAGATTCACCACAGCCGCCGGCGTCGTCGAGGTCACCTCGATCACGCCAGCAGACCAGGAGCAGTTGACCGAGGAGGACGCTGCTGATGCAGGCTTCGACTCGGTCGCCGCCTTGGTCAAGTGGACTAGCGCGAAGGGCGGCGGTGATCTGTACCGGATCGGCATCGTCTTGGCCGGACCGGACCCGCGCGTTGCGCTCCGCCGCTCAGACCAGCTCGCTTCGGCCGATGTCTCAGCGCTGACCGCAAGACTCGAGCGAATGGATCGCGCAGCTGAGCAGCCCTGGACTCGTAGCACTCTGCGGCAGATTCAGCGGCTGCCCGGGGTCGTGTCGACTGAACTCGCCGCGGAGGCCGGTCAGGAGCGCCGCGCGTACAAGCTCAGGGTCCGCCGGCTCAAGGCGCTCGGCCTGACCGAATCGCTGGAGCGCGGCTATCGGCTCTCGCCACGCGGCCGCGCCTACCTCGAGTGCCTCGACGCAGCTTGGGGAAACAACGGCCACGCCTAAGCACGACCAGCTGCGAGCGTTGGACAACTTGGATCCACAGCCCGATGCGCGAGCAGCTGAAGAACCCTGCTGCGAGGGTCGGGAATCGCGCGCCGGCGCAGGGAGGAGGAGGGAGCGGAGACGTTGTTGCTCTGCGAGC
>DASUYM010000247.1:0-2178 GCA_036377435.1 Propionibacteriaceae bacterium
CTTATGAATTGCTGAATCCTGTCACATTCAACCCGCTCCTGGCCGTCATTCAGGCTGGAATGGTCATCATCCCGTTGGGGATGATGGTGTTTGGTATTCAGGAGTGGAGAAGAAGGCGGTCAGAAACCCAAGCAGAAGGAAAGCCCCGCCTTCCTGACCCGCTAGACCGGACTTCCCGCTCGACGCACCTTGGGTGATGCCTTGCATCCACCGGGCTCAGCCTCCAGGCACGAGTTGGGGGCACAGGAGCCGATTGCCGCAGGCGATGATCATGAACCGTTTGATGACAACCGTCGCTGAGGACGGGCTCTTCTTTGAGGAGCCCGGAGATCTGTCGATGAGAAGCGAGCTGTCGCGCCCGCTGATCCCCTTAAGCTCGTGACGGCCGGCGTCCTCGAAGGCCAATCCTGACCCGCCGACCAGGTCGAGGACGGTCGCGGAGACGAGGATCTCGCCGGGCGCGGCCACGGCCATGATCCGGGACGGGGTGTGGACCGCGATCTCTCGAATGTCGTCGCTCGGGACCTAGACCTCGCCACAGCAGCAACGCCACGCCCAGACCGACCAGGCGCCTCCGGCTAGGGCCAGCTGTAGACCGATGGTCATGGCCGGGCCTTCTGTTGACGGGTGGTCGATCCGATGAATCGCGGCAGCGGTTTCCTGTGGCCATGTGGCGCATCCACACCAATGCGGCGACGTCAGCGCCGAGCAGCATCACCAAGATCATCTGGCCGAGCGGGGTGCTGTACAGGGTGATGTAGCTGCCGATCAACACAGCACTCCCAGAACGCCGATAGTGATCAAGGTGACCCAGCGGGCTGTGGCCCGGGGTTTCGCCCGATCAGCTTCGATTTGCCCGGCGGGCCCTCACGTCCGCAGCAACCGACTCGGCCAGACTCTCCAACGCTGGCCACGCCGGCGCGGCGGCGGCGGGCACCCAGAATCAGATTCGCCGCAAGAATCGGTCGAGCTGGTCCGCAAACCCGTACACGGGGGCCACCTTGCCCGGCCGAGTGCCCCGCTGCACGCCAGTTACGATGCTCGCACGCGGCGTGTCACTGCCACGAGCAGACAATCGATCACCTGAGTGTGCGGGCGAGATCAAGCCGGTTACCCGAACTAATAATGCTGGAGAAAGTCAAGCTCACACCCCAGCGAGCGCGAGCCCGTCGTGCCTAGCGAAGTCCTCGAAGTCCTTGACGTTGAGCGTCGCAAGTGGCACGCCGTATGCAATGCAGCATGCAGCCACCCACATGTCGTTGATCGGCCTGGGGCGACCCCGAGCCTGCGCACGAGCGTCCAGCGTGCCCCACGTCGTCGCCACGACGTCATCGAATGGCAGCGTGACAACGTGTCGACGCCAGGCAGTCAGGTCCGCTAACCGGCGCGCGCCCCACTTACGCCTCAAAGTCCAGGAGGTCAGCTCGCCCACGGTCACGAAGGTGATCGCCAACGACTGGCCCGTCAGCCGAGCCTCCATCGAACCAGGCAGGCGCCGACGCAAGATCGCCGACGCAACATCGGTGTCCAGAACGACGTAGCTCACGCCAAGCCGGATCGGCGAGACGCGTAAAGGTCGGCGAGAAACCGCTCATATTCCTCGTCGGAGTCCCAAAGCTCCGGGCAGGCAAGATCGTCCAGGGATTCGACAGGCTGCACGCCTTGCCGGCGGGCCAGTTCCTCGATCGGCACATGCTCGGCCGACGACCACGGGGACAGCGACTCAGCACCAGTCGTCATCGAAACCACCTCCCGCAGCGTCGATGCCAGTCTACGGTTTATCGGACGGTCGGCGCGCGGGGCAAATCGCGGTGTCCCCGACTTGTCCGTCATTGACGTCGAACGAGTGAACCTCGACGGACGTCAGCGACGTGGGGTCGACTGTATGCAGAGGGATTCTCGAAGGGCAGCTCGGTCTGGTCTGACCGGCGCGTGCGCGTTGGTTCGAGCTACCTCATACTGCGAGATCGCCCGGCGGTCAGCCGGTTGCGAGTCCGCACCAAGTCCGCAAAACTCTCAGAACACTCCAACAACGCCGAGAGACGTCGCGACCGTTCGACCTAATGGGACTGCAGCAGCTGCTTCTAGGGGCATGCTGTTGTCCGAGCTGGCTGCCGGTCAGCACTCCGTTTTGCCCGGCCTTGTTGAGGTCTATGACAAGATCGTGCGCCCGGCAGG
>DASUYM010000248.1:0-8902 GCA_036377435.1 Propionibacteriaceae bacterium
GGGTAGCCCGTACATTCGAGCTCTTCGCTCTCCCCATAAGACGGTGGCGGCAACCACGACGTTGGAACGGATCAGATCCGTATCTTTGACGGCCTTCGGACCGTCACCATGCCACAGATTGACAACGAGGCGGTCACCGGGCGGGTCGACGGCTGTGAAAAGGCCATGGGTGAAGAAGGTCGCTTCCGCCCGCAGCGCAAGGAGGAGGCTGCGTACGGAGTTCTTCCGAATACGGACAATTCGTGACGTGTCTGCAAGCTCATCGGCTGCGTCGAATGGTCCAGCGTATCCAGTGTCACTCAACAGCCAGTACACCTTCCCGCGATAGCGGCGGCGAAGTGCTCGCACCACCTCCACTGCGTTCCCTTCGTCATCTGGCCATCCGTGTATCACGGCGTGTGGACGAGAGGGAAGCACGTGGAGTAGCACCTTGCAGACGCCGCGCCATAAGCGCTGCACCGCTTTTCTCACTGTCCCAATCAACACAGGCAAAGTATGCAGGGCCTCACGCGCTCTGCCAGCCGCAGACCAGCTTTTCGAAGGATCCAATGTCTGGTCGTTGCCAGCCAGGTCTCACCGCCGTACCTTGGCTAGTTCGCATCCCGACGTGTCGATGCAGTTCGCCTGCGAGGTTCGACATGAGCATGGCAGGATGTGTCAGTCCTACCCACTCAACACGGAGGGCCCTGTGGAACCCCGCGAGTATCTCGACATCCTCCGCCGGCGTTGGTTGAGTGTCCTCATAGTTACGCTGATCACCCTGGCGGCGGCGTCACTCGTGACCTTGGCAATGCCGCAGCGGTATACCGCCAGCACACGTTTGTTTTTTGCAGTCGCTGGCGACAACGTCACTGATCTTGCTCAGGGGTCCAGCTTCGCTGAGAAGCAGATGGCCTCCTACGCACAGGTAGCCACCTCGCCGCTTGTGTTGGACCCAATCGCCCGCGAACTTGGTCTTCCGATTACAGGAGTGGAACTCGCTCGCTCGGTTGAAGCCACTGTTCCGGTTGACACAGTCATCATCGAGATCAACGCCACCGATCCCCACCCGGAACAGGCTGCAAGGATCGCTAATGCCGTTGGAGCGCGGCTTGCCAAGGCTGCAGGAGGTCTCTCTCCCAACCGCGACGACGGTACTGAGGCTGTTCGGGCCACCACGCTGGCAGTCGCTGACGTCCCCACGTCGCCCTCGTCGCCAAACATTCCGCGCAACCTCGCCGTAGGCCTGCTGATCGGCCTGCTCCTGGGAACAGGCATCGCTATCTTGCGCCACCTCCTCGATACCAAGGTTCGCAGCGAGCAGGACGTTCGAGCTCTCACCGACAGGCCGATCCTGGGGGTCGTGGCATTTGACCAAAAGCTTCCACGCCATCCGGTGATCCTGCGCGACGAGCCACTCGCGCCGCCGTCTGAGGCGGTGCGGAGGCTGAGGACCAATCTTCAGTTCATCGACGTAGCAAATCGTCCAAAAACAATCGTCATCAGCTCGTCAATCCCTGGTGAGGGCAAATCGACAATAGCGATCAACTTGGCAGTGTCTCTCGCGGACACCGGCGCCCGCGTCATCCTCGTCGATGCTGACTTGCGCAGGCCGTCGATCGCCGAGTACATCGGCATTGAGGGCAGCGTTGGTCTTACCACGGTGTTGATTGGCCGCGCCGATGTTGAAGACGTTGTTCAGCCGTTGGGCACCACAACGCTTGACTTGCTGCCCGCTGGGCAGATACCGCCGAATCCGAGTGAACTGCTGGGCTCACCTGCGATGTCGGGTCTTCTCGACCGGCTAACGGCGTCGTATGACATGGTGTTGCTAGACAGCCCGCCCCTGCTTCCTGTCACGGACGCGGCAGTGCTCAGCAAGCTTGCTGGTGGTGCACTGGTCGTCGTTGGTGCCGACCGTATTCATCGGCCGCAACTGCAGGAGACCTTGGGATCGCTCGAAACCGCGGGGGCTCATGTGCTTGGCATCGTCTTGAACAAGATTGACCGCCGTGAAGCCGGTACCTACTCCTACGAGAGTGGATACGCGCCCACTGAAGAGCTTCGGTCGCCCACCCACAGGCATCGGCCTAGGGCTACCGCGCCGGGTCCGAGGCGACGCTGGGACTGGGATGAGACAGTCCAACTCGAGATAAGTCCGAGGCCGGAGCGGCCTTCAGCGCGGGCTGTTGAGTTCTCATCCGACGGTCGTCACCACTGAGTTAGCTCCAGGTTCGGCCGCTATCGGTCGAGACTTCAACCTTGTCGCCTGCCCAGAGCCACATCGCGTTATCGCTGACATCGATGGCAATCTGTCCCGGGGTGATTGTCAGGTCGGCTGCGCAGCGGCTGCGGCCGCGGGCAAGCTTTTCCGCAGTAAGCGAGAAGGGTCGGATTGCAATGCCGTCGCAATTCTCGCCTTTGCCTGCAACCCAGAAGCGGCCGCCCCCCGCTCCCACAGCCATGGTCCCGACGAGTTCGTCGGCCACCTCCCACGACTTGCCGGAGTCGGACGTCGCCATCACAGCTCCATCCGTACAGACGAGAAGTGCCTCGAACCTACTAAGTGACGCGAGCCCAACAACATGTTGCCCTTTGCACGGCTTTGCTCTCGCCGATCCTGGTCCGCCGATCTGGTCCGGGTTTTTCGGATCCCGAGACCAAATACCGCGGGGCTTGTCCGTCCGTGCGTCGACCGCACCATCTGCCGAATAGGAGATGTAGCGGCTAGAACAATCCTCGCCAGCCCCTCCGACGGTATACAGATTGCCGTTTGATTCGATCCCGAGGCGCACGATCGGTCCAAGAGTCGGCCTGGCCGCCAACCTCCAAGACTTGCCGCCATTGTCGGAACGCTCAACCCGCCCCGGGGTCTGACAGTCCCCCACCGTTGCACGCCAAGCCGTACTCGAAGAGGTCGCGACAAGCAATCGTGTTGGGACGACCACCGGATGAGTGGATGGTATGGATGATGGCGAAGGGTCTGTGCTGTCGGAGGGCGCTGCCCCTTCCGCCGGACTGGCGGCTGGTTGCGTCGGCAAGGTGCTGCCGATCGTCTGATGACTCGCAGGCTCGGCGGTCAGCTGGAGGTCAGGCCACAGCAGCAGTGCAATCAGATATGCGTTGACGGCAACAAGAGTGGCAAGCACTGCGAAGGGCAGGACTCTCCTCTTCCGGCGCACGGCCTCGAGCATAACGACACAACTGCCATAGATTCGGAACTTCCGCGATCGTCCGATGTCGGATGGGTGACCTTCTCGCTACCCGTCGGGGTAGTTCTTGACGTACTTGTCCATCTGGTCGTTCCGAAGCGCCTTCGCAAGTTGAGCCAGCTTGCGCTGATCGACGATGTCGATGCTCTGCTTGGAAGGGCTGGTGCCGAACCCCGAGATGGGCGCTTGGAGCAAGTGGACGTCGTTGGACCTCAGTCGCAGCGAGAGCGCCGTCTTACGCAGCTTGCTCTCGGTTAGCCCATCATCGACACTGACGTGTTGGGATACCCCTCTGACAAAGTTGACGAACTTGAACGGGTTCGTGATCGTCTCCTTGGCGAGACCTTTCGCGAGTATCGCCTGAAGTACGACTCGCTGGCGCTCGGCCCGATCGAGGTCGCCGTGCGGTAGTTGTTTTCGCTCTCGTACGTAGGCCAGCGCTTGCTCACCTCGAAGGTTCACATTGCCAACGGGAAACTTGTAGCCGCCGGAATTTGAGGCGTACTTGTTGTAGACCTTCACTCCACCAAGTTCGTCTGTCAGCTTGATGAATCCCTCAAAATCGATCAGTGCCACATGATCCATGCGGGTGTCCAATAAGCCCTCGAGCGTTCGAACCGTCAGCGGCGGCCCGCCATAAGCGAATGCCGCATTGATCTTGTTCTTTCCGTGACCCGGAATGGGCACGTACATGTCACGCGGAAACGAGATCATGTACGCACTCTTTCGATCCGCAGCCAGATGCATCACCATCAAGACGTCGCTGCGACCGCGGCCTGCGTCGCCAATATCCCTGCTGTCGGATCCCATCAGCACGTAATTGACAGCAGTCCCTGAGGCCTTTGCCGGGCGGGCTTTCTCTCCTTTGGCCGTGGGCGTTTCAGGGGGCAGTTGACCGCTGTTGTGCTGCAGGTTGCCATTGACCGCTCGATCGATCGAAACAGCGTAAATAACGCCGGCGGCGAGGGCCGCCACGATCAGCAGTGCGACGACCGACAAGGCGAGAGCCATCCATTGACGGCGCTTGCGCTGGGCTGCTGCAGGGCCAATATCAGGGTCGGCTCGCTCGGCATCGTCGGTGAAAATCAGTGACACGTAGATGTCCCCCAAGTCGATACGTACAGCGTGCGACACCGGCCATGCGCCCGTCTGCTGGCGCCGACGTCCGCGCTAAATGATAGGCCGTTTTGGCATCCCGGCGACCGAAACCGGGACTGCAAGCCCGGTGGGCCACGCTTAACGAGCGAGGAGGCGATGCAGCGGAGCAGCCAGCCGGTGGCGTGAGCGCAGGGGGACTGTCCAAAGATCGTGGCCCGCCAGGCCATATAGATGGAGAAGCTGGTTGGCCGCAAGGAGGCCGGTCGTGGCAGCGCGCTCCATCAGGGCGACCGGGAAGTCACAACGAATGCTGTCACCGGCCAGCATGATCCGCGGATGCGGTGTCTCGACGGTCAGCCGCTGCTCCCACGGACCGGTGGCCAACAACGGGCAGTCGTCATCGATCAGCCACTCCTCCGCGACGATCGAGGCCCTCGTGAGCTCCGGATAGACCCGATGCAGCTCAGCCAGCAGCCGATCCTTCACCACCCGCTCATCTAGCTCCTCAACCAGCGCGTACGCGTGCAGCTCAACAACCGAACCACCACGCGCCGCCGACCAACGCCGCGCACCCTCCTCGAAGCGCTCCAGGACCGAAATGTTGTCCAGTGGGCCGAAGCCGCTGGTTCCCAGGAACGCGGGGCGATCGTGTGCAACCAGACGGTCCAGCCACAGGCGCCAAACCGCGAACGGGGGTGCATTACTGGTTGCCGACACCCGTACCCGCCACGGCTCATCACCCAATCCAGATTCGAGAGCGAGTCTCTGCATACTGGCCGGATCGGTCGCGAGCACAAGCGCCGCCGCTTCGATCTCGGCGCCGGATCCCAGCCCGACCCGCAGCAGTTCGTCCCGCGGATCCAGCCAGGCGACACTCTCGGCCGTGCGCACTTCGGCCCCGAGGCCCTCCAGATAACGCCGAAGCGGAAACCAGAGGCAGCTGTCGTAGTCGTCGCGTGGTACGTCGAAGAGAAGCCCTTCCGAGGAGCCAAGAAAGTACGCGTGGAACATGGCGACGAGCTCACCGGCCGAGAAGTCGTCTGGATGCGCGAAGAAGCTGCGCGAGAAGACCTCAAGTGCAAGGTGCCGAGCAGTCGGCGGAAAGTGAAGTCGATCAAGGAAATCCGACGCACTCTCACCGTCGTACCGGGAGAAGGTGGCAGGGAAGTCGACGTCCAGCAGCTCGAGGGCAGCCGCCACGTTCACGGCAGCAAGATCGCGAAGCCGAAACGATGGGCTTTGCATGACGAACGTTGCGATGTTCAGCGGCGGTGTTTCCGGGATCCTGGCGAAGGAGTCAGTGTGACCGTCCGCCGCGATCAGGGGATAGTCCGGAACTCCCACCAAAGATTGCAGATCCGGATCGACTCGTCGCAGCAGCGCCCGGAGGTTGTAGTACTGCCGGAAGAACGCATGGAAGCCCCGGCTCATCGTGACCTGATCATCGCCGTGGGTCACCGGCCAGGACCGCACCCGCCCACCGAGCTGATCATGAGGTTCGACCATGATCACAGGCACGCCGCGCTCAGCCAGCCCCACCGCGGCCGCGATGCCAGCGATGCCTCCGCCGGCCACGACGACCGGCCTGGACCCATCGGTAGGCCGTGCCGCACCCGGCGCCGCCGGATGACGGACTGCACGAGCATCCCGCCCGGGCCGCCAGCGAGCGTCACGTCGCCCAATGATCATGAAACTCCCGACGGCTTGCGTGCCCGAAACGTGTGCAGAATGCCTCGCTGCCAGCCCGGCGCCGTGCGGACCTCGACGTCGACGAATCCGGCACCGTACAAACGATCGACAAAGGTCTGGATCGAGTCGAAGGACCGCACGCTGCGCCACAGGTAGCGATAGAGCCGAGCCCGCCGAGATGTCAGCCAACCAAGAGGAATGACCACCAGCCAGCACACCAGAGCCCAGACCAGCCGCGCGCCACGCGATCCTGCAATCGAGTACTCCTGAACAACCAACACGCCGTCGTGGGCGAGCAACTCGAAGAGCCCCGCGAGCACTGCGTCCCGATCAACGACGTTGCGGAACAGGTACGCCGCAAACGCCCCCTGGATCGAGCCGCCAAGCCCCCAGGAATCCCGCGACCAGGCAATATCCTCAGCCTTGCCCACCTCGAAGCGGACGCCCGCCGGCCACCGCTTTCCATGGGCCTGCTCGAGCATGCCGGCGGACGCATCCACACCCACGATGGCGAATCGCACGTCAGCCGCCTGTGCCGCAAGCTGCACTGCGCGGGTGGAGGCGCCAGATCCACAGCCAAGATCAAGAAGACGAACGAGAGGTGCCGAGCCTGCGGGCTTCGGCCTCGGCAGCCACTCAACTAGGGCATCGGCGGCCGCCCGCAGGTGAGCGTGGTAGCCAGGGTTGAGCGCCACCATGAGGTCATAGCTGGGCGCGACCTCGTCGAAAGCCGCTGCGACGTTCTCAGTCGTGATCATGTTCACCGCCATGCGCGCTCAGCTTGTCGAAGCGCCGCGGGGACAAGCTCAGGAAGCGTCCCGACAGGCTCAGGGCGCATCTTCAACACGTCGATCAACCTCCCCCGGCGGCGACCTGCGATCCACCCACCGCCGCCACAGCAGGATAGCGAGCGTGACCATGGCAAATCCGAATCCGAAGTCTTCGATCGGAATGTCCCACGGTGCTCGCAGCCCGAGAATCTCATCCGGGTTGTAGATCACGATCGGAGCAGAGAGCTTGGTAAGCCAGCCATCGACGGGAATCTGAAAAGCGAAGATGATCACCATTGTCCACCAGTACTGAGCAGTGGTGAAGATCCCTGACTTGAAGTAGATCAGCTCCGCGGCGATCACAGCCACAACCGCAACAAGGGTGAGCAAGGTGTACTCAGGCATGAGGATCTGCCTCGCCCACTCTTGATCTCCGTCGCAGCAGAGTCAGCACATAACCCACGGCCTCGTACGTCAACAGCCCACAGATGGGCACCACGACGAAGAACACCAATTCCTCGATCGGCATGTCGAAGATCAACTTCCAGCCAGTGGTGAAGCGCGGGCTGTAGCTCCAGTGATCACGCAGAATTCCGATGATGTCCCAGATCGAAAAGATGATCACAACCGGGATGATCGCGAACGCCAAACCGGCAGCCCGGCGGTAGACCCGGGCACGTAAAACGAACTCCAGCGGGAGCGTGATCAACAAGCAGCACGCCATCAACAGCAGGTACTGGAAGTGATCGAGACCGCCCACTTCCCAACCGTACAAGGGCAGATCGAGCTTTCGCTGAATAGTTCACTTACAGGAAGAACAGGGTCCAACTACGGCCGACTGGCCTAGCCAGATTGTTCGTCGTTTTCCTGTCCACGCCGTGCGAAACCGCTACCATCAACGCATGCCAGCTGGGGTTACCCCCGATTTGGGGCTTCGCCGCAGTGGAGGTTCGGGGGATTTACGGCAAGGAAATCTAACCCAGATCCTTCGCTACGTACGCGACCATGGAGCAAGCAGCCGCCACGACATTGCGCGGGGCTGCGGGCTTGGCATCTCCACGATGACCGACCTGATTGGCGAGCTCAGGGCGCGCCGGATCGTTAAGGAGCTCGATCCGATTCGCCGGCCCGGAGCGGGCCGACCGACTCGCCCGATCGATTTTGACGGTGAGCCGTGGTGCGTCCTCGGCGTACGTGTCGACCTCGACGGATTCCAATTTGCCGCGTCAACCTTGGGCGGGCGGGAGCTGTGGCGCGACAGTGTCACGGCCAATCTCCGCCGGGCGGGCGCGGACGCTGGATTCGCCGCGCTGGACAGCCAGCTGCGCTCGCAGCTCACTCGGCTGCCAGCTGACAAGCATTTGATCGCCGTAGAAATCGGCGTGCCAGGCTACATTGCCGAAGACCGAGCCACTGTGGGGTCGTCCGAGAGCCCGGAATGGCAGGACTTTCCGCTCAGCGCCAAAGTGACCACGACCCTCAATGACCTGGGAATCGAGCGCGTCCACGTCGGCATCACCAACGACAGCCAGTTGGCAGCTCTGCATGCCGTCCGGACCGAGCTGCGCCTGCGGCCCGACGCGATAGCGGCCTACATCGGCGGTCTGCGCGGCATCGGCAGCGGCCTGATCATCAGCGGCGAGATTTTCCGTGGCGCAGGGGGAGGTGCTGGCGACTTCGGCCATCTCAATGTCGATCCATCGGGGCCTGCCTGCTACTGCGGTCGGAACGGCTGCCTGCAGTCGCTGATCGGGCCTCAGAACCTGCTGACTGTCGGCGATCTGCTGCCCGCTGACGAGGCGGCTCGGCTGATTGACGAACGACCCGAGGAAGCGATTCGGAGGATCGTCGAGGCGATCGACGAAGGCCAGGCTGCGATGCTCCAGGTATTCAAGCGTGCAGGCGCTGCCTTGGGCGACGCGATTGACGATGTGATTGGTGTGACCAACCCGCACACCGTCATCCTCGGCGGCTACCTGGGTGCCCTGAGTGCGCACCTGATGGCATCCATCGAGGAGCGCATCGCGCGCCGGTTGGCGATCCCGGCGTTTGCGGAAACCAAGGTCGTCGCTGTCGACCAGAACGTGCCCAGGGTCGTCGGCGGAGCTGTTCTGGCCGCCCGGGACGCCTGCCTCTACGACCCGCTCACCCTGA
>DASUYM010000249.1:0-2996 GCA_036377435.1 Propionibacteriaceae bacterium
ATAAGCATGGTTATCATCACCGCAGTGGAGTAGTCAGCGCGAGCGACCGACACGGCCTGTTGCACCAGGTAGGGGTCGTAGGGCACAGTGGGGTTACTGCCGGCAGTAACCTGGGTCACCACATCCAGGGCCTGCTGCGCCTCCTGGTCGGTGAGTCCCCGAGCCTCGGCGTCCTCGAACCACGCGCGGCCGAAGAAGACGTTGAGCAGCAGGACGAAGATGGTGGGCCCGAGGGTGTAGCCGGTCATGCCAGCCGCCGGCTTCATTGCGGCGACGGCACCGACCCGGTCGGGAGGCGCCGAGCCCAGGATGACGTCGGACGAAGCGGTCTGGGTGGTTGCGTTGCCCAACGCGACGAGGATGTAGGCCAGTGTCAGCAACCATACCGGCATCGTGGGCGAAGCGAACGACATGGTGATCGAGCTGGTAGCAAGGATGAACAGGCCGACGATCATTACGAGGCGGTGGGTGAACTTCGGGATCAAACGCCCCGCGAGGATGCTGCCCACCGCGGCGCAGACCGCGCCCGGTATCATGATCAGGCCTATGGCGGCCTCCGATAACTCCAGCACGCCCGTGCCGAACTGCCCGAGCAACACACCGAAGCCGCCGCTGTAGAAGTTAAACACCGCGTCAGCCAAAAGCGCGATGCTGAACGCAGGCACCAAGAACAACGTCAGGTCCAGCGCCGGCTCCCGCTGCCGCCGCTCCCACGGTACGAGTGCGAGTAGAGCGATGACGCCTGTGGCGAGAGGGATCCAGGTCCCGGGATTGGTAATCCCGTTCTGTATCTGGCCGATGCCGTAGACGAAGCCCAAGAGACAGATCCCGAACAGCAAGATGCCTCCGACGTCGAGCTTGCGCTCCGGATTGTGCGCGGAGGGGTCGGGCACGAACCGGGAAACCAGGATGATTCCTACTATCGAGAGCACCGGACAGATAAGAAACGCTGACTGCCAGCCGAAGCTGCCGACCATCACGCCGCTGATGAGCGGCGTGACACTCACGAAGATTCCGTAAACGGCCAAAAAGAGGCCGAGGGCGGTCGGGCGAAAATCAGCCGGCACTGAAGCCGTCAGGAGTGCCAGCGAGAGCCCGAGCAAGGCTGCCAGTGCGAGGCCGTCAAGGAACCGCATGACGATTAGGAACTGGTAGCTGGGCGACAGGGCGCTGAGTCCCTGGAAGACGATGTTGCCAATAAGCCCGTAGATCAGCAGGCGCTTATGACCGTACAGGTCGCCCAGGTTGCCCATGCCGAGCACCACTGCCGCCATCACCAGCGTGGCGGCGCTGCCAGTGAAGCCAACGAGATCGGGCGGGATGCCCAAGTCCCGTGTGATCGCCGGCAGGTTCAGCGAGAAGAGCCCGGGGTCGACCCCCGTGACAACGAATGGGATCGACGTCGCGAGGACGATCATGAACAGCGAGAAAGTCCACCTGGGTTGTGCTTGTGCCTCTGACGTCATGCTCACCTCCTAATTATCCTTGATCTGCGCTCTTCAGACCTATACCTTTAAACTTCGGGAAGCGATTCCATTGCTCGCCTCGCCCTCTCATACATCCGCGGCGAAGGTGGGAGTCTCCCCAGTCAGGTCCGCCCCCAGCGCGTCCTCCAAGCAGGTGACCGACATATTCGCGAACTTGAGAAATACGTCCTCAAGCTTCTCCTCCATTCGTTTCTGTTGTCTCTACAGGTTTGAAGATTAATGCAATAAGCCAGCCAATGACCGCGCCGAGGATGGCCAGCGGGATCGTCTCTGCAGCGGTGGAGCCGCCGAGCAGGGCCGCGAAGAGCGCGCCGAAGAACGGAGCGCGCAGCACCGCCGCGGAGCCCGCGGCAAGTCCGGTAATGACTGCAGGAGTCAGCTGCATCCGGGAATCAGCAACGACGTAGGAGGCGCACGATTGCGAGCGGCTGTGGCCCGTCCTCGGAGCCGCGGCCTGTAGCGCGCCGGGCCACTCTCTCGCCACTGCCATCGACCGGCTGACTGGTGCCGTTGGGGTCGGTCATGGCGACCTCGTCGTTCCGCACAGCTCACGCGTAACTGCCGATCGATCAGGCAAACTCGCTCGAGAGTTCACACTCCCTAGCCGCTGAGCAGTCCCAGGCGTCTGGCGTCAAACAATGAGATGTGTCCGCAGTTGTCGCAGGTGAACTGGGCCATCGGCAGCGCCTCGGGCCGCGCGTTGCCCTGCTCGTCGACTACCGTAGCGGAGATCAGCTCCCCGCGTTCCCATCCGTGCACCGAGCAATAGGGGCAGTCGGCGACCACCCCGTTGAGGTTGAAATACTGGCGCACCTTCTCCATCTGCTCGTCGCTAAGCGGCATGCTCGCTGCTCCTTTCCCTGGTGCTTTGCTGCACGGACCCCAGCAGACTCGTGTGGTCAAGTCCGCCGGTGACCTCGCCGCGTCGAGGAGGCGCTGAACCTCATGCGACTGCCCGCCGAGATAACTTCGACCATCTGCCATCCTTTCTTGCGCTCGACGAGGTTCTGTTCATGCATCTCCATCGCCTGCGACCTTACCCGACTTCACGGCGGCGCAGAGAGCCGCGTGGTCTCGCTCGATCTGGTCTGCGTAGGCCTTCGCGAAGTCGGCGATCGCCCCGTCGAAGCGCTCGCTCTTGCCCAGGTAGGCGGCGATCTGCACGCGGTCGCCGGAGCGGGCATGGGCGCGGGCCAGCGCCCAGCCACAGATGCTGGCGTACAGGCCCAATTCGCCGGGCGACAAGCGCTCCACCTTCACAGATCCCTTCATGTCTCGCAGTTGACGCCAGTAGAAATCGCGGCCGCCTGGGCCACGGAGCCAGCCTAGAAAGATGTCGCTCGCGGCCTGCATCAGCCGCTGGCCCGCGACGACACGGTGTCCATGATTTCTGTAGGCGCTCTTCGGGAGGAAAGATTCGAGCACAGAAGCCTGTGCCTCCTTGACCTGGAGGAACAGCGGATCATCTTCGTCGCGACCTTCGAGCAACACGATGTAGTCCCTCGTGCC
>DASUYM010000250.1:0-4288 GCA_036377435.1 Propionibacteriaceae bacterium
TGCCGAAGCAGCAGCCCGTACCAGCGAGGATCTCACTCAGCTGCGCACCGCGATGATGTCTCGCGCCTGCATCGAACAGGCGAAAGGCATCTTGATGGAGCGGCACAAGATCAAAGAGGACGAGGCGTTCACCATCCTCACCCACGCCTCCCAACAAACCAACACCAAGCTGCGCGAGGTGGCCGACGAGCTCGTCCGGACCGGCGCGGTCCCCAGTCCCGGTTGATACCCAGCAGCCAGCTACCATCCGGATTGTCGTCCACGCCACTCCAAGCCGCGGACATTGAGGCCCTCGTTGTGATAGACGCACCACCGGGGCCGCCAGCGAACTGCCGTACTTTCCTAATCCTCACGTGGACCGGCGCGCATCGCAGGGGTGAGCGGGGTGGGCTAGCGACGCATTGGACGGGGCTCGCATACTGAGCAGCTTCAGGCAGTCATCGTAGCGGCCGACATCGACTGTCCTATTGACGCGCAGGGGCCAATGGCTCACCGGGACGCCCAGCGGTGCTGCAAGCGGATCCTCAGCGGTAACGCGGTGGCGGTGGTCTTGCAGCCGCCTCTGGAGGGATCTCTCTACGGTTCCCGGGGGCCGGGAAGAAGGATTTCTTCAAGTCGCCGTAACTCGCGGATGTGCTCAAGCACGGGATTCTTCAGCGTTACGTCGTGGTATTCGCGTCGAAGACCGCGAGCTTGAGCGGCTGCGAGGCGATCTCCTCACGTATATGCCGGCACCACCAGCCGTCGGCCGGTGTTTCGGGGGCGTCTGCAACGACGCCGGACCTACGGATCACTGATTGCGACGGATGATGGTCCGGAGCCACAGCGGCCGGCGATTCGACATCGCAGTCCTGAGGCCGTAGAGTTTGTAAAGTCAAATGCGCCTGAGCACACAGGCGAACCTGCCGGTGAGGCGAACCAATTCGCCCCGGCCGCGGGAAAGGCGTGATGGCCCACCGCATCTCTATCAGATTGGAAGTTCCCCCATGACCACCACCGACTCGACTACGAACACGCCCAGATACAGGGCGGACGTGGACGCACCTGGCCACACGACCGAGGCCAAGTCTGGCTTCAAGACCACCGAGACCAAGTCTGCGTTCAAGACCACCGAACTCATCGTTTTCGTCCTCAGCGTGCTTGGCGTGCTGATCGCCGCTGCGGTCACAGACAACGGCGATGACGGCCAGGGCTTCGGTGCCGGTAGCGCTTGGCTGTATGTGACGCTATTGAGCATCGGCTACATGATCAGCCGCGGCCTGGCCAAGGCTGGCAGCCGTGAGCGCAACGACGCCTGAGTTCGGCGCTCAACACTCGCGATGAGCAGGGCCCATAGTCCTGATGATCAGTTGCAGGGATGAATTTATGGTGCCGCGTCCTTCGGGGCGCGGCACCGTTGCTATGCATGGAAGGCGTCTAGCATGAGAGTCTCCCGCATCGGCTGCCTGGTATCGATCGTGATCTCGGTGGTGTTGTCGGTCATCCTCACCGTGATCTTGAACCTGATTCTCTAGTCGGGCAACAACCCAGACCTTGGTAGTTCTCCTTCCCGTCGATGACGATCCGCACGCTCTTTCCCTTGCGCTCGTCGACCTGGTCATCCTTCTTGGCGCGTCGGGTGATGAGCCCGCGCTGCGAGTTTGATCCAGTGTCGGAATCGGCGGGGGAAGGCGATGTAGAGATCGAGGAGACCGTCATCTGGGCTCGCGCCCGGGATCAAAATGAGGTTGCCCCGAAGCGTTCCGACGTTGCCGATCACACAAAGCATGGCGTGACGTCGGACGGGACGGTTGCCGTCCAGCTGCACCGTCATCCGCACCGGCAGCCGGCCCAGTGCCTTCCCCGCGGCGACGAAGTACGCTGCAGAGCCGACCTTGTCCTTCAGGTCTTCATCGGTCTCGTCCATGATCATGGCGTCGATACCGATCCCTGCCATCACGGCGAAATGCTCCGGCGCCCGGTCGTCGACGGTGATCTTCACCAGATCCAGCTGGCGTACCTTCCCGCCAAGGGCAACCTCAATAGCCTCCACCTCCTCTAGTGGAAGATCCAGGTTTCGAGCCAGCAGGTTGCCGGTGCCGGCCGGTACCAGTCCCATCGGAATCCCGGTGTGGGCCAGACCGTGGGCGACGTAGCGGATGGTGCCGTCCCCGCCGGCACCAATGACAAGATCAACTTGTTCTGCGACGGCCTGTCTGGTCATGGCGCGGCCTGGATCCTCGGCCGAGGTTTCCAGCCAAAGCGTGTTGCTCCAGCCGTTTCGCTGGAGGCTGTCCTCCACAAGGGTGCGAAACTTGTCGCTGATCTTGGTCGGGTTGTAGATGACCGCGCAACGGCGGCTTTGGCCTGCCTGCTCAACAGATGTCACGTGGGACTCCTAAATCGTAATGAGATGTCGCCCGCAGCACTGAACCCGCTCCAACCGCGAACGCTGTAAAGGGCGGTGTGCAAGCCTTCTCTGGGCGCGCGTTCGTCGTCGTCTGAGTGGGAGGCATGAACCGAGGCAGGTGCCTGCGGCTCCTCGCCCGGGTCGGCTGAGTGGGTGGCGCCTTCATCCGGCCTTACTCTCCGTGCCAACCGGCAGATCGCCAGTCTGAATGACCCTTTGGGCGATTACTCGTAGCTTCACATGGGTGTTCTGCGACTCGCGTTTCAGCAGAGCGAATGCCTGGTCGGCCGTAAGCTGACGGCGCGTCATCAAGATTCCTTGCGCCAGTCCCACCCGATGCCGTGCCGCTACCGCTCGGTTCGAGTTGTCGCGATCTGTAACGACTTTGAAGGCCAGACTGGCGTGGTGGGCGAATGCCTCAGCCACATCCGCATACGGAGACAAGGTGGCCGGGCGGGTGGCATACCACACCAGCCGGACCGACTGCCGAGACCTACCCTCAATCCGCACCACGAGTAACGCGCGTCTGCCCAGCCCGTTCCATGAGGCGCCATCAGTCGGATCGTCGATCGAAAATGGTTGCTGAAGCAAACCCTGCCGGAAGAGCATCTCGATCACCGCAGCTGTCGCCGAATCATCGGGCGCCGCGTCGCTCGGGCGTGCGGCGAGGGTTTGCCATAAGCGCTCGGTATAGGTGACGACCGCCGCCCCGTCGGCGGCAATCAGCGCCAGGGCTTCGTCGACGACTGTGCACCACAGGACGGCGACGTCTGGTGCAGCCACATCCGCTGGCAGGCAGCGACTAGAGCTGTCGTGTAGGCCAGATCGCCCGGTGCGGCGGTCGTTGGCATCTGCACGAGGGGCCGGGCGGCCGCCGCGGGCGGAGCCGGTGCTGAGTCGGTCAGGACCTGGCGCGGGCCGGACGCCTGGTCTGGCCGCAGCCGATCAGAACGGGGTTCAGGCGCCGGCAGGAGCGGGGTCATAAGCCCGTATCCGATCAGGAGATACGGACCCCTAGTAATCCTGGCTGTGGTGCTGTCACCCCGTGCCCGCGGCCAGCAGAGCGGCGGACACGTTCCAGGTCGGCTGTGTCTCAGCTAAAGAATAGATCCTACCGCTCAGATCGATTTAGCCACAGACGCTGCCTTCAGCGGCCGAACGTTTGACGCCTGAGAGTTGCCGGATCGCCTTGTTGACGATCGGATACCTGATTAGCCGTAGCCTGGCCAAGTCCGGCAGTCGCGACGACATTCGCTAAACCGTTGCGTTGCCAGGTATCCACTCCGTCATCACCCTTCAATCTAGTGGCGCTCATTTCTTAAGCCTTCCAAGTGCTGTCATTGTCAGGCCGTCCCGGACGACCTCAAGCACGGCACTAACGCCGCCTGCGTCCACGGCCGTGTCTGCAGCGAGTGTCGGATGCATCAGCGAATCCGCATGGCCCGGAACAGTTGAATACCAGTTCTACTCAATTCGGATTCTCGGCTGATTATTTTGGGCTACACCATTGATCCTTATTCATTTCCGCCGTCTGGATCTGATACGACGGTCAAACTCAGGGGCTCCAAATGGAACGCTCGCGTCCTTCTGCGTGACGCCGGCCAAGCCCCAGACCTTCCTCGCAGCCCTCGGCCTCAGCTGATGCCCGGCACCACCCACGACTGGCGCCCGATACCTCGAAGAACACCGACCTTGCCGCTAGAGTGCACGCAGTGAAGCTGGCCGACGACACCCCCGCCGAGGAGCACATCGGCGGCCGTGACCTGACCCGCTGGCCGACTCTGGTCGGGCGTGGACTGGTCCGAGTGGTGGCCGTCTTAGCGGCCAACATCTCGGCCCACTCGGTGCTCTACATCACCGCGTCGGTGGGCTTGGTGCTGGTCGTCGGGCTGACCGCGG
>DASUYM010000251.1:0-6156 GCA_036377435.1 Propionibacteriaceae bacterium
AAGAACGGTGTGTACGAGGCCGGCGGCATCCCACTGGAGTTACCGGTGGTGTCGCTGGGCGAAACCCTGCTCCGTCCCACGGCGATGCTGTGGCGCAACATGGCCGCGATGGCTACCGAGGAAATGCTTCGGGCCAACCCTATCGACGGCGTTGTGTTGCTCGGCGGCTGCGACAAGACGATCCCGGCCTTGCTCATGGCTGCCGCCTCGGTCGACATACCTGCCGTGGTGGTGCCTGGCGGGCCGATGCTGACCGGCACCTTCCGCGGCGTGTCGCTGGGCTGCGGCACCGACGTCTGGCGATTGTCGGAGGAGGTCCGGGCCGGCACGCTGTCAGTGGAGCAGTTCACCCGCTCGGAGTCGGCGATGATCCGCAGCCGGGGACACTGCAACACCATGGGCACTGCGTCCACGATGGCACTCGTCGCCGAGGCGCTCGGCACGGTCATGCCAGGCGTCGCCGGGACACCCGCCGCCGACAGTCGCCTGTTGGAGGCTGCCCACGGGACCGGAAGGTTGGTCGTGGAGATGGTCGCTGCCGACCGGCGGCCGAGCACGTTCCTCACGAAGGCTTCGTTCGCCAACGCGATCGTGACCATGGCCGCCGTCGGCGGGTCCACCAACGCCGTGGTCCACCTCCTGGCGATTGCCGGGCGACTCGGGATCGACCTGACAATCGACGATTTCGATCGCATTGGCTCACACGTCCCGCTACTGGTCGACCTGCAGCCGGCGGGTCGGTTCTTGATGGATGACTTCTACCGTGCCGGCGGGCTGCTCGCAGTTCTGCGGGAGGTGCGCGATCTCCTCGACCCGACAGCCGTCACTGTGACTGGGCGTCCACTCGTCGACTACCTGGACGCCGCACCGATCTGGGATGCTGAGGTAATCCGCCTTCGACGTGAGCCTCTGTTGACCGAAGGCGGCATCGCTGTGCTGCGCGGCAACCTCGCCCCCGCCGGCGCCATTATCAAACCCGCGGCTGCCTCGCCCCACTTGATCCAGCACCGCGGGCGCGCTCTGATCTTCGACAGCATCGAGGACTTCCATGCGCGCATCGACGATCCTGCGCTCGATGTGGATGCGAACACCGTGCTGGTGCTGCGCGGCTGCGGGCCCAAAGGCTACCCCGGGATGCCGGAAGTCTCGAACATGCCACTGCCGAAGAAGCTGCTCGAGCAGGGCGTCCGCGACATGGTGCGTATTTGCGACGGCCGGATGAGCGGCACCGCGTACGGAACTGTCGTGCTGCATGTCGCCCCCGAGGCCGCGGCCGGCGGACCGTTGGCATTGGTGCAGACGGGAGACGAGATCACCCTCGACGTACCCGGCCGAACCATGACGCTGGAGGTGTCGGAAGAGGAGCTGCAGCGCCGCCGACCCAACGCCGCCACCCTCGCAGGCTTCGCCAACCCCTTACGCGGCTGGGAGCGGCTCTATATCGACCACGTCCAGCAGGCGGACACTGGCGCCGACCTCGACTTTCTTGTCGGCGCCACAGGACATCACGTAAGCCGCGAGTCCCACTAGCAGCTAGGGCCGTTCCGTGCCGTCATGGGGGGTCAGGCACGAGCGGTGCGAGGAGCAAACCTTCGTGAGTCGGGTAAACCGATGTTGACTTGAGCCATTGATCTCTGCCTTATTGGCGCGACCGGGATCCAATTTAGGCCGCGCATAACGGCCTGTGGAATGGCATCTGACAAGTCCGGACTGGAACTGGAACTGTGGTTTCGTGGAGCCCTGCGTGATGTCGATGACGTTGCGCTGGGATTCCGCAGTCCAGCCGTGCAGCGAGGTTACTGATAAGCCGGGCATGCTGAAACCCAGCAACAGCCGTTCGTCGCCCGCAGCCACAAGGTGGGCATCAAAGTCGACGTCTCCAATGTCGCTGATGCGAAGGACTCACGCAAACGCTATTCGCCATGACCGTAAGCGGCAACGTCGCGATGATCAATCCGGCATTCGACGGGCGAGCCATCGGTTGACTCGCTACGGTAATCCTTTGTCGCTCGCTGGCTGGGACGATCGGGGGGACCTCCGTGGCAGTCGAAGAAACCGGTGACGGGATGGCTCGGCTGACCTTCACGGTAGGTGAGACCGGAGTGCTAGTGACTGGCGAACAAAGCGCGGTATCCGCCTATACCGCGCAGCTCCATAACCTCGCGAGCAAGTGGGGCCAGCCTGTGACGGTGTCGGGAGTGGCCGACATCGGGGCAGCCGCCGCCACGGTGACCAGCTTCGCGGCCTCATCGGGATCGTACGTTCAGCTCTCCCAGCGAAGTATGGAGCTGCTCAGGCAGCACCAGATGATCCCAGGCCAGACCGCAGAGTTCTTCCAGGGTGCGGTCCGTGGGGCACAGGGCCGCTTCGCAGGCACCCTCGAATTCCAGCCCGTTTCGCTGGCGGCCAGTCAGGCCGCCGCACTGCAGCTAGCCGCCGCTACCATCGCTCTGCGCGTCGCGGTGGAGAACGTGCAGCAGGCAGTGGCAATGGTCGAGGGAAAGGTCGACGAGCTGCTGGCCCGCGCTCGCGCGAACGACATTGGCCCGGTCGTTGCGCATCACGCGGTGCTCGCCGAGATGACGGCCACACTTGACCGGGAGGGTTCCCTTCCCAGCACCGACTGGGACACGGTGCAGCACCTAGGCGCGAGCGTTCCGGGAGCCATTGAAACGCTGCGTCGCTACGTGGTCGCCCAGGTCGAGGTCCTCGACGCCGACGCTGGGGCGCAAGAGCGGGCGAGACGGTTGCGGAACCTGATCGATGGCGGCCAGATCGGTCTGATGCTGCAGCTTCTCGTACTCGCTGAGGATTCCTACTACCAGTGGCAACGGCTACGGCTTGAGCGCGTCCGTGTGGTCGAGCCAGCTCACCTGGCGGGCGTCATAGCCCGCGCCAATGAGCAGCTCGCGGCCGACCTTCGCCGCGACAGCGAAATGGTCGAGCTACTGCAGGCCAGGCTGGCCGCGTATGCAAAGCAGCGACCCCTCGAACGGCTGCATCCGCTCGCTGCAAGGGATCTGGAGGCCAACATGACGTCCTTACGGCAGAATGTTGACGCGTTCGCGGCCGCCCGCCGCGTGCAGGTATCGAGCTGGTCGGTTCTGACGCAACCAACCCTCAGTGACGCCATGCAAGAGCTGAGAGACCGCACGGTGGCTACAGGACAGCACGCGATCACGCAGGCGTCGGTGGTAGCGAAGGAGATCGGCGGCACAGCAACTGACGTAGGCCAGGCCGTCGCCGGAAGTGCCAGCGCACTCGGACAAGAGGTGCGCAGCAAAGCCGCCTCGCTCGCGCGCCGCAAGTTACAACGCCCCCGGGATCAGACCGACGATCCGGAGTAGCGAGCGCCGCGGCAGGGAAGGCCAGATGACCGGTCAGCCAGCCGTCGATTCTATGGCTCGCCGGACGCGCAGGCGGGTTGTCGGGGCCCACGGCCTATAGCATCAACGCTATGGCTTGGGGTACGGTTGAGCTGGAACCGGAAGTACGGGACTGGCTTGAGCAGCTGCCGACTGATCAGTTCGCGAGGGCGGCGTTCTACGTCGATCTCCTGGCTGACGAAGGACCCTTGCTGAGCGAGCCCTATACGCGCCAGCTGGACCGTAAGCTCCGCGAGTTGCGGTTCCACCTGGACTGGCAGGCGGTGCGGATCACCTACTGGATCGCATCCGGTCGCCGGATCGTGTTGTTGACCGTGTTTATCAAGACACGGATGCGTGAAGACAGGGAGATAGAGCGTGCGCGGCGGGCGCTGACCCGAGTATTGCGGAGGAGCACGACGTGGCTGAGGAGAGTGAGGAGCGATGAGCGAGCGCAGCAATTGGAAGACACTGCGTGAGCGGCGGATGAGTGAGCCGGGTGCCGCCGAGGCCTACCACGCGGCCAGGCTCGCTTACGAACTCGGCAGTACGGTTCGTGCGTTACGCGAGCAGCGTGGTTGGAGCCAGACTCAGCTCGCGGCCGCCGCTGGGATGACCCAATCAGCCGTAGCTAGGTTTGAAGCTGGCGGCACCGTACCGAGTCTTCGGGTGCTTGACCGTCTCGCCCAAGCCCTCGATGCCGAGCTCACCGTCCAAGTCACCCCCCGCACACACGTGGCTTAGCTCACAGCCGGGTCCTGCGCCGACCGGCTCACCGCCGAAGGTTTCGATCTTGGCAGCTACGGCATCACGGCGCAGATCGACGATATGGAGGCCGCGCGTACGGCGCTCGGCTAGACCGGATCAATCTGTTGAGTGAGGGTGCCGGGACGCGACACTGGCCGGCTCGATGGCCTCGATCGCGCGGAGCGGCAAGACGCTGAGCTTCGCGCCCGTTCGCTTGTCTTGGTGGCAGGGACCAGGCGTGGAAGGGGTCTTGCTGGCGGCCTCACTGGGCTGGATGCGGCACGCGGCAGGCGTTCAGATACCCGTCGATCGCGCCGTCGAGGGGTATTAGCATCGGCTCGAGCAGTTCGCGCACCATTGCCTCGTCCGGCTCGTCAAGGGTGACGATCGATCGCCGAAGCCGCGCACTCCAGGTGGCTGCGTCGGGTAGCGCGTGCAGGTAGCCGGCGAGCGGCGCGAGCTCGACCCCCTGCCCGTAAGGAGCGACGCCCTGAATCTCGACGGCGAAGCCTTCGGTGAACTGCCGCCCCCTGAACTCGACCGACTCGGCCAGATGCGCCACGCCTTGAGTGACGGTCGCGATGCCGATGATGCGGCCGCGATCACGCCCTGGATTCCGGAAGCACCCGCGCGTTGTGTAGAGGAACAGCGTCGAGCCCACCTGAGGAACCGATGCCCCGCGGGCGAAGGGTACCGCGAAACGGCCGGTCGTCAAGAGCCAAGCCAGCGGCTCTCGGTCCGAGATCAGCAACAACGCGGCGGTCACGAGCCTAGTCTGTCAACTCGCCGAGACCCGCACGATCGGATGACAAAGCAACTACTACTTCGATCCGCCGAATGGGAGCGTGAGAGAGCTCGTATACGGCCGGCGTTCAGCACTTGTCGATGAGCGTTCCTTGGTGATGGGCTCTCCGGGCTGGGCGCACTCTACAATTCTTGATCAATGAAGGCTCTGTCGATTAAACAGCCCTGGGCGCAGTTGATCATCATCGGCGCAAAGGACGTCGAGAACCGGAGTCGACGCACCAGCTTCCGTGGCCGATTTGCCGTCCACGTCAGCCTCAAGCGTGCCGACTATGAGGACGTGGACATCGAGGCAATTCCGCGTGATCTGCGAGAACCAGTGAAGCGGGCATGGGAACGCAACGCCTCGCCGGTCGAGTCATCGGCACTGTCGAACTTGTCGATTGCGTTCGGGACAGCAACTCGATCTGGGCAATCGATGACTACTGGCACTGGGTGTTACGCGAATCGAGGCCGTACACACGATCCAGACCGGCCAAAGGCCAGCTCGGCTTGTGGGAGTGGGCTCCGTGATGTAACTCAGGATGAGTCGATAGCGCGTGAACCCCACCGTTGTGCGACATATCGTTGTCGCTCGGTGGCGTCGGTGATGTCCCTTGTCCCGTTGCCGATGCGCACGAAGAAGGCGGTCTTCTTCTCCAGCTGCCCCTTCCGGTCCACGACGACGTGAGCATCAACCGGGAAGCTGCTGGGCGGCACGTGCACTCGGCAAAGATCATGGCCGTCCACGGTGTGCAGCTGGACTGACACGCTGCTGGCGGCTGTCTCACCTAGGGCATTGATCAGCACCTGGGCGAGGTGGAGCTGGAAGAGGTCGCGGTCGTCTTTGCCGTCTTTGTGCAGGGATGCGTAGTCGCTGGCCAGGCCGTGCACGCTGCCATCGTCGGCAACGCCGATCAGCAGGGTGCCTCCGTCAGGTGCGTTCGCGAATGCCGCGACCGTCTTGACGCTCGCGGATTCCAGCGGCTTGAACACCTCCCCGGTGCTGGCCGTCGTCCGCAGGGTGGACTTGTACTCCAAGTGTGCGCTCTCCCCGGCGACCAGGAGCTCACTGATCCGGCAGTGCTCCTGGTAGGCGATCTTCGCCTTGGCCTGGGCGAGCGTCACGTAGGTCTTGATCACATCGGACTTAAGGTCATCGTCGTCTAGGAACCGGAAGACGACTTTCGCGTTACGGTCCATGCGGCCCAGCAGGGCGTCGGTGAAGATCTGCGGGAAGACCAGCCCGAAGTTCTCCGGC
>DASUYM010000252.1:0-25843 GCA_036377435.1 Propionibacteriaceae bacterium
GCAGGCGTTCTTACCGATGAAGAAACTCGATCTCGGGGAGCTGGAGCGAGCGTACGCAGGCAGCTAGGTGAGCTCCCTGTCGGGCTGGCCCGCTAGGGCAGGATCTCGACGTACCCGTCCGTTCCATGCACGCGGATCCGCTGCCCATTTCGGATCAGCCGGGTGGCTTGCTCCACGCCCACGACGGCCGGCAATCCGTACTCCCTTGCGATCACTGCGCCATGGGTCATCAGCCCTCCCGCCTCCGTCACCAGGCCCGTGATCGCGACGAACAGGGGCGACCAGCTGGGGTCCGTGTAGGCCGTGACCAGGATGTCGCCCGCTTCGAGATCGGCCTCCGCCATGTCATGAATGACGCGGGCCCGGCCCTCGATGGTCCCGGCGGAGACCGGTAAGCCGACCAGCGCACCCGCCGGCACGTCATCGCGTCGGTACGCCCCAGCGATGACCTCGCCATCCGAGGTGAGCACGCGGGGCGGTGTAAGCGCTTGATACGACCTGAACGCGTCCTTGCGCCGGTGGATGAGCTGGTCATCCACCTGGTTCGCGCGCACGACGTCGTGGAGCTCGGAGAACGTGAGGTAGAAGCTGTCTTCCTTCTCGCGAAGCACGTGGGCCTGCACGAGGCGCTCGGCCTCTTCCAGCAGGGCCTGCTTGTAGACGAAGTAGCGGCTGACGATGGCATACTTCGGATACTCCCGGTACCCGATGAAGGTCCGGACTCGGTCGATCATCCGCTTGGTTTCTTCGGCTTTCCGCTCCCCGTCCGGCAGGGCCCGCAAGTGCTCCAGGACGTCCTGTTCCTTCTTCTCCGCCTCCTGGCGCCCTTGCTCGAAGCGCCGCTTGCGAGCGCCCGGCTCGAAGTTCCTGATGTTGTCGAGGATGACGGGCACGAGCGTGGTGGGGCGTTCGCTCCAGCGCGGTCTTGTGATGTCGATCTCGCCGACGCAGCGCATGCCGTACTTGTCGAGGTAGGCCCGGATTGCGTCGCGTGCTTCCTGCCCGCCCGCGAGCTTGGGCAGCTCTTCCAGGAAGCCCTCGTCGTCGACGTCCTGCAGAAACGTCACCACCTCCGGATACGGGCGGATCACGTCCGCGACGTCCAAGAGCGCGAGCCCCATCTCCGACGTGACGTTGTTGGGGGCGGACAACGTGAGCGTGTCGGCCGCGTTCTTCTCGCCCAGCCACGCCTGCAGCTGCTCGTTGAGCCACCACGTGGCCTCCATCCCCGCCATGATCGCCTGCATGCTCAGCGGATCCCCCAGGACCCGCTTGTGCTCTTCGAAGGCCGTGAGGAGGAAGTCGAACAGCGCCGGTCCCGACCTCGACCGGATGTCGCGCCGCAGGGCGGCGATGGACGCATCGCTGCGCTCGATCAGGCCGGTGACGATGGCCGGATCGGTCTCGACCGGCGAAGGCGGGCCGCCGCCGGGCGGCACCGCGGGTGCCGGACCGTCGGCCGGGAGCGCCGGGAGGAAGTCGCCGCGCTCAAGGACGGTCTCCAGCGCGTCCCTGATGAGCGGATCGCCTCTCCCCAGGACCTCCAGGAGGCCGGCGCGGCTCGCCGGCGACGCCAGGCCCTGGGTGACATCGACGAACAGCCTTCCGCCCGCCTCGTACATCGGCCTCAGGGCCGTCAGCTGCCACATGGAGAGCCCCAGGGGCTTCATGGGGTCGGTCATCATCTGCTGATGACCGACGGAGACGTAGACGTGGTTCTCTCGGTCGCCGGCCGCGGGGATGGGGAACAGCGTGGTGATCGGCCGGCTCTGGACGATCTGGAAGTCATCGTCGACCAGGCACCATTCGATGTCCTGGGGGCGGCCGAAGTGCGTTTCGATCCGCTGGCCGAGCTGCGCGAGTCGCACGGCCTGCGCATCCGTCAGCGCTGGCTGCTCCTGCCGCTCCGGGTCGATCGCCTGTTTCTGCGTCCCGCCAGCCGGCAGGGCATGGATAGCAAGCTGCTTGGTGGCGACCGCCTTGGCGATGACCTCGCCGTCCCGCACCTTGTAGGCGTCCGCGTTCACTAGGCCTGAGACCAGGGCCTCGCCGAGGCCGAAGCTGGCCTCCACGGAGGCGACCTTCCGGTTTGACGTGACGGGGTCGGCCGTGAAGAGGACGCCGGCAGCCTCCGGGAAGACCATCTGCTGCACGACCACGGCCATGTGGACCTTCCTGTGGTCGAAGCCGTTCCGCAGGCGGTAGGTCACTGCCCGCTCGGTGAAGAGCGAGGCCCAGCACCGGCTGATGTGCTGGAGGATCGCAGCCGGCCCCACGATGTTGAGGTATGTGTCCTGCTGGCCTGCGAAGGAGGCCGTCGGCAAGTCCTCTGCCGTCGCGCTTGAGCGGACGGCGTAGGCCGCTTGCTCGCCGAGCCGGGCGAGCGCGCGGGTGATCGCCGCCGCCAGATCGTCTGGGATGGGGATCCCTTCGAGGGTCCAGCGGATCTCCGCGCTGAGCGTGCGGATCGACTCCCGGTCGTCCGGGTTCCGGCGCGACAGCCGATCGAGCCGTTCGTCGATGGACGGCGCTTCCGCAATGATCCGCCGGAAGGCGTCCGTCGTCACGCAGAAGCCAGCCGGCACGTGGATGCCTTCGATCCGCGAAAGCTCGCCTAGGTGCGCGCCCTTGCCGCCAACGATTGCGACCTGTGTCTGGTCGATCTCCTGGAAACCCAGCACGTAGCTGCCCATCCGTCCACCTTCCCTTCAGCCCCTCGGGCCTCTCTCATTCCTACTGTCGGGCGCGCCGACGCCTGTGGGTCGGCTCTCTCTGATGCCCGAGAACCTCCTCAACGCTGCCGGCGCCAGGGTTGCCCGAAACGGAGCAGGTCCCCCGGGGGCGGAACCGATTGGCCGAAGTCCGTCTTCGCGCAAACCTCCGTCGACGCGGCATTCGTAACGCGCAGGCGCACCGCAACACGTTGCTCGAATCCGCTGCCTCAGGTTTGCACTCGTCGACCTCGGCTCGCCCGGCGGGTCTTCGAGCCGGGCAGGTGCCCTGGCGGAATCGACGAGGAGCAACAACACATGACCACCGTCAAGACGCCGGCGGCCTCATCCGTCACTGTTGCCTGCCTGCCTGGCCGGTTGGTCGGATCTGCGCAAGCTGATGCCCATCGAGGATCAAGTCTGTCTCCGGTCCTGCCTGGAGCCCGGCCAGCTCGGGCTCGGCGGCAAAGGACCACATCGCTACCCTCGGGTTCGCGATCTTGAGCCTGCTCTCAAAGCTCCGCGCACCAGCTATCCAAGATCAACCGAGTACGTCCCTGCCGCAGCCGAAGAAACAGGCATCCAAGATCGTCTCACTCAAAGCTTGATCTGCAGCACGTCGTCGTAGTCGTCATTGATCACCAGCTTGGAGTGATCAACTTCAGCCCGCCAGCAGGAGGTTTGAAACGGCAGCATCAGCGGATCGGGCACGCGCGCGTACTCGTCATAGATGGCCCCCACTTCACCGACCAACCGGCCCCGTGCGGCAGGGTCCAGTCGGGCGACTGCTGGGCGCCGCTCGACCATGGAGATGAGCCCCTCTCGGGTGATCGGCATCCAATTCCGGAAATTGCGGCGTTCCAGGAGGCCGAAGTATGGGCTTTCGGCAACCTTCTCGACACTGTCCTCGCCGTAGTCGCCCCGCATCGACCCCGGGTCGGCTGCACGCATCAAGGCGATCAGTCGCCGTACCCAAGGGACTGTGTCGTCGCGCGTGTTGTACGCGATCGCAAGGTAGCCACCTGGCTTCAGCACCCGGGCGATCTCGCTCAGGGCGAGTCCTGGGGCGAAGCGATGCAGCGTCTGCGCGGCGGTGACGACGTCGAAGTGGCACGACAAAAACGGCAACGACTCGACCTGGCCGACGACGTGCAGCCGAGTGCCGAGGCAGGCTGGGAGGCCAGCGACGAGCTCGACCGTTCGATCGATGCAGAAGACCTCATGACCGGCATCGCGCAGCAGCGCGGCGAATCCGCCGCGGCCCGCGCCGGTATCGAGGACGCGCACGGGTTCCTCGCCAACCATCCATGCGGGCGCAGCTTCTGGATAAGGATTTCGCCGCGTCGCCATGGTGGAAACTTTAGTGGTGCTCGACCCGCTGGCTGATCTTGCGCGCTTCGAGGGCGTGCCGTCTGCGGTAGCTGCCGCGACAGCCGCAGTCGATTCTGTGCTGAGGGATCGCGGGCTGCGGGAGATCAGCGACGAGCAACTGAGCCAGGCCCTCTTGGCGGGAGCCAGAGCCAACGCGGAGCTGACTGACGATCCAGCACGATGGCAGATTGGCGCCCTCCGGCTCTCAGCTGAGCTGGCATCCCTGGCGGCGCTCATCCGGGTCGCGCCCGCGCAGGCGTTTGCACGGGCCCACGCCCTGGTCGCGCGCGGCGTAGTGCCGGACAGCGAGCTCGGCAAGATCGGCTCGGAACCAGCGATGTCAGCGCGCATGAACAGCCTTGGCGACCTGCTGACCCACCAGACATCGGCGCCGGCGATCGTGGTCGGGGCCATCGCACATGCCGAGGTGGCCGTCGTAGCGCCATTCGCCGAGGCGAGCGGTTTGATCGCGCGAGCAGCCGAACACCTCGTGCTGATCGCGGCCGGCCTTGACCCGTACGGAATGATCGTGGTCGAGGCTGGGCACGCGGAGAACGGCTCCAGCTACGCAGCTGGATTGGACGCGTACGCGGACGGCAGTGTCGATGGCGTCAAGGGTTGGCTGCTGCGATGCGCAGCGGCTGTCGCTCGTGGCGCTGAGCTGTCGCCGGCAGTTCGCCGCTGATAAGTCGGCGAGGGGACGGCACGTGACGCGGCGCCCACCGAGGTGGGCGCCGTGCCTGGCACGTCATCACCAAGTGACCATGCGTGCATCTTGTCAACGTGTTGGCCCAGGTCAAGCCTGGATCGCAACTTCCCGTCGTGGATGGGTGATCGCCGCGTGGGTGCTTGGATGCCGTGCGAGGTCCACCGATTCGTCGCTCAGGACTACGTGTGACAGCCTTCTCGAACAGTCACCAGGAAAAGCTCCTAGAAGCGCACTCCATCTCGACGACTCGGCTTACCTTGCAGTCCTTTCTACCCCCATCCGGACGCAATGGAAAGGCCCACCGGCTAGCAGAAATCTGGCAACCTGGCTCGTTGGTTTGATGCCCATGACGTCCCAACCGGTTGCTCCCCACAAGATCAAATTGCAGTGCTTGATCTTTCTGGCCTGACGCTAGCTGGGCCGCTAGGCGTGCGTTTTCCATCGCTGGCAGGCAAACGCTCGGGTCTGAGGCACCCGCCGCGTACCTTCTTCCACCACCGGGGCGGGCAAACGTGCGGTCTGCCGTAGATCCGGGCAGCTGATCCCTTGGCTGCCTTCCCATATCGGGTTGTCCACAAGCTGGAGGTCGCTCGGAGCGTCATCCACAGACTCCGCAGGGCGCGGCGCATCCAGGCCTGACCTCAACACACTGCCGACATGGACCCGCACAGGCTCGGCCAGACCTCCGTCGTGGCGGCGATCGCTGATCCCGAGCTGCTTGACCAGGTGCTCTCGGTTACGGCAGTGGTTGGGGTCGAGCCGCTGGTCCTGAGCGACCCGGGGCACTTGCGGCCGCACTGGGCTTCAGCATCGATGCTGCTGCTCGGCGTCGATCAGGTGGCTCGAGTCGCGGCAATGGGATTGCCGCGTCGCGCCGAGGTCTATGTGGTGGCAGGGGAGAAGACCGCCGCTGCCCAGGCGCAGCAGTGGTCAATACGGCTCGGGGCAGCGCTGATACCCCTGCCAGCGAGTGCAGGCTGGCTGTCCGAGGCCCTGGCTGATGCCAGCGGAACCGGTCGCGTGACTGGCAGCCTCGTCTGCGTGGTGGGCGGCTCCGGCGGGGTCGGCGCTTCGACGCTGGCCGCGGGGCTAGCGTTCGTTGCGGCTCGAGCCTCGCAGTGCACAATGCTGGTTGACGCGGACACCCGCTCAGGTGGTCTCGACCTGCTGTTGGGTGCAGAGCGGACAGCTGGCTGGCGCTGGCCACGGCTTGCCACTGCGCGCGGACACCTCGGCGACCTGACCGGGCAGTTACCAGCCGCGGAAGGCGTTGATCTGTTGTCCATGGCCCGCGGCGAATCGACGCCAGGCTGGGAGCTGCAGGCCGAGCAACTGAAGTCGGTGCTGCTATCGGCCATGCGAAGCCACGCGGTCACAGTGGTCGACCTGCCTCGAGCGGTTGGCGCTGCCGCCCGGGAAGCGCTTCGGCGAGCCAAGCTGGCAGTGCTTCTGGTGCGGGACGACGTCCGCGGGGTCGCCGCCGGACGTGAAATGGCCGATGAGCTTAAAGGCGAGTGCGATCGTGTCGGACTGGTGGTCCGGCAAGGCCGGTCACGGCTGCTGGAGCCGAATCTTGTGGCTACCGGCGTCGGCTTGCCGTTGCTTGGATCGTTCGCCGATGACCCGGGATTGGTTTTGGCCGCAGAGCGAGGCGACCCGCCGGGGCGCTCTGCCCGTAGCTCCCTGGCCCGGCTTTGCAGGGAACTGCTCGGCGAGCTCCCGCAGGCGTACCCGACCGAAGAGAAGGCGTTGGCGAGAACATGACCGCCACCGTGAAACCGCAGCTAGGCGGGAATCTCGAGGTCGACGACGGGGCGCTGGATCTCGTCAGGGATCACCTTTCCGGACTCGGGCGCCACTACACGCCGGCTGACGTGGCTACAGCCATGCGAGCCGAGGGTCTCATCGTCAGCGACTCAGCCGTGATCGACACCGTGGAGTCATTGCGGCGACACAGCGTCGGCGCTGGCCTGCTGGAGCCCCTGCTTCACCTGCCTGGGGTGACAGATGTCCTCGTCAACGGCCCGGACCAGGTGTTCGTCGATCGTGGTGCCGGACTCGAACTGACCGATCTTCGATTCCCATGCGAAGGCGACGTACGCCAACTCGCCCAGCGCCTGGCGGCCACTGTCGGTAGACGCCTCGACGAGGCGGTGCCGTTCGTCGACGCGAGGCTGGCCGACGGAAGTCGGGTGCATGCGGTGCTCGGCACCCTGGCCTCACCGGGCACCTGCATTTCGCTTCGCGTGCCCGCCCAGCGAAGCTTTTCGCTCGAGGACTGCGTGGCCTCGGGCTCACTCACGCCCGGAGCGGCGCAGCTGCTGTCACGCATGATCGAGGCCAAACTGGCATTCCTGATCAGCGGTGGAACCGGCTCAGGCAAAACGACTCTGCTTGCCGCACTCCTGGCACTGGTGCCGCGACACGAGCGGATCATCATTGTCGAGGACTCGCGGGAGCTCGCGCCCAACCATCCGCATGTCGTACGCATCGAGGGCCGGCCCGCCAACACCGAGCTCGCTGGGGCCATCAGCCTGACTGATCTGGTCCGTCAGTCGCTGCGCATGCGTCCGGACCGGCTGGTGGTGGGTGAGGTCCGCGGGGCGGAGATCGTCGACCTGCTGACAGCGATGAATACCGGTCACGAGGGTGGTTGTGGCACTGTCCATGCCAATTCCACGGCGGATATTCCGGCTCGGCTGGAAGCCCTGGCTTCGCTCGGCGGGCTGCCACGGGCCGCATTGCACGCGCAGCTTGCCTCGGCGCTGGATGCGGTCATCCATGTAGCCCGCGACGACTCTGGGATGCGCCGGGTGGCGGAGATTTCGATCTTCATCCGCGAGCCAAGGAGTGGGCTGGTCCACAGCGAGTGCGCCATCGACTTCAGCCCTCACGGGGGTTCCGTGCTGGGTCCGGGCAGCCGCCAACTGGAACGGATGCTGGAGCGTTGACCATGATCATGGTGTGTCTCGGCAGCGCAATGCTGGCTGCGTGGTTGGCGGTGCCGCGCCCGGCGGCGCGGAGCCTGAGCAGCCGCCTCGCTGCGGAAACACCATCGTCCGTCACGGAAGCGGGCGACGGCGAAACACGGCGGAGACGATCATGGACAGCATTGGTGATCATGATCATCTTGCTTGGCCTGATCATTGCCGCGAGTTATGTGGCGAAGACCCTAGGCGGCGTACTCGCCAGCGCGGCGCTGCTGGTCGCCGTGACGGCCGTCCGCCTGGCTGCCCAGCATAGACGACGAAGATCAGCCCGCCGAACGCGAACCGATGTCGCGCACGCCTGCACGGTGCTGGCGTCCTACCTCCGAGTTGGACAGGTGCCATCCGCGGCACTGGCTATCGCCGCAGCTGACTGCGAAGTGTTACGCGACGGCCATCATGCACACAGCCTCGGCGGGGATGCGGTCCACGTCTGGCGGCAGCAGGCACGACGTCCTGGGTACGGGGGACTTCTCGAGTTGGCACGGGCCTGGCAGGTCTCGGTGGAGACCGGTGCGCCCATGTCGTCGACGCTGGACCAGGTTGCGGCCAGCCTCTCGGCCGACCAAGAGTTGATCCGGGTCGTCAACAGCGAGCTTGCCGCTGCCCGCGCGACCAGCAAGGTGATGGCGGCATTGCCCCTGTGTGGAATCGGCATTGGCTACCTGCTGGGGGGTGATCCGGCCCGCTGGTTGCTGGCCGGGCCTGCTGGCTGGGCATGCCTACTGTCAGGGCTGGTGCTGGCTTGCGCGGGTGTGCTGTGGATTGAGGCTCTGGCTCGACACGCCTCCGCGGAGGAGTAGCCGATGCCTCCCACCCTGATAACGACCATGCTGGCCGGACTCGCGACAGTGTCGGCGACCGCCTTCCTCTGCGCGGGGTTGGCCGGATTGGCGGTGTTTCTGATGCTGCGGCATCCCGCAGGTCAGCTTCGCCGGATGACAGGCAGGAAATCAACGCTGGCTGTCGCGGTGCGGCCGCTCGTACGGCTGCTCCAGGGCCGACCGGACGCGCCGCCACTGATCCACCGCGTGCCGTTGACCATGGCCTGTGTCCTCACTCTTGGCTTGGCTGGGGCTCGGATCGATGGCTGGTTGGGAGGCTTGGTCTGGTTCGCGGGGCCGGTGGCTGTCGCAGCCGGAGTGCTGGCGCTCGGCTGGGTCGAGCCGCGGTCAACACGCCGCCGCCGGCAGCAGTTGATCATGGACGTCCCGCAGGCGTTGGAGCTGATGGCTGCCTGCCTCGCCGCCGGCTTGCCCATCCGTACGGCATGCGCCGTGGTCGTGCGCACTTTCGATGGTCCACTCGCTGATGATCTTGGTCGAGTCTTGGCGCTGCTCGAGCTCGGTGTCGGTGATGCAGTGGCCTGGCGGGCTCTCCGTGATCATCCGCAGTTGGGCCTGGCGGCCGCGGACTTGGCACGCTCAGTGGAGTCGGGAACCGCAATGGTGGAAGGCCTCCGACATCACGCTGCTGTGGCTCGCGAGGCACGGCGGAGCGAGCTACAACTGCGGGCGCGCGCGGTGGGCGTACGCAGCGTGCTACCGCTCATGACGTGCTTCATCCCCTCCTTCATGCTGCTCGGGATCGTGCCGGCTGTGGCCTCTGCTGTCTTCAATGCGCTCCCCTGACGGTGGCTGATGCGGGGATATCCACAGGTCCCCATGCGCTCCGAGCTATGTCAACAGATTCGCGCCTGGCCGCACGATCGGGCTCCGCATCAGGAGACTCCAGACGCATCCGAACCGATGCCGCACCCAGGAGCGGTGCGCGACACCCGAGGAGGGAACCCATGAGTGATGACATCTCTGTGGCAGGGACAGACGCGGTGGTCGAGGCTCCGCCAAGTCGCCGTAACCAGCGGGGCATGGTGAGTGCCGAGTGGGCGGTCGGGATCATTGCCGCCATTGCAATCGCCGGGGTGTTGCTGGGGATCGTGACTAGCGGACCGGTCCACGATGCCCTGCTCAACTTCATCCTGATGGTGATTCGCTCGTTCTCCGGCTTCATACAGTGAGGCAGTGGCGCGCCGGGGCGAGTCGGGACTCGTGACGTTGCGGAAGATCAGAGCCAAGGACGGACGGGGCATGGTGACGGCCGAACTGGCTGTCACCACCCTGGCCGCATTCGCCGTGCTGACGATGATGTGTTGGGGGATCTATCTGGTCGTCACCCAGCTTCGCTGTGTCGACGCTGCGGCCGCGATCGCGCGTCAAGCAGCCCGCGCGGACACGGCAGCGGTTGGCAAGGCCAAAGCTGCGGCGCCGTCAGGAGCGGCGATTTTGATCGACAAGCGTCCGAGCCTGGTCACCGTCATCGTGCGAGTCAAAGCTCGACCATTGGCTCGCTGGCTGCCTGCCGTGCCTCTCGAGGCTCGCGCACAGGTGGTTCCAGAGCCCACAACAGTTGAGGGACACTGAGCATGCGGAGAACCGTGGGCTCAGAGTTGGGAAGCGCATCGGTTCTGATGGTCGGGATTCTGGGCGTCGTCGTAGCGCTCGGCAGTGCCGCCTTGGTGATCGCCGGATACGCCGTCGGCTATCACCGCGCTCGTGCCGCGGCCGACCTCAGCGCGTTGAGTGGGGCCGCGGCGTTCCAGCAGGGCCGAGACCCCTGTGCCCAGGCAGCGCTGACGGCTAGGCACAACGGTGCGCGGGTGGACCGGTGCAGCCAGGTGGGCGATGCCGTCGACTTCGTGGTGACTGTGCGCGTTTCGGTTGTGATGCGCATGCGCATGCCCCACATGCCGCGGATGGTCGCCGCGCAGGCTCACGCCGGTCCGGTACGCGATGTGCCTTGAGTTGTCGAGGCACCCAGAAGGCTCATTTCTGGGGCTCGTCCTTGGTCAGGGCATCCGCCTCATCCAGCATCGCCTGCCGCTCGGCGGGAGTAGTCGAGGACTCGCCCTCCAGATCGAGGCTCGACTTCTCCTTGGTGGTGGTCGGGCCAGTCGTCCCGGACACGCTTGTTGCCGCGGTGTCCGAAGTCTTGCTGGTCGTCGTTGCGGTTTCCTCCGGACTGGCCGACGAGCCCGGGAGCTTGTCGCCCGCGGCCTGCAGCAGGACCTTTCTCTCAGTGCGCCGAGCCCGCCCGCGACGGATACCCATCCGCAGCAGCAGCAGTGCCAGGATCGTGACCGCCATGGCGACAGCGCCGGTGACGAAGATACCCGCGCTGTTTGCGGGGACGACGGCCCCGAAGATGGACAGGTCATAGACGTCGGGGTTGCTGACCACAATCGCGACAACGAGTACCGCCACTAGGACGAGCAGTATCAAAGCGAGCACGACCATAGCGCCATTATTCCCCTGAGGCGTACGCTCAAAGTCAGCGACGCGAAGAGGTGTCTTCCCAATCGTCGCCCGTGGGTACAGCAGGTCGATCCGAGCGATCGGCCCTGGCCGCCGGGCCCGTTGCGATGTGTCCGCATGTACGCCTCGATGACGAAACCAGTGCTACTTGTGGTTAGACTTCGCGAGCGGCTAAGGGCAGTAGCCGCGAGTGCCGAGCTTCACAGGAGGGCGATGTATGTCCCTGCTTCCAGTTCCCTTGGAAGTGACTTCCATTAGTTTGTCGGGAGTCAACCTGACGTTTGTCGCAGCGGTCGGCGTCATCGCGGTGATTGCCCTTGTGATGGCCATGATCTTCCGCCGCGAGGTGCTTGCGGCGAATGACGGCACCCCGAATATGCAGTCAATCGCACGCGCCGTACAGGAAGGCGCGAGTGCATATCTTGGCCGCCAGTTCCGCACCCTGAGTGTGTTTGCGGTCGCCGCGTTCTTCCTCCTACTGCTGCTGCCAGTCCACGCCAGCACTGACTTCAGCAGCCTGACCCTACGCATATGCCGCTCCGTCGCCTTCCTAGCCGGAGCGGTCTTTTCTGCCATGATCGGTTTTCTCGGGATGTGGCTGGCCGTCCGCGCGAACGTACGCGTCGCCGCTGCCGCCCGCAGTGAGGGCCGCGATCCAGCCATGAAGATCGCCTTCCGAACCGGGGCGCATGTCGGCATGGCAACTGTCGGCCTCGGCCTCCTCGGCGCGTCCCTGGTGGTGTTCATCTTCCGCGGCGATGCCCCGACCATCCTTGAAGGCTTTGGCTTCGGCGCAGCCATGCTCGCCATGTTCATGCGCGTCGGCGGCGGCATCTTCACCAAGGCGGCCGATGTGGGCGCCGATCTGGTGGGCAAGGTCGAGCAGAACATTCCCGAGGACGACCCGCGGAATGCCGCGACGATTGCGGACAATGTCGGTGACAACGTCGGGGACTGCGCCGGCATGGCCGCCGATCTGTTCGAGTCCTATGCCGTCATGTTGGTCGCGTCTTTGATCCTGGGCAAGGCAGCCTTCGGTGAGTCCGGCCTGGTGTTCCCGCTGATCGTGCCGGCCATCGGGGTCATCACAGCCATCATCGGTGTCTTCCTGACCCGCCCACGAGCAGGCGAAAACGGCCTCAAGACCATCAACCGCTCCTTCTATATCTCTGCCGCTATTTCCGCGGTGCTGGTCGCGATCGCCGCGTTCGCGTACCTGCCCTCCTCCTTCGCCGCACTCGGCATGCCGGACGTGGAGATCGGGCCGATCGACGATCCGCGGATCGTCGCCATCGGCGCGGTGGCCATCGGGATCGTGCTGGCAGTTCTCATCCTCAGCCTGACCGGCTATTACACAGGCACCGAGGATCGCCCGGTCAAGAATGTCGGCAAGACCTCGCTGACTGGCGCGGCAACCGTCGTGCTCGCCGGAATCTCGGTCGGACTGGAGTCGGCGGTCTACACCGCAATCGTCATCGCGGCAGCGGTGTACGGCGCGTTCCTGCTCGGCGGCTCGGGGGTCGTCGGCCTGTTCGCCATCGCCCTCGCCGGCTGCGGGTTGCTCACCACCGTTGGTGTCATCGTGGCGATGGATACCTTCGGCCCGGTTTCCGACAACGCCCAGGGCATAGCGGAGATGTCGGGCGACGTGCACGGCGCGGGCGCCCAAGCGCTGACCGAGCTGGACGCGGTCGGCAACACCACTAAGGCCATCACCAAGGGGATCGCGATTGCCACCGCGGTGCTCGCCGCGACCGCTCTCTTCGGCTCCTACACCGACTCCGTCCGTAGCGTGCTGGCCGAGAACTACGACAGGTTCATCAACGAGGCCGTGGTCTTCGCGCCGCAGACCCTTGTGGGCCTGATTCTTGGCGCCGCTGTGGTCTTCTTGTTCTCGGGCCTGGCGATCAGCGCGGTCGGTCGTGCCGCCGGCGCGGTGGTCTTTGAGGTACGCCGCCAGTTCCGGGAGATCCGCGGGATCATGGACGGCTCCGGCAAACCCGAGTACGGCAAGGTCGTCGATATCTGCACCAAGGACTCCTTACGCGAGCTTGCAACCCCAGGGCTGCTCGCCCTCATGGCCCCGATCGCCGTCGGATTCGGCCTTGGAGCCTCGGCGTTGGCCGGCTACCTCGCAGGTGCCATCGCGGCTGGCACATTGATGGCCGTCTTCCTGGCCAACTCAGGCGGCGCATGGGACAACGCAAAGAAGCTGGTCGAGGACGGCCACCACGGCGGCAAAGGTTCCGTGGCCCATGCCGCCACGGTGATCGGTGACACCGTTGGCGACCCGTTCAAAGACACCGCAGGTCCTGCGATCAACCCGCTGATCAAGGTCATGAACCTGGTATCGCTGCTGATCGCCCCCGCGGTGGTTGCCATGTCGCCACTCAGCACCACACCGAATGCCCTGCGCTACGTGATCGCGGGGATCGCGTTGGCCATCATCATCGTTATGGTGACCATCAGCACCCGCCGCGAGGTGGCGATCGCCAGCTCGCCAGACCAGCAGCCGCAGCTCGAGGCCGAGGGCGCGGCAGACCAGCAGCCGCGTCCACAGCTCGGGTCCAAGGACACGGTGGACGTCCCGATGAAGCAAGACGAGACAAAGGTTGACAAACTAGCTCAATGAGCGACGCCGGTCGTTGGTGTCTGCCGGATCCCGCCCGCAAGGCACACTGGATTGCGATGACCAGCAATTCCTACGGCGACGGTTCTACGCGCGGCTTCGACAAAGTGCCGCCCGATGTGTACCAACCTGATCCTGCGCGGCCTGCCTACCCACCCCCGCAGGCACCTCAGCCAACCGGACCGCCTGGCTACGGCCAAGCATGGCCTGGACGGCCGTACGGTCAGGTCGGCCCGTACGGATCGCCTGCCTACCCGCCACCCATGACGGCTTCGACCAGCGCGCTTCCAGAGGTCCCACGGGTCTACCAGCAGATGCTACGCGGCCCGCATTATCGCTGGTGGAAGTCGCTGCTCTGCCTAGTCCTGGTCCTGCCGTTGGCTCTGATCATGATGGGCCTGGCGATCGTGCCAGTGCTTGTCGCCGGGCTGATCAGCGGAGCGCCCGACCTCATCGAGTACACGGTGAGGACAACCAGCGACATCGCCAATCTGGGTCCGATCGGCTTCATCTATCTGAATCTCACGCTCATCGTGCTCATCCCGGCCAGCGGTCTGTCGATCTGGATCGCGCACGGCATCCGGCCGGGGTACTTATCCTCGGTCGCGGGTAGGATCCGCTGGCGGTGGCTGCTGCGCTGTGTCGCGGTCATCCTGCCGTTGTGGGCCGTGTACACGCTGCTGGGAGTGCTGGTCGAACCATTCACCTCTCCCCGCCCGGATCATTGGGTGGCGCTCATGGTCATCGTGCTGCTCCTGACGCCGCTGCAGGCAGCGGGGGAGGAGTACTTCTTCCGCGGCTGGATCATGCAGAACGTGGGAGCCTGGTTCGCGCGCCCCATGGTCGGGCTTGTCGTCTCGCTTGCCGTGTCGGCGGCCACCTTCTCGACTGCGCACCTCAGCCCGGACCCATGGGTGTTGGGTACCATCGCTTGTCTCGCCGTAGCTTCGGGACTGGCGGCGTGGTGGACCGGTGGGCTGGAAGCCGGCATTGCGATGCACGCAGTCAACAACATACTGACGTTGAGCGTCGTCGTGATCTTCGGAGGCTGGTCTCAGGCGTTCGTCCGGAGCGATACCACCGGTACGCCGGTGATGCTCCTGATGGCGGTGGTGGTGAACGGGAGCGCGCTCGCCCTGATCCTGTGGCAGGCCAAACGTGTGGGGCTGCAGCGTTACTACCAGCCGCCCGTTCGGCCAATCAGTCCGGCGAGCGTCCCGCCGTCGCCGGCGTACCCTTTGGGTCAGTACCCGGCGCCGTAGATGCAGTCCGAGAGCCGTTTCGGGAATTCATCCCGAAACGGTGACGTTCACGGCCGTAGTTGATCCTGGGCCGTAGAGTAAGCGCGCTGGGGGCGCGGCAGCTTGGTCATTGGGTCGTAAGTGACGATCCAATGCTGTGCCGCGCATGTGAGCAGGTCGAACGAGAAAGTGAGTATTCGGTGGCAGCGAAGGCAGGGGGCAGGCGACTCGTGATCGTCGAGTCCCCGACCAAGGCGAACAAGATCGCGAGCTTTTTGGGCGACGGCTACGTTGTCGAGTCCAGCCGCGGTCACATTCGCGACCTCCCGACTGGTGCCGCCGAAGTCCCCGCGAAATACAAGGGTGAGAAGTGGGCCCGGACCGGCGTGAACGTGGACAACGGTTTCGAGGCCCTCTACGTCGTCAACCCGGAGAAGCGGGCCACGATCCGCTCCCTCAAGGAGGCGCTGGCCGGTGCCGACGAGCTGTTGCTCGCCACTGACGGCGACCGTGAGGGCGAGGCGATCGCCTGGCACCTGCTGCAGGAGCTCAAGCCCAAGGTTCCGGCGAAACGCATGGTCTTTCATGAGATCACTCAGGCAGCTATTGCCGAGGCCGTCGCCAACCCGCGTGATCTTGACGAGGATCTGGTCGATGCTCAGGAGACGCGGCGGATCCTTGATCGTCTGTACGGCTATGAGGTCTCGCCCGTGCTGTGGAAAAAGGTCATGCCGCGGTTGTCGGCCGGACGCGTGCAGTCGGTCGCGACCCGGCTGATCGTTGATCGGGAGCGGGAACGCATCGCCTTTCGGAGCGCCTCGTACTGGGATCTGGACGCGATCTTGGACGCCGGCCCCGATGCTCAACCTCCGCTCTTCCCGGCGCGGCTCACTCGGGTCGGTGAGCGGCGGGTGGCCCAGGGGCGCGATTTCGACAGTCGCGGTTCCTTGATCACCAAGGACCACGATCAGCTGGTGCTCCTGGACGAGGACCAGGCGCGGGCGCTGGCCGAATCACTCCGCGCGGCCAGCTTCGAGGTGGATAGTGTCGAGTCCAAGCCCTACAGCCGCCGCCCGTATGCACCTTTCCGCACCACGACCATGCAGCAGGAAGCCGGCCGGAAACTGGGATTCACTGCGCAGCGGACGATGTCGGTCGCTCAAGATCTCTACGAGGCTGGGTTCATCACCTATATGCGGACCGACTCGGTCACGCTCTCCGGCAGTGCCGTCGCCGCGGCCCGGCACCAGGTCCGGCAACTCTTCGGTCCGGACTACCTGCCGGACCAGCCGCGAATGTATACATCCAGAGTCAAGAACGCTCAGGAGGCCCACGAGGCGATCCGCCCCGCCGGCGAGACCTTCCTTACGCCTGCCCAAACCAGGCTGATCGGTGATCAGTTCCGGCTCTACGAGCTGATCTGGATGCGCACGATCGCCTCACAGATGAAGGACGCTGAAGGCCTCTCGATCACGGTCAAGATCAACGCCCGACCTAGTGATGGCGAGTCCTGCACTTTCGTTGCCTCCGGCCGGACGATCACCTTCTACGGCTTCCTCAAGGCTTACGTGGAATCAGTCGAGGAGACCGACGGCCACACTGACGACGAGCAGACCCAGCTACCGCACCTCACTGCCGGGCAGCCATTGCGCCCCGAGTCCGTGACGGCGTCGGGGCATGAGACGCGTCCACCGGCTCGCTACACCGAGCCGTCGCTGGTGGCCAAGCTTGAAGAGCTGGAGATTGGCCGTCCGTCGACGTACGCGACGATCATCCGCACGATCACTGCACGGGACTATGTGTTCAAGAAGGGCACGGCGCTCGTGCCGACCTGGTTGGCTTTCGCGGTCACGCGGTTGCTGGAGGAACACTTCCCCAAGCTGGTGGACTATGCCTTCACCGCAGAGATGGAAGAGGTGCTGGATCAGATCGCCGACGGGCATGCAGAGCGGCTCAGAGTCTTGACCGACTTCTATTTCGGCAGCGACGACCGTGAGGGGCTGCATCGGCTGGTTTCGGAGCTAGGTGAGATCGACGCTCGCAAGCTATCGACCTTCGAGATCGCTGATCCTGACTCCCTATCGACGGGCGCTCCCAAGATTGTGGTTCGAGTCGGCCGCTACGGCACCTATGTGGAGGATGAGGAGGGTCGCCGCGCCAATGTTGCTGATGATCTTCCACCGGATGAACTCACTGTTGATCTTGCTCGGGAGTTGCTGACGAAGCCGGTGGGCGAGGAGCGACAGTTAGGTCTGGATCCTGAAACCTCGCGAGTGATCGTTGCGAAGAACGGGCGTTTCGGTCCGTACGTAACGGAGATCCTCGACGAGGAGACACCGAAAGGCGTCAAGCCCCGTACTGGATCGTTGCTCGCCTCGATGAGCCTCGAGGAGGTCACCCTGGAGCAGGCGCTCCAGCTGATGAGCCTGCCGAGAGTGGTCGGCACAGATGTCGACGGTGTGGAGATCACCGCGCAGAACGGACGCTACGGCCCGTATCTGAAGAAGGGCACTGATTCGCGCTCCTTAGAGACCGAAGATCAGATCTTCTCGATCACACTCGAGGACGCGCAGGCCATCTACACCCAACCCAAGCAGCGCGGCCGGGCGGCGACCAAGCCTCCACTCAAAGATCTTGGCGCCGACCCTGTCTCCGGACGGCCCATGATCATCAAGGAAGGTCGCTTCGGGGCCTACGTCACCGACGGCGAGATCAACGCGACGTTGCGGCGAGGCGACGACATCGAAACGATCACCAATGAGCGCGCTGCTGAGCTGCTCGCCGAGAAGCGCGCGAAAGGCCCAGCACCCAAGAAGCGCCCGGCCAAGCGCCGACAATCGGCGGCTGCCGCGGCCAACTCGTCGCCCAAGCCGGCAGCGAAGAAAGTGACGGCGAAGACGGTACGCGCCAAAGCTGGCTGACGCCGCCGGGGGCGCGAGCGTCGGTATCGCGCTGCGCCGTGCTGAGAAGGAACGAGCGGACACGCTTTTCGTCTGCGCGTGACGACGAAGTAGGCGAACCCAAAGCGCGATGCGCGAACGCCCAAACGTGTTGCGCATCCATGGTCGTGATAGCGACCACCGATCCGGACAAGACAGCACTAGGGTTCGACCATGGGAAAGAAGAAGGGCAGCAAGGCTCTTGCGCACAAGCGCAGTGAGCCTGTGGCTGCCCTGCCGGCTCGGATTCCTGAGCCATCCAGCACTAATCCCGTTGGCCAGCGCTACTACGACATGCCGTACAGCGCAGCCACGCCGCGCTTGATCAATCCTGATCTTGGTCTGCACCATCTAGTGGCCCGGGCCGGCCACAACGCCGCGTACGAGATCTCGGTAACACTGCTGGATGCGCCCGATCACCGGCTGATCCGATCTGGGGTCCTGCTTGCCCATCGGGTGCTGGACGGGCGCGGGGAGTGGTACATCACAGCCCCGGACTGGGAGCCGCTGTTGCCCATTGACCGGATCGAGTTGATGGGTCATGCCGATCTTCCTGAGGAGCTGGCAGACATGATCCGACCGCTGCGTCGCCGGGCCACGCTGGGACCCGTTGCTGCACTCACCTGCGATCGGCGGGAGTTTGCGCTGCGCGACGACGAAGGAACCACACTGGCTTTGCTGCGCGACGACAAGGTCACCGTACGCCGCGGCGGTCTGACCACCGCGCGCTACCGCGAGGTGCTGATCACCCCACTCGGGCCTGGGCTGAACGATGAGCAGGCGGCATGGCTGGACCGGTCCCTGTTACAAGTTGGCGCCACCCAGGTCCCACGTTTCCCGCGGCTGGTTTCACGGCTTGGCGCTCCCGCAACCGGGTCGACCGACGTTCCGGTGCCCGGCCCGTTCGACGCGGCCGCGCCTTTCAAGAAGTTCGTCTCGCAATTGGTCGCGCTGCGGCTGCGACACATTGTGGAAGCCGATCTTGCCATCCGCGGCGGCGATCTCGAAGCCGTCGACCGGCTGGCCGATCAGGCAGCGCGGCTGAGGGACGAGCTCAAGGGGCTCTCGGTGGTACTTGACCCTGAGTGGGTCGAGGATCTCTACGACGAGCTTGGCTGGATAAGCCTGGAAGCAAGCTCGCCCAATGCGCAGGAGCATGACCGGCTGACCGCGCGCTTACGGAGCGAGCGCTATCTGACCGTGCTGGAACGGCTCGTTGCCGCCGTCCGGTCGCCAAAGCTGGCCGATCAGCGCTCAGATCCTGCTGGTGAGGTGCTCGCCGGCCTGGTCTCGATGGCTGTGACGCGGATGCGTGGCTGCGCGGATCACCTGAACGTCGACTCCCTGGACGAGGAGTGGGAGGAGGCCTGGCAGGAGATGGGACGTCTCGAATGGGTGGTTGGTGTGGCGGCCCAGGTGCTCCCGGAGGAGTCGGCGACGATCCAGCAGCAGCTGCTCAAGCCTCGGCAGCTTCTGTCGGAGGTCCACAACGATCATCATCGCGAGCGCGCCACGTACGAGCGGGTGGCGAATCTCCTTCCGGAGCAGGCCTTCGCCGCTGGCCGGGACTTTGAGCGTGAGACGCGGAAGTCGCGCCACGTTCGGCGCGAGTTCATTGAGGCATGGGCTAAGACCAAGAAGAAGCTCGGCGCGTGAGCACAGCGGGCGGAGTCTTTGTCGTTTTTGAGGGCGGTGACGGGGTTGGCAAGACGACCCAGGTCGACCGACTTTGCGCGTGGTTGGCCAATGCAGGACACGAGGTATTGAAGACCTTTGAGCCTGGCGACACGACCGTCGGAGGGATGATCCGGCGAATCGTTTTGGACCCGGCGACTGGTGAGATGTCGCCGCGCGCTGAGGCATTGCTGTATGCGGCCGACAAGGCACAACATGTCTTCGCGGTGGTCAGGCCTGCGCTGGACCGTGGCGCCGTTGTGGTGTGCGACCGATATGTCGACTCGATGCTGGCCTATCAGGGGGCTGGGCGGGTTCTTGAGCTTGCCGACCTCGAGCGCATCGCGCGCTGGGCCACTGAGGATCTGCGACCTGATCTGACCGTGGTGCTGGACGCTGAGCTCAGCGACGGGATCCACGCCAAGGCTCAGAAGGACCGCCTCGAGTCGGCCGGCGACATGTTTCATGAGCGGACACGGCAGTTCTTCCTCGAGCTGGCGCGACGCCAGCCAGAGCGCTACCTGGTGCTTAATGCCCGCGCGTCACGAGAGCAGATTGCGGCCCAAGTGGCAGCTCGGGTCGCGCCCTTGCTCACCCTGGCACGCCACCGGTGAGGTCAGAAGTGAATGGCAGTGTGTTTGACGTGACTGCACCGCCCACCGATTCCGCGATCGCGGTAGCTGGTGCCGACCTCGGCGTCTGGGGGGAGCTGATCGGTCAGACGGCAGCCGTCACGACACTGCAGCGGGCGGTGGCAGGCGAACCGCATGCCATGAGTCACGCTTGGTTGTTCACCGGTCCTCCCGGCTCAGGACGATCGAATGCCGCGCGGGCTTTCGCCGCGGCGCTGCAATGCAGCTCAGGAGGTTGCGGGAAATGCACCGCATGTCGTACGTCGTTGTCCGGTGCGCATCCAGACGTCACGCTGGTGCGCACCGAGCTGCTGTCGATCGGCGTCGACGAAGTGCGCGAACTTGTCCGCCGATCGGCCATGAGCCCGACGCTGGGACGGTGGCAGGTCATCGTGATCGAGGACGCCGATCGAATCACCGAACGCGGGGCCGATGCACTGCTGAAGAGTATCGAGGAGCCGGCGCCGCGTACGGTATGGATGTTGTGTGCACCGACCGGTGACGACGTGGTTGCCACCGTCCGATCGCGATGCCGCTTGTTGACGCTGCAGACGCCGACTATCCCGGCGGTGGCCCGATTGCTCGAGACCCGCGATGGCATCGAATCGGCGCTGGCGGCGTACGCGGCACGGGTTTCGCAGGGGCATATCGGTCGGGCGCGTGTGCTGGCGCGGGATGAACATGCTCGGAATCGGAGGCAACAGATCTTGCAGATCCCTTTCCAGTTGCATGGGCTGGGCGCATGCCTGGCGGCAGCGGCTCAGGTGGTCGAGGCGTCCACGGTGGAGGCGGCCGCGGCGACCGGGGAGCTGGACGCCAGCGAACGGGCAGCACTGGAAGAGGCCTTGGGATTCGGCACGAAAGGTGCGAAGCCACGCCAAGCACAGGCTGCGATCAAGGAGCTTGAGGAACAGCAGCGGGCTCGCACCAAGCGCTTCCAGCGCGATGCGATTGATCGGACACTCACCGAGCTGACCGGCTTTTATCGTGATGTGCTGAGCGTCCAGACCGGGTCGAGGGCGCCGTTGATCAATGAGGACCTGAAATCTCAGATTGTTGCGCTGGCACGTAAGTCGACTCCCGAATCGACGCTGCGTCGCATCGATGCGTTGCTTGGTTGCCGTACGGCGCTTGAGGGCAATGTGGCACCGCTCCTCGCGGTCGAGGCTGCGTTGATCGGTCTCGTCGAAGGATGACGGTTGTGGTCACTCGAAAGCTGTAGGGCGAGGTGCGGTGGCACAGTGTACCTGACTTTCTGCCCACATGTTCGGGGTTCATTTTCTCCGAGTTCTTTAGTAATCTGGGCTCCACAGGTTGCCGGAGGGGACGAACCCCCGAGCGTCCTCTCCGACAACCTTCCAAGGTCTGGCTGATCAAGCCAGACCGTTTTCGTTTCCGGCGCCTGGCATCCCGATTCGACGCTCCCATCCCCTCTGTCGGAAACCTGGGTTAACCCACTTTCCTGGCGCCTCGCACATGTTGGAACGTGTGCAGAGCGTGGGGAACCTGGGTTTACACAGGTTTCCGACAGCGGCATCGGAGCGCGGGCGCAGCGCGCTGTTCATGATCTGAGATAAGTCGCCCAAGGTAACAAATTGGTATCGCAAAGTGTTGCGTTCTGCCGAACGCTGCCCTTACGGTGGAAAGCGGCTCGTTTCCGATTCGTTACCAAGCGGATGGGGGCGGAATGCCAGGGGGAAGGACTCAGAGGCATCCAATGTGCCTGCTGAGATCGCGCGTCCGTTGCCGAACTCCGCTGGACGGCGCCTTGCCGAGAAGGTCTCGGGCGAAAAGCGGAGGTGGAGGAACCAGCGGATCTCTCTCGCGTCAGGAAAGAGAGGGAGTCCCGGGGGTGAAGCGCTCACAGCGGTGCATCTCTTGCACCGCGTGGGCGCCGGGCCTATGTCGGCCCGAACCGGGTGCCCCACAGGCGTACTCGGGGAAGGACTCGATTCCTACGTTGACATCCACCATCATCAAGCGCGCCGTCGGCGTGAGCGCTGCTCTTGCTCTGTCCTCCGGGATTGGGCTGGCGGGCGCCGTACCGGCCGAGGCAGCAACGGCGAGCGTGTGGGACCGCGTCGCCAAGTGCGAGAGCGGTGGCAACTGGAAGATCAACACCGGCAACGGTTACTCCGGTGGCCTGCAGTTCGCTGCGGGTACCTGGAAGGGGTACGGCGGGGGAACGTACGCCAGCCAGGCCCACCGGGCAACCAAGGCGGAACAGATCGCGATCGCACGTCGAGTGCTGGCAGGCCAAGGCCCGGGTGCCTGGCCGACCTGCGGCCGACGTGCGGGACTGACCAAGTCGAACGGCAGAGCGGACAGGCAGGCGACACCGTCGACCAATCCTGGAGTTACCAAAACCACGAAGGTGAACGACTCGGCGAAGAAGATCGCCAAGAAGGCGACTCCAAAGAAGTACAGTGCTAGTGCCAGCAGCAAGACCGTTCACGTGAAGCGCGGCGACACCCTTCGTAAGATTGCCAAGCGGTACGACGTGAAGGGCGGCTGGAAGGGTTTGTGGAAGCTCAATAAGGAGACGATCAAGAACCCGAACTTGATCTACATCGGCCAAACGATCAAGACCAAATAGACCTGACTGGCGCGGGTGGGACCCTGCCCCCCAGTATGCCCACCCGTGGAAGCCCGGCAGACCCGCATCTGCCGGGCTTCCGGTTTGTCTGGGCAATGCGTGCTGAGGATGTCCAAGCCCGTGGAATGCGCCGTCGACAAGCTCAGGAGCAAGAGGACGAAAACTCAGGGCGCATCAGAACGAGCATCGGGCTTTAGGCTTGGGCCATGGGGAGGGTTATGGCTGTGTCGTTCGAACGGTACGGCCGGCTGTACTACCTCAATCCGGGTGACGCCAACTACAGCGTCGGTGATCGGGTTCTGGTTCCTACCGAATCCGGTCCTGAGGTCGCCGAATGCGTGTGGGCGCCAGAGTGGGTCGAGGACGACGGGTTCGAGGGGCTGCCAGTCTGTGCTGGATTGGCCGCCCCCGAGCAGCTGGAGCGGGATGCGTCGAACCGGCGTCGGCGCGCCGAGGCCAAGCTGGTCGCGAAGAAGTTGATCAAGAAGCATGAACTACCGATGAAGGTGGTCGCGGTCGACTTCATCGATTCCGGAATCGACTTCGACCAGATGGTCGTCATCTACTTCAACGCGCCGCATCGGGTTGACTTCCGGGTCCTGGTGAGCGAGCTGGCCCGCAGCTTGCAAGCGCGGATCGATCTAAGGCAAATCGGCTCGCGAGATGCCGCCCGGCTCGTCGGCGGCCTCGGCAATTGCGGGCGCGACCTGTGTTGTGCCACATTCCTGAAGGACTTCGAGCCGGTCAGCCTACGGATGGCCAAGGTGCAAGATCTTCCACCGAACCCACTGAAGATCTCCGGCGCTTGCGGGCGGCTGATGTGTTGCCTGAAGTACGAGCATCCGCTGTACAGCGAGTTCGCACGTACCGCGCCCGCTGTCGGGGAGCAGGTTGCTCTGGATGATGGGGACGGGGTGGTGGTCGGCCACCAAGTGCCGGCCGACTCAGTTGTCATTCGGATGAGCGCCGGCGGTGCCACGAGGAGTTGTTCGCTCGCCGCGGCCTGCGGTGCTCGCCAGCTCTACGCTTCGCGCGCCGTTCCTGCCCAAGTCCCGGCTCCGCCGCGCAAGGCACGGACACGGCGCCGCCGCTCCGATGATGATGCGGAGAGCTGAACATTCTCACGGCGCCCCACCAGTGCGCCGTTATTGATCTTGACGCCCGGAGCTTCCAACATCGCTGCCGCGTAGGCTCGTGACATGCCAGGGCCTGCCCGCCGTTTCTGCATGCTAAGCGTCACGGTGGCTTTGCTGGCTGTGCTAGGCGCGTGTTCGACCGACACGCAGATCACGCAGGGTCAGGCATCGCCGGCGGCATCACCCTCCGCGGCTGCAACCTCGACCCCAGATTTGCCGATGGACGGGCGGCCGCTCCAGCCCATCCCGGAGGTGAGGCCTGAGGGCTTCACCAAGCCGCCGCCAGGCACAGGACTCACGCGCTACCAGAGGCAGCAGCTCGACTGGGAGCGGTGTGGTCAGGGGTTCTCGTGCACCACGATGCTCGCCCCGTTGGATTATGCCGACCCCGACGGGACGGCCATCACCTTGTCAGTCGCCAAGCGCCCGGCTACCAGCAGCAGACGGCTCGGCAGCCTGATCATCAATCCTGGCGGTCCCGGCGGCTCCGGGGTTGGCTACGTCGCCTACTTCAACGCGGCGGGCCTGGAGAGCTATGACATCGTCGGCTGGGACCCAAGAGGGGTCGGTCGCTCCACGCCCGTAAACTGCTTCGGCCGCGACGATCTTGATCGCTACTTCTCCATGGACAACTCACCCGATGATCCCGGCGAGCTGCGCGCCAGGATCGACGCACAGATCGAGTTTGGCCAATCGTGCCTGCGCCGATCCGGGGCGCTGTTGGAACACGTTTCGACCATCGAGACCGTACGCGATCTTGATCTGCTGCGCTACCTGATCGGTGATTCCAAGATCAATTACTTCGGGTCGTCGTACGGCACCAGGATCGGCGCGCTCTATGCGGAACTGTTCCCACAGCGAGTGGGACGGATGGTCCTCGATGGCGCGGTCGACATCAATTCCAAGTCCAAGATCAATCAAGTGGATGGCTTTGAGCGGGCACTCCGCCATTTCGCGTCGTGGTGCGCGGATGAACATTGCCGGCTTGGCGCTCAGCGTGACGAGGTGTTGTCCAAGATCAAGGACTTCCTTGATCGGCTCGATCAGCAGCCGCTGGCGGTGGCCGGCGGGCGCACCCTCAGCCAGCAGCAGGGCGTCGAGGCGGTCTTCTACTCGATGTATGGCGGGAGGGGTAGCTGGCCGGAGTTGCGGGATGGGCTCACCGCAGCAATCTTCGATGGGGATGGTGCCGGGCTGCTGCAGCTGGCCGACGCCTCAGATCGACGCAATCGTGATGGCACCTATGGGCAGCTCAACTATGCGTTTCCTGCCATTCGCTGCCTTGACAGCCAGGACGACAGCGTGCGCGCGGCGGAGAAGAGGCTTGCCGAGGAGTCCCGGAGGGCGCCGATCTTGGGTCGATTGAATGGTCCCGATTTGGCCTGTCCTCTGTGGCCGGTCAAGTCTGCAGCCAAGCAACCTGTGGTCGATGCGGACGGAGCTCCACCGATCCTGGTCATCGGCACGACCGGCGATCCGGCGACCCCCTATGAACATGCGAAGTCCATGGCCGACGAACTCAGTTCAGCGGTGCTCGTGACATTCAATGGCGAAGGGCACCTGGCCTACGGCCAGAGTGGCTGCGTCAAGTCGTGGGTCGATGCATACCTGGTTCGTAATCACGTGCCACGGGATGGGACTCGGTGCTGATCGAGCGGACCTGTTTTGGACTTCGCCATGGTTATGCCGCTCGATATAGTGGGCGATCGTGCCGAGCCAGCCGGCGCGTCACACCAGCCGCCTTAGCTCAGATGGCAGAGCGACGCACTCGTAATGCGTAGGTCCGGGGTTCGATTCCCCGAGGCGGCTCCAGGGCGTTATCTCTAGTCAACGGTGACTTTCCGCCAAGGCGCCACCCTCATCGTCCGGTCCCTTGTCCGGCCGTGCCCCCGTGGTGCCCCCGAGCC
>DASUYM010000253.1:0-11606 GCA_036377435.1 Propionibacteriaceae bacterium
TGGCACTGGTCGCAGTCAAGTACTCGGCTGCGGTCGGAAGTTGAGGACCATCAAACTCGGAGGTATCGCCTGGTCGTGACCAGGGTCGGGATCACGGCAAGCACCAGTCCGACGACCGCGACCCCGAGCATGGCGAGCGCGGTCTCCTCCCAGCCGATCCAGGCGATGAATCGGATCGAGTTACGTGCTCCTCGGATGATCCAGAAGTAGACCCCAGCCGCCATGGTCAGGCAGGCGAGCGCCACACCGATCAGCGCCGAGATCACCGCTCCCAGCAAGAACGGCACGGTGATGTAGATGTTGCTCGCGCCGACCAAGCGCATGATGCCAATCTCCCGCCGCCGGGCAAAGGTCGCCAATCGGATCGTGTTGCCAATCTGCAGGGCTGATGCAAGCAGCAGCAGCAGCGACGCCCCCGCGGTGGACCACTGCAGGACGTTGAGAGCTCGGAAGAAGGGATCCAGCAGCTGGTGCAGATCCTGCACCTTTTGGACGCCCTTGAGCCCAACCACTGAGCTCACCACACCTTGGTACTCCTCCGGATTCTTGAGCTTGACCCGGAACGACTCCTGCATCTGCTCCACGGCCAGCGAGTCCTGGATCGGGCTGCCCTCGTACGCACTCTGGAACTCCGCGTACGCCTCTTGCTTGGTTTCGAAGTAGATTCCGCCCGGCGCAACCTCAGGATTGGCCTCCAGGGTTTGGCGAATCTCGTCTTTCTGCCCCTGGGTGACGTCCTGACCCGGGTCACACTGGTCGCCACGGGTGTCCTTGGCACACAGGAAGATGGAAATCTCGATCTTGTCGTACCACCGACCCTTCATGAGGTCGACCTGCTGGCTCGCCAGCAGTCCGGCCCCAAACAGCGAGAGCGACACCCACATGGTCATGATGACCGCCAGGGTCATAGTGAGGTTCTGTCGAAGCCCGGCGCGGGTTTCAGACAAAATATGGCGAAAACGCATCAAATATCCCCAATAACTCGGCTGGCGGCGGTCGTTAGCTCGTACGCGGCGCTGCGACCGTGTTCAGGCACGTTGTTCAACTGCGCAGGACTCACTGGTAGCCGTACACGCCTCTGCTCTGGTCTCGGACGACTCCCCCGTCGTCCAGCTCGATAACCCGCTTACGCATCTGATCCACGATGGTCGAGTCGTGCGTCGCCATTAGGACCGTTGTGTCAGCGCGGTTGATGCGATCGAGCAGCTTCATGATGCCCACGCTGGTGGCAGGATCGAGGTTGCCGGTCGGCTCATCAGCGATCAGGATCATCGGACGGTTGACGAAGGCACGCGCGATCGCGACACGCTGCTGCTCGCCGCCAGACAGCTCCTCAGGCAGCCGCTCGCCCTTGCCACCCAGACCAACGAGCTCAAGGACCTCCGGGACCACACGCTTGATGGTCGCTGCGGGCTTGCCGATGACCTGGAGAGCGAAGGCGACGTTGTCGGTCACGGTCTTGTTCGGCAGCAGCCGGAAATCCTGGAAAACAGTGCCGATCTGGCGACGCATTGCCGGGATCTTCCAGCTATGCAGCTTGCTGAGCTCGCGGCCGGCAACGAACACCTTGCCCTTGCTCGGGCGCTGCTCGCGCAGAATCAGTCTGAGGAACGTCGACTTGCCGGAACCTGAGGCTCCAACCAGGAAGACGAACTCCCCCTTGTCGATGTCGACATTGATGTTGTCGAGCGCTGCGCGGCGCTGACCGTCGTAAGTCTTAGTTACATTCTCAAAACGAATCACGGTGTCTTGCTTCCCCCGAGATAGACAGCTCCGACGCCTTGCGGCGCCAGACGGCCAGCACGAGTCTAAGTGAGGCTCCGATGATTGGCACCGGTCACCGGCCCGAGCCCGTCATTCGATACACAGCAAACTCAAGTTGCTGCCGTCTCCCGCGTCATGCGCCAGCGGATGCCGGACTCAATGAAGCCGTCGATGTCCCCGTCGAATACAGCCTCGGGCGAGGAGACCTCGTACTCGGTGCGCAAGTCCTTCACCATCTGGTAGGGGTGCAACACGTAGGACCGCATCTGGGAGCCCCAGCTGTTGCCACCGTCGCCCTTGAGCGCATTCAGCTCCGCCTCGCGTTTCTGTCTCGCGCGCTCCAAGAGCCGCGACTGTAAAACCCGAAGCGCGGCCGCCTTGTTCTGCAGCTGGGACTTCTCGTTCTGGCAGGAAACCACGATGCCGGTCGGTAGGTGGGTGATGCGTACGGCGGAATCGGTGGTGTTGACGCTTTGCCCGCCCGGCCCCGAGGAGCGGAACACGTCAATGCGCAGATCAGCTTCGGGGATGTCAATGTGATCGGCTGCCTCAGTCACTGGCAGCACCTCGACGCCCGCGAATGAGGTCTGGCGGCGACCCTGGTTGTCGAATGGCGAGATACGCACCAGCCGATGCGTGCCCTGCTCTGCCGAAAGGGTTCCGTACGCGAAGGGCGCCTTTACCTGGAATGTGGCGGACTTGATGCCCGCCTCCTCCGCGTAGGAGGTGTCATATACCTCGGTTGAAAAGCGATGGCGTTCGGCCCAGCGCAGGTACATCCGCAGCAGCATTGCGGCGAAGTCGGCTGCGTCGACACCACCAGCTTCAGAACGGATTGTGACGAGCGCCTCGCGCTCGTCGTAATCACCGGACAGCAGGGTGCGTACTTCAAGGATTTCCACCGCCTTCTGCAGCGAGGCGAGCAGTTCTGCTGCCTCGGTGAGGCTGGCTTGATCTCCCTCTTCCTGCCCGAGCTGCACGAGAACGCTCAAATCGTCGAGCTGAGCTCGCAGCCCGACCACTCGATCGACTTCGGTCTGTAACGCCGACAGTCGCGATGTCACCCGCTGCGCATTGTCTGGGTTGTCCCACAGATCTGGAGCTGCCACCTGCTGCTCCAGATCGGCGATCTCGGCGCGCTTACGATCGGGGTCGACGACAGCCTCAATCGAGCTCAATGCCTTATCAAGGTCAGCGAGCGCAACTGCGAAGTCGGGTCCGGCCACAATGATCCACTCTACTTGGCCGGATCGTCGGAGCCGTACGCGAGCCGTTTGAGCTAGCCTGCGCGACTTAGTGGCATTTGGAGGTCATGTGTCATCCGCGCTGCACAGTTCCTCGATGCGGACAAACCGCGCCTCGTCGCTCGATCGGCGAGGCGGCCAGTCGCTGACCCAGATCACAACGAACGCGGCAAAAGAGCAGGCCAGCGCGACGACGGGGCCGAGCACGAAGAGCCACACCACCACGCACCCGACGAAATCCAACAGGAGCACCGTGAGCGCGCCTCGCCGACTCAGATGACCATGGCGGGCGCGCCAGGCAGCGTACGCGATCCACGGCAGCATGGCGGACAGGATTGCCGCCCAAGCGAACACCGACATCCCGTGGCTGAATGCGCCAGACGCGAGTCGAATCATGCCGGCCAAACCGACCAAGCCCGTCAAGGCCCCGAGGACCATGGCCAGGTTCTTGTTCAGCATGCCTACTCCACTGGCCGGGCAGAGAGAATTGGTCGAGCCAGCACCGGCCACATTAGCCTCATCGGCTGTGTGCACACACGCAGCCACACCGGGATGGCACCATGCTGGTCAACATCAGGTGCTGGGCGCCGCCTGTGGGTGCGCCAAACAGCGTGGCGGAGCTGTCGTTCAACTGGGCGAATCCATCGACTATTTGGCCGCCACTCGCCGCCGGCCCTCGGACGGTTCGCGCCGCAGCCGCCAGGTGTGCCATGCCTGCCCTGTGACTCTTGGCTCTTGGCGGCCCGAGAGTTGGTGGGGCCGCAAGAAGAACCGCAGGCGCGCCTGGGCATGGATTGAGCGCTCAGATGGACACATGACTGTCACTTGTGGCACCTCGTGCGACTCGTCGAAGAACACTGAACGTGCATCGAGAACTCAGCCAACCCGTCCTGCCCGCGCCAGCGGAAGCCGTCGGGAATTCGGTTTCGAAGTCTTTGTCTTCGGTGACCACGATTCCAGCCGCCACGATCCCTGCTCGGCACGACTGTTTCAGCTCGGCAGCACGCATACTGACGCTGTATTGCCCTGCTCGGTAGTGCCGCAACTCTTGCAGCGCTTAGCTTTGTTGCCTATTTGTTGGGGTCAATGTTGCGCTGGCGCCACCTATTTAGTCCGCGCGGCGTTGTCGTAGCTGGGTTTGAACACGAGCCGCTTCGGTTCGGGGGATGGCGGTGGTGGGGGTGGCGCCTTCTCATCGTGTTTCGAAGACGGGCACAACAGACCACCGAACAGTTGCTCACTTTTGTGTCTACTCGGCTTAGGGAAGAAAATGTCAAAAGCCGTCTTGGCGTCAGAGACCATGGCGGAAGTCTTGGACGAGCCTGTTGCACTGTTAGTGGGCGAAGACGGCTTTAGTTGGCGTAACAAATAAATTGGAGATCCCCAGCTCGTCGATGGCGTAGAGCATTTCGGGGCCAAGTGAGGATCACTCGCCTTGGGCGGGACGAAGATCAGCAGCTTTGATCCAGCGTTGCCGGCCGTCTGCACCGCGTACCCAACCCCACCATTCCCGCCGTTCCCTCACCCACCAGTCGAGTGTGCCTGCCGCTGACCACGTGGCAACCTCCACTTCGACAGGTGGGTCCACCTCCCGGCGATCCGCCTCGCCGTACTGAGCCGCATCCAGATCCTGCATATCTGATTCGAACACAGATGCGGTTCCTATTAAAGAGGACCACGCTGTGGACTGCGAGACTCGGCCCTCTTGACGCGACAGCACTCTCAACGCGAGCGTTGGAAATTGGGCCCGCATCAGGGGAGAGGCTCCAGCTAGTGGCGGTGAAGGCCTGTAACTAGCTGGAGTATCCCCTAGAACTTATCTCGTGTATCGAACTCGTCCCCACGAAACCGGATAGCTGCCGCGACATCTGCTGCGAGCCGATCAATGTCGTCGTACCGGCATTCGAGGAGCCGAACAGCCGGGCTTCCGATTGCCCGTGTGCTGCATCAGGCCGCGGCCTCCAGGTAGTTCTGCGCCGCCACCAAGTCATCGCACACCCAGCCGTAGATGTTGTCGAACTGGATCATCCGGTCATAGTCGCCCTGGTCGTTCAGCGTCGTCGCCATCACGTCGATCTCGGCGTCGTGGTACTGGTCGATCACCTGTTGGGTGATCATGTTTTGCCACAGGAACACCCTGGTCGCTTTGTACGTCTGCATTGTCGCCACCGTGGGCGGGCTGTCGGTCGACGGTACTCCGTAGCCGATGTTCGGGAATCCGGCGTCCCGGGCGTAACCGAGCACCGTGGTGGAGCTGGAGTGTACGTTCACTCGGGTGGTCAACATGCTCTTGGATTTCAGCAGGTCGCGGAGCTTCCCCACCTGCGTCCGGGACCAGTAGCCGCCCTTCATCTCGATCTCCACTTTCACCGGTTCGCCGTTGAACGTCTTGGGCTGCAGGAATGTCACAGCCTGGTTCAGGCTCGGCGGATGATACGTCGTGTTGTCGTCGTTGCCGTTGCCGTCCCGGTCGACCGGCAACTCCAGATATGCAGCCATGATGTAGGCCAGCGTCCGGTCATGCACCCTGCCAGTGCGGTTCGTCGTCCGGTCGATGGTGGAGTCGTGCATTACCACCATCTGAGCATCGGAGGTGATCTGGGCGTCCATGTCGACGATGAAGTCCCGCTTCGCATGGTCGATCGCCCAACCCCAGGCGGAATCGAGTTCTCCGGAATGCCGTATTTGACTTGTACAGACGAGCCGACGCCGCGGTGCCCACAATCACCTCGGGGCCTTTCGCGGCGTAGGCCGATTGCACAGACAGGGCCATGGTTGCACCCAACACAGCCAGGAATAGTTTCAGCATGATTCCCCCCGAATCGTTCAGCCGTACCGGGCGCGGCAACGGTAACGCGAATCTGGGGCCATCCGTTTGATCCGCGCCGCGCCCCTAGGTCGATTGTCGAAGGGAAGGGTTTTGGCCCTTTTACGTGATGAGTAGTGCGGCGAGTGTGATGGCTGCGGTAATGCCGATGAGGATGAGTAGCCAGTTGATGGCTTTGTCGATGTTGATGCGTCCTATGGGTTCGCAGGACGAAGATCAACAGCTCGGATCCACCGTTGACGACCGTTTGCACCCCGCACGCAAGGCGGCTCCATGAAGGACGCCGCACAAGTGTGTCGGCGCTGTGATACCGACCGAGACACTCCCAGCTCAGAGGATCTGGGAAGTGTTCTCGAAGGAGTTAAGCCAGGAGTTAAAGCCCGGTGCTCGCTCTCCACCTCGAGAGAGTCCGGTGGTCGCTCTCCGCCTCGAGAGAGTGGAGCACTAGCATTTGCCATGACCGGCCCGGCATCGAGGCTCGGGTCCAGCAGCCCCAGGAGGGACCGTGCCCACGTTGATCGCGTACCACGACGTCAAGGACGTTTAGCATTGGCTTTCGTCGCCGAAGCGTGAGGAGTTGATGGGCCCGCTCGGCATCAAGGGCATCCGCAAGTTCGTCGATCCGGAGAACCCGAACCGCGTCGGCCTGCTGCTCGACGTTCCGGACCTGGACACCATCAAGCGAATGATGGAGAGCCCCGAGGCCGCTGAGGTTATGGAGTACGACGGTGTGATCCCCGAGACGGTCGTATTCCTCATCGAACGCGAGTAAAGGCCACCATCTACGATCAGGCCCCACCTCAACGATGGTGGTGGGAGAGTCGAAATCTACGGCTCAGAGACGCTGATGCCGCTGTACCGCAGGTGCGGGATCAGTGTCTGGCACCGGTACGGACTGAGGTGGGCTCGACAGAACCCTGTATCACTGAGCCGCCCTGGAGCCCAGACATCCGCCGCGCCGAAGCCACCGTCCGCAGCATGACCAACCAAGTCGGAGAGAATCAACCATTGCGTTCGAATGGTTGGCGACCCACGAGCACCTCCGGACCTTGACTCTGTTGATCCTGCTGCACCAGTTGACCTTGTCCAGCGGCGCGTTCTCCCCGCCGGTCGCGCTCAACTGTCTTGGCTTGCCACCAACCCGCTGCGTACCAGATCGCGGCCACTGCGATGTAGAGGAGGCCGAGGCCGAACTCTGTTGCGGTCATAATGCCGCCGTACCCGGGTTACGTGAAAATTCCGTGAGTGTATGTGCCCTACCCCGCGCAGTACGCTCCGGGGGATGTCGGCGGTACCAGCACCCTCCGCATGGGAGCGTGCCAGGCGTGCAAGGCTCCGCATAATTGATGCCAGGAGCACGAGAGCCCCGGAGCGGACCGCTACCTACGCTCCAGGCCCTGCCCCGCGGCCGCGTTCGATCGCGGGCCCGGTCTGCCTGGAAGAACACAGGCCGGGAGTTCTAGATGACATACGGCTCAATGTCGGGTGGCTCGTACGTCATCGAGTCCATGGGGTGAATGGCCTTCAACAGCATTGCCCGTGCTGGCAACGGTTTGGAAGTGATCGGATAACTCCGATGCAGTGCGTAGCCCCGCAGCAGACGGAAGGTTGAGCCTGGGGCTGCCGCGGTCTCCAACCGCGTCAATGCGGCCGGTAAGTCCGCCTCGTCGAAGACCACCCCATCGCTGAGGAGCAACTCCCGGAGCACGGCCTCGGACTCGCACAATTTTCGGTTGCACTGGTAGCCACGGCCTGCGGAGAAGGCCTTGACGATTGCCATAGCAAGATCATCTGCTGGTGCTACAGCAGGCTCCGTAACGTCCTGGGTATCTGGACCTGCAGCAGCGGCTGTAGGGTCCTCAGCGGCTACGTCAGGACCTGTGGTGGGAGCATTCCCGTTACCGTTCACGATCAGCCAACCGGTACGAGCGACGTTGGGCTTCGCGGCAGATCGTCCGATCTTCGACGACGCCTCAACATCCCGCGACCGGGGCGATGCAGGGAGATGAGCACATTGCTCGCCAGACTGGCAATCCGGACCAGTTCAGTGCGATTAGCCTCATCCCGAGGTGAACGTGGCCTGCCAACCTTGGACTTACCTGCGGTGCTCGCAGTCACGATCGCAACGCTCTCAATAACTGCTGACGGGCTCTTTCAACATCGGCACGGTTCAAGGACCTCCGTGATGCCGGTGCAGATCTGGGCGTGACATTGAGATCACGATCAGCCAGTTGGCGGTGGATCTTCTCGGCTTCGGAGGCGCTCAACGTGGCCACTACCCGTGTCATGAACAGAATTTTATCGGTGATTCGAGTAATTCGGGGTCCATACGACCAGGGTGTCAACATATCGACATATCGGCGCCGGGAAGAGCCGGGGAATTCCGCACTACTTGATCAATCATCAGGTGGTTTTTGCCAGCGCCACAACGGCATGTAACCGCGACAGATCCCCGATCTTGTCCTAGCTTTGGTTTTCACACTCGCGGCAGTCGACGTAAAAGGGGGTTCAGATGGCCAGCCGATGGGCTTTCCGGCGATCCAGGCTGAAGGACGGGGACCCCGAACTTCTCTTCAGATTGAATGGCGACATCGTATTCACCCGAGACTACGTCAAGCACACCTTGTTTACTAAGAAACCATACGGGCATGGAACCCAGGGCATCATTACGAATATCCACTATGGCCCTCTCGGTGGAGTCTCGCATGTGGACGTGCGCTTACCGAAGGGCGATTTCGTGCGTGAAGTGCCCGTCAATTTTTTCCTGGCTTAGTTTCCCCGCTGGTGCGGTCACGGCAGTGAGCCACTTGCCGGCCGAAGATCAACAGCTCGGATCCACCGCCACTCCCGCCGTTCTTTTTACCCACCAATAGCGGTCACCCGGTCCAATCGCATGAATCAAGGTCAACCCCAGCCAACAGCGTGTCCGCCAACCGATCAGCGAGGAACGAATCGATCTGAGCCAGTTCATTGTTTGGGCACGGCGCGTCTCCGTTTGCTCTAGGGTCCACTGAAGGCCGGGCGTCGTTTCGGCCTTCTTGATGGGTGGGGGCCATCGTGCGTCTTGGCGAGGTTCAGCAGGGCTTGGCTGTGCGCGACTCGCGGGTCGGCCTCAATGGCCCTGGCAGGGAGGGACGTCCGATGAGCGTCCACCTTGTCCCTTTCCGCTTCGCGCAGCTTCGCGGCGTCGAGCCGCTCGCTTCCTTGGCACGGACGATCGGCCGCGCTGCGCTCGACGGCACGGACGTTGATATCGACTTCGCCTGCACCGGGGTGGGGTCGGTCGGGGTGGCGGTCGACAAGCAGTACCTCTACTTCGCGATTCGCGATTCAAGTTCCCCGCTGGGGCCGATCGGGCGCCCGACCATCGATGGAGAGGTGTTAGGTCGGGGTCTGGCTGGCCTCGACGGCCATGCTTTCGGGGTGGCCGTCGGAAGCCGCTGAGCCCCCCGCCCGCGAGCCCGGCCAGGCCATTCGTTCACGGTCGAGCCACTGTCCACGCCCTGGGGCCTCGCTCCGCAGTCTGCATGACATGAGAGCAAAGGCTCGCTACTCGGTCGACTTCTGAAGTAGGGGCGCTCGGACACTTGTCCTGGACACAAGGGACGTTGCTATGACTAGGTGCGATACCTGCTGCGCTTGCGGTGTGTGAGCGTTTCCACGGGGCTCACCAACCCCGGCCCGCTGACGGACCCCAGGCCAGTGCGCGCTGCAACCTCGATCGGGGTTCTACGGGCATGACCCGTACCGGGTCTACCGGGCCGACGGTGACTTGATCACCGTTGACGACCACCCAGCCCATTGCGACTGCATAGGCCAGGTCCTCATCGTCTGGGCTGATATTCCTCCCAGGACAAAGCCGGTGGAGCGGGACAGGATTGCCTGCACCCTTCACAAATCTGGCGATCTGGAAGGCCCGCGTCCGCACCAGTTCGGAGACGGGCGCGGGCTCAGGGGCCTCAACAGCACCCTTGCGAGCCAGCTGAAGCGATGCGGGCAATGAGGGCTCGACGGCCTCCGCCTCCCGTGCCGGCAAGGCCGGCTGCCCCCTCTCGGGAGCGGGCTGCGGGGCCCGTGAGCGCTTCTGGAGCGGATGGCTGCACTCCGGCCAGTCGCAGTGTTCCCTGCCTTCCTGAACCGCCTCCATGCAGGGCTAACAAACGCCCATCACCCCGTGCTCGAACTTGACCCCCTGAGCGCTAACGGACAGCAGCAAGCTGCCCGTTGCCGTGACGGTTTCAAGCTGAAAGGCACCGTCAGGGAAACGTTGCTTGATCTTCCACCGCTTGGTCACCCGGCCCGGTTCGGACTCATTTCAGGCCGTAAAGATTGCCCGCATCGTCCTCGACGACCTCAGTGAACTCGCCGAGCCCGTTGAAAACCTCGAGCTGCACCTGGCTCCTGGAGGGGAGATCGCCGAGCTGTTCGGCAATTTGATGCAGGAGCTTCGCGGACGTGTTTATGTAGCGAATCCGCTGCCCGGGAGTTAGACCGGGGTCTTGCAGCGCCGCCTCACAGTCCTGCCGGTATTCGTCCAGCCATTTGATCCGGTTCGCCCTGATCGCCACTGGCCTCGCAAATCGGCAGCCACATCCTCATGAATGGCGTTGCGAGCTTCTTGGATCTCGGCAGCGTTGCGGGCAGCGAACTCCTTGACGGTCTGATGACTCCGACCGTATTTGGAGGCGAGGCTTTCATGAGTGAACTCATTCGATGCCAGGTCCAGCACCAGCCGCTACCCGTTGGGCGCCTCGGATATATGGCCTGGTCTCATCTGTCATGGGTGAATTATCTCCCAACTACACCGAGGACATTGCACCCTCTGCACTGGGCAAGCTGAAGCTCACCGACATCCGCCGCTATCACGTCCAGGAGTTCGTCAACGACCAGACCAAGGCCGGTCGAGGCACGGTCACCGTACGGCGGCTGGTGACACTGCTGGGGACCATCTTCGCCGGTGCTGTGAAGGATGAGCTGATCTCTGTCAACCCCACGGGACGTGGACAGGCCCAAGCTGGACCGTGACCCAGTGGCCCCCTGGGAGCCGGACCAGGTGCGTGTGTTCCTCGATCATTCCGCTCAGCATCGGATCGGTCCGCTGTTCGAGGTTGCCATCCTCACCGGTCTACGGCGTGGGGAACTCTGCGGGCTCCGCTGGTCCGATGTCGACCTGGTGACTCGCAGGATCACGGTCCGGCGCAACCGGGTTACTGCCAATGGTCGTGTGATCGAGCAGAAGACCACCAAGACCAAGGCCGGGCTCCGCACGGTGGCACTGTCCGACTTCGCGGTCGCGACGCTGTTGGCCTGGCAGCTACGGCAGGCCGAGGAGGCCGAGACAGCACAGGAGGCGTGGCAGACCGAGGGTCACGTCTTCACCATACGGGACGGACGGCCACTCGATCCGGCCTACATCACACGGCTGTTCCAGAAGCTCCGTAGGGGGCCTGGTGAGGAGCTACCACAACTGACCTTCCACGGCCTCCGCCACTGCCACGCATCGCTGCTGATCGCTTCGGGTGCCGACATCGCGGTGATCAGTAAGCTGCTCGGGCACGCGAGTGTTGCCATCACCGCAGACGTGTATGGTCACCTGATCGGAACGGTCGCATCGGACGCGGTAAACGGTACCGCCAACCTGATTGCACACACAGTGCACTCACCCGAGGGTGTGAGCGCTGGATGAACGACCCGAGGACGGGGGCCAAAAGCCCACGACTAGGGGGAATACGACCCGGGAGCATAGCTCAGTTGGTTAGAGCACTTGCCTT
>DASUYM010000254.1:0-2170 GCA_036377435.1 Propionibacteriaceae bacterium
TGCTTCGGGCTGACGGTGGACAAGATCAACTTCTTGCGACGAGTGGTGCACGTCGATCGGCAGCTCGTGACAGTCAGCAGCCGTCCGTCATTCCTGGCGCCGCCCAAGACGGCCGCATCCGTGCGCTCGTCCCGCTGCCGACTGTGGTGGTCGATGCGCTCGCGGCACACCTGGCCAATTACCCGCCAGCCGGAGACGGCTTGGTGTTCGTCACAGGCGCTGGGAATCCAATCCGCCGTACTGCATTTGGTGATGTGTGGCGAGCCGCGGTCAGGGCAGCAGGCGCACCGGTCGGTACCGGCTTCCACGAGCTACGGCACTATTACGCCAGTTTGTTGATCCGGCATGGCGAGAGTGTCAAGGTGGTGCAAGCGTTCCTCGGTCACGCGTCTGCGAGCGAGACGCTGGACACCTAGCCCCACCTTTGGCCGGACAGCGACGACCGCACCCGCACGGCGGTCGATTCCGTCCTTTTTGCGGACTCTGTGCGGAATGGGAGTTGGTCGATGGACATGACTCCTAATCAGGTGTCGATTGGCAGACGAGTCGGTCGATAAGCCGGATATCGGCTGCGGTCGGTTCGTGACTAGGGGAGACACCAACTAAACCCACTCTGACGCGAAGATTCCCTCCCGTCCTAGGCTGAGGCGGCGGTCGGAGTGAGAGTGACGTGATAGCCCAGTCGGCGGAGCTGGTTCAGGGCGTGCAGGCGAGTGCGTTCGGGGTCGCGGTGGGTGTAGTAGTCGGCGCCTGGGTCGTCGTATTCGGCTCCGGTGTGGGCCATGTTCCAGATTGCGATCAAGATGGCGTGTTCGAGGGCGACTAGGGCTTTCTTGGGGCCGCGGCGGGCGGCGATGCGTCGATACTTTGCGGCGAGGTAGGTGCTTCGGGTGTTTGCGATCGACAAGGCGGCCGTGCCTAGGGCGGCTTTCAGGTAGGGGTTGCCGGGTCGGGTTGTGGTCGATTTGATCCGGCCGGCGGACTCGTTGCTACCCGGGCAGGTCCCCGCCCAGGAAGCCAGGTGCGCGGCGGTGGGGAAGATGCTCAGGTCGGCTCCGGTCTCAGCCACGATGACTTCCGCGCACCGATCCCCTATCCCGGGGATGGTGCGGATCAGGTCGCAGAAGGAGCGAAACGGCTCAATCACCACCTCGATTCGGGCGGTCAGGTCGGCGATTTGTTGGCTGCGTTGGTCTATGGCAGCTAGATACATTCCGGCCAAGAATGCGTGGTGCTCGGTGAACCGCCCGGTCAAAGCTTCGGTCAGCTCGGGGATCTTGGCCCGGAGCCGCCGCTTGGCCAGATCGGCGAGTACGGCTGGGTCGCGGTGTCCATCGATTAGGGCCTGCAGCATCAGCCGGCCGGACACTCCGGTGATGTCGGTGGCAACGCTGGACAGTTTGATGCCGGCGTCCTCCAGTAGCTTTTCCAGCCGCTGAATCTCTCGTCCTCGTTCTCGGGTCATCATGGTGCGCGCTCGGGTCAGGTCCCGCAGCTCTCGGATGGGCGCCGGTGGGACGAACGAGCCTCGGAGGAGACCATGCGCACCGAGTTGAGCCAGCCACGCGGCGTCGGAGACGTCGCTCTTGCGGCCGGGCAGGTTCTTGACCTGGCGAGCATTGACCAGCATCACCTCAAAGTCGGCGTCCTCGAGCAGGTAGTAAAACGGTTTCCAGTAGTTCCCGGTCGCCTCCATCACCACCAGCGATACCTGCTCGGCGATCAAGTACTCCCGTAACGCCAACACCGCTTTGGTTGTCGAGCCCCAGGTGCGTACCGTCTCCGCGGTCTTGCGGCGACCTGTCCCGGCGACCCGGACGCAGACCTTCGCGTCCCGTTTGGACACATCTATCCCCGCGCAGCGGCTGTGGACGATTTCCATGATTGACTTCCTCCCCTCGTTGTCGAAGCGGTCGACCCGTTCGACGCGGGGAGGGCCAAGGCAAATTTCGAAGTCTGACGCTCGTGCTCAAGGCAACAATCCACGGTTCTCGTGGCGACCCTCCGCACCATGCTGACTAACAGGCTCACAGGCACCACAGAGGCAACGGCGACGCCGCGACGAACACTCAGATTCTCCATCCGCCCGGCACCCCGCTCGGGCGCACCCGCAGCCAAATCTTCCTGCCATCCCGATCCGCCAGCGCAGCGGCGGCCCGTTGCTGACTAG
>DASUYM010000255.1:0-3443 GCA_036377435.1 Propionibacteriaceae bacterium
GTGCCCTGGGCGGCCAGGAGGAGAATCCCGACGGCGTACGTCGCCGTGAGCAGGAGACTGGCAGGGAAGGGCACCAGTGCGAGCAGCACGATCGGGATGGCAGCGACCGGCCAGGGCCAGATCGAGCGCACTTTCTGGGTGGTGCCGCTGATCACCAGGGCCACCCGGCCAGAAAGAGGGCGAGCCCCGCGGCGAGCACCCAGCCGGCGACCGAAGGAGCCGCCTTGTCCGGGCGCACGATCAGCTCCTCCAGACCAACCCCGGCCAGCACGATGCCGAAGGTCAGCGGCAGATGACCGTAGACGAACAGGTCGTGCCGGGCGTCGCTGACGTGGCTGTCGGTGTCCCTCGCGTCCGAGCTCGACTCCGCGTCTCCTCTTCCTCAACATCCGGCAGCTCTCGGGCACTGCTCGGCGCGGTGATGTCGAAATAGATCCACCAGATGCCGGCAGCGACCACGAACCCAAGCACGGTCCAATCCATGCCAAGAGCAAGCCGAAATTCACCAAGGCCTACTCGTTGGTCTGGCGACCGGTCTCTTTTGTATCCTCATGGACCGCACAATTCGTCCTCCAAAATGATCAGCGAGCGCAACGAGGCCGGGAACATGGGAAGCCATTCACGTGGTCCGACTTCTTCCCGCACTTCTATTCCTCCAACTTCGAGAACTGGCAGTCAAGTTTTGCAATCGTCTGGCAAGCGCGGGTTGGCAATGTTCTACTTTTGGAGGGTCCTCCCTCCAGCGGAGAGCGACGACCGACTTGATGCTGTCCGAACAGCGGATCGACCACCCAGTCGACTAATCGGGAGGAAGAAGAAGTCCAGGGCTGTGGCCTAAAACAGCCAAACCACGCTCAGCGCCTGGCCGCGCAGCATCCGCGGCCAGGTGGTCACGCCCAGCCCCGAAGACCACCAGCCTCTTCGGGACACCGTGCTTGCGCCTGCATAATGCGACGCACATCACACAGCCCAGCAAGAAAAATGAGTAAAAGGGCGGTATTCGGAATAAGCCGGATATTAATCAGTTGTAATCTACGGACGCGCTGAAGCGTCCGAGCCAATTTAGATTGGAATCCCCGGGACGCGTGGAGTGTCCGACCCCAATTTAGTTGGAATCCCGGGACGCGCCAAGCGCCCGAGCCAATGACAACCTCCATAAGGAGAAGTATGACCACCAGCACCACCGACCATAGTCCTGTGACCAGCGACAACCGCGCTGTAGCATCCCGAGATGGCGATCGCCGTCTTGCCAGGGAGACCAAGCCCTCGTTCAAAACCACCGAATTGATCGTCTACGTACTGTCCGTCCTCGGTGTCCTGATCGCCTCTTTGGTGGTCGACGTCAACGAGGACGGTCAACGGTTCAGCGCCTACCAGGGCTGGTTTCTGGTCACCTTGTTGACGATCGGTTACCTGGTTAGCCGTGGCCTGGCCAAGTCCGGCAGCCGCGACGACGCTCGCTAAACGGTGGCGTTTCCAGATACCCGCTCAGTCATCACCCTTCGTAACTAAGTGGCGCTCATTCCTTAAGTCTGACGCCGCAACCCAGTGCGCCCCTCGCGGAAATCCGCAAGGGGCGCACTGCTGCCACCGGGGCGCTACGGGACCAGGTCGGTGGCTCCCAGCTCGTCGGGCCGCGAGGCGATGCTGAAGCTTTCCACTTTCAAGAAGGCCAGCCGGGCCGCGTCGGCAGTGATGTTCAAGGTCACTCCTCGGCTGTGGGCTTCATCTGCCGCGCCGCGGAACGCGCCGAACAGATGCGTGGCGACTCGACCGGCGACCGGGTCAATGATCCACAGGCAGGCGAGCGGAACGCCCTGGATGTGATCAACGGCGATGGCGTTGGCAGTCACGCCCGACAGATTGGACGTGGCAGGTGGCGCCGGGACGTTAATCAGCCGCCCTTGAGCTGAATGAAAGCCGTAGCCAAATCACCGTAGGTCCGGGCCGACCTGCCGCGCCGCTGCCTCTGCCTGCTCCTTGCTGACCTCGATGATCCGCCCACAAGCGGTACAGCTGTCGAGGTATTTCGTACCGACCGAGAACAGCGGAATGAAGAAAAGTGAGAACTTGCGGCTCTGCTTGGTCAGCTGATGGGCGGCGTGATTGCCGCAGATCTCACATGTGAAGACCAGCGTCGACAGCAGGACCTCCGTTACTCCGAAGCCGATGATCAACATCTCAGAGCATCCTCGTTCCTAATTTCGCCAACCTGATCCGCGATATAACTTACCCATCCGGCCAGCGCCTGAACCGTTCTGGGGAGGCTAACGGGTTTTCCGGGAGAGGACACGCTCGCAGCAATCCAGGGTCTGCCCGTTTCGGTTACTTGTGCAAGCGTCCTCACGACAATCTCGATTTTGCTCGACGCCGCCACACCAGCAGAATTTCAAAAGCTCGTGGGCGGCTCGGTCGTATTGATGAATCGTTTTGTCAACGGCGTGCGTGCCGACCCCACGAGCCCGATAGTCGACATTGGCAACGTCTCCTACTTGAGTTACAGAGATCACCCGACAGGCGGCGTGTCCACCGTGACGATCGACCGTCCGGAAACGACGCAGTCGCAAGATGGCGTCGTCTCCTTCGGGGAGCGTCGTGCGGCACGGGCCTGGCGGGAGGGCCAATGGAACTGTTGCCTATCTCCCTCGGGCCGGCTTGTCTATCCGGCACCAGGCCAGGATCCAGCCGATTTCGAGAGCTGCGTCAACGAGGTACATCTTGGAGATCCGCCGGTCGGGCACGTAGACCAGGTCGATCGCCGCGAGTACAGCGGCAGTACCCACGCCGAGTCGGCGCGCCTGACGAACGCCGTCTGCGGTCGACGAAGTGGTCAGCTGCGTGAGCCCGTTGACCATCAGTAACCCCGCGACCGTCTTGACCAGCCACCGATCGGTCTTGGGGCCGAAAACCATCTCAAAGCTGCTGATGTGCAGGAGTGGCCATAGTCCGCCGACCAAGTTGGCCACGCCGTGAGCACGCCCAAGCACGACACCGTCCATAAGCGAGGTTCCCACGTCCCCGGCCCATCCGCCAAGGAAGAACCGGCCGAAGCCCCACGGTGGGTGCGCGGGAGGCGCCAGGGAACGCGCAGACTGGAACTTTGCGGCCTCGCCACGCGGATCATGGAGCTAGCAGTCCCGCGGCGCGTGGACGGTCAAGCGTTTGTCGCGCGAATGGCGGGGTACCGAACCGACCATGGACGACCAGACCGATCGGACCGATCCCACCGAGCAGTACGACCAACCCGAGCACACCGATGAGCAGCAACCCCATCCGGGGCTGACCAAAACCATGCAAGACCAACCAGACCATGGCGAGGACTCCTACCGCGGCAGCAGTCGACTCACCGGCAAACGAGCGGTGATCACTGGGGCGGACTCCGGGATCGGCCGCGCCGTCGCCTTGGCCTTCGCCCGGGAAGGCGCCGACGTTGTGCTCAGCTA
>DASUYM010000256.1:0-22638 GCA_036377435.1 Propionibacteriaceae bacterium
TCGCCGGTGACCTCTGACAACGCACCAAGGGCGATGCAACCAAAGGCGGCGAAGGTTGCCATCTGCGTGTCATCAAGCACGTAGAGGCTGAAGTAAAAGGCGATGCATGCGGCCAGCGTCACCCGCACAGCGCGTTTGACGGCAACTGAGCCCGGATCCTTGGACTTAAGCCAGTCGCGTAAGCCGGGGGCACGCATGGTGTCCCCAGTATCGCGGCGATGTCGCTCAGTGGCTATGAGATAGCGCGTGCCATCCGCCGGACGGCAGACCTGAGGTGCTCTGGGCTGGTGCCGAAGTTCAACCGGACGAATCCGGCGCCCTCGGGGCCGTAGTCCATCCCGCGACTGAGGGCAACGCGTCCTCGTCGAAGGAACGTCTCATGTGGATTGTCGCCAAGTGCCAGGCCACGGCAGTCCAGCCAGGCCAGGAAGGACGCGTCGGGTGGCCTCCATGTGATCTTGGGCAGCTCAGCGGCCAGTAGCTCACGAAGGCTGGCGCGGTTTGCAGTGAGCTGAACGCGCACCGCGTCGAGCCAGCGGTCGCCATGCGCGAAGGCCGCTTCGGCCGCGATGACACCGAGGAGTCCTACGCGATCGGTCAGAGGCGGAACGCGCTGCACCGCCTCGCGAGCCCGATCAGAAGCGGTGATCACCAGCGCCGTCTTCAGTCCTGCCACATTGAATGCCTTTGATGCGGACGTGAGAGCAATACCGCGTTCGCGCGCCGCGTCCGAAAGCTCCAACCACGGCGTGTGGGCCGCGCCCTCAAGGACCAGCGGGGCGTGAATCTCATCTGCCAACACCCAGCAGCCGAATCGGGCGCACAGCTCCGTGATTTGCTCAAGCTCTGCCCGCGGCAGCACTCGGCCGGTCGGATTGTGCGGATTGGCCAGCACCAGGGCGCGTACGCCGCCGGCCAGCGCTGCCTCCAGTGCTTCAAGATCAACTGCGGCGTCCGCACCCAGGGGCAGTTGGACGAGTTCGACGCGCGCCTGCGGCAGCTCAGCAAAGAAAGGCGGATAGGCGGGGGTGAAGAAGGCGACCTGCTCACCTGGCGCAACCAGCACGCGGCATAACTCGATCAGCCCGGCCATGACGTCTGGCACCAGCGTGATCTGATCTTGGTCGAGCGTCCAAGCCAGCCGACGCCGGGCGAAATCGGCGAATGCCGCGGGAAGCTGAGTCCCCGTCGGCGTGGTGTAGCCAAGATCATGACGGTCGATCGCCGCATGAAGCACCGCAGCAATCTCGGGAGCCAACGGGAAGTCCATTTCGGCGACTGTTGACGGCAACACATCGGGCGGGTGGCCTGACCACTTCTCGCTACGCCGCTGGTGAAGCGTCGTCAGGTCGGGCACCTGAAGATCAATAGCCTTGGACAAGCGGAACCTCCCTTCCTTCGAAACCAGGCTTGCATACGTGCACGGCAGCTCACACAGAGTCTGCGAGCGTCGGGAATCGCGCGCCCGCAGAACGGAGGAGGAGCGAGCGGAGGCGCTTTTCCTCTGCGAGGGACGACGACGGCGGCGGACCCAAAGCGCGCGATGCGCGAGCAGCTCACAAAAAAGGGGTCAAGAACAACATCGAAATCGCCGAATCTGTTGTCGTTTCTGACCGCTTATCGGAACTGATGACCATCGTGGCGATGCAATCGTCACCGCAACTAGTTGCGCCGAGACCACACTTCGAACGGAATATCGCTGCGGTCACAACCAACGCGGAATACGAGCGTCCGCGGGTCTTTCGAGCTAGGTTACTTCTGGGTAGGAGGCGAAAGTTGACAGTACCGCCGGAGGTCGGCGCTGGGGCCGAGACCGCCGTCCCGGAGGCTGTGCTCGCAGGGGTCGGGCCGACGGAGGGCCGCTCACTCGGGCAGATCGCCTGGATGCGGCTCAAGAGGGACAAGGTTGCCCTTGCCGGTGGTGCCTTCCTGATCTTTCTCATCCTGGTGGCTATATTCGCGCCACTGATCGTGAAGTACCTCGGGGATCCACCGAACGAGTTCCACCAGGAGTTGATTGACACAGCGGGCGGCACCTTGACGCCGATCGGCCGCTTCGGGGGAATGAGCTGGGATCACCTCATGGGCATTGAGCCGGTGAACGGTCGCGATATCTTCAGCCGAATCGTGTACGGCAGCCGGATATCCCTGCTGATCGCCTTCCTGGCGACCATGCTGTCGGTGCTCATCGGGACCACACTCGGAATCATCTCCGGTTTCGTCGGCGGCTTGACGGACACCTTCACCAGCCGGCTGATGGACGTGTTTCTCGCCTTCCCGCTGCTGGTGTTGGCGATTGCCTTGGCGGGGGTCTTCCCCGACCAGGCGTTCGGCCTGCAAGGCAACCAGCTGCGGATCGCGTTGCTGATCTTCATCATCGGATTCTTCAGCTGGCCTTATATAGGGCGGATCATCCGAGGGCAGACGCTCTCGCTCCGAGAGCGGGAGTTCGTCGAGTCGGCCAAGAGCATTGGGGCGCGCCGCGGCTACATTCTCCGCACCGAGATACTGCCGAACCTCATTGCACCGATCCTGGTCTACTCGACGCTGCTGATCCCCACCAACATCCTTTTCGAGGCGGCGCTTTCGTTCCTCGGCGTTGGTATCCGCCCGCCGACGCCGAGCTGGGGCGGGATGTTGTCCGACGCTGTCGTCTACTACACGCAGCCGCACTTCATGTTCTGGCCTGGCATGGCCATCTTTCTCACTGTCTTGGCCTTCAACCTCTTCGGCGACGGGCTGCGCGACGCCCTCGATCCGCGAGCCAATCGATAGGAATCACCATCGGGGTGACCCCCCGACAAACAAGAAGGGATTCAGGAATGAACCATTCGAGATCCTGGCGAGCCAGAGGCCTAGCCGCCGTGGGCGTTTCGGCCGCACTCGTGCTTGCCGCTTGCGGTGGCGGCGGGGCCGACAACCCCCAAGGGTCGAGCAACCAAAGCGCTCAGGCCGCCTTCGACGCTGCATCCACCAGCGTCGTCAACCCCTCAGACAAAAAAGGCGGCACGCTGAAGTTCGCGAACCCCGGTGACTGGGACACCTTGGATCCTGGCGAGACGTACTACGCCTGGTCATGGAACTTCGCGCGAAACTATGGTCGCTCGCTCATGATGTTCAAAGCCGCGCCTGGCAAGGAGGGCAACCAGCTGGTGCCGGATCTCGCTGAGGCCCCTGGTCAGGCGTCTGACGGCGCCAAGACCTGGACCTACAAGCTGCGCCAAGGTGTCAAGTTCGAGGACGGCACGGAGGTGACCTCCGCCGATGTGAAATACGCGGTGCTGCGCTCCACCGACAAGCAAACGTTCCCCAACGGGCCGGCTTACTGGGACGCCATCCTCGATCTACCGGAGGGCTACAAGGGTCCCTACAAGTCACCGAATGCCAACACTGATTCAGCTATTGAGACCCCCGATAAGTACACAATCGTCTTCCACACCAAGCAGCCGTTCGCATCCTTTGACTTTTTGGCGCAGCAACCCGACACGATGCCGGTGCCCAAGGACAAAGACACTGGTGCCAAATACCGGAACTCGGTTGTCTCCAGTGGTCCGTATAAGTTTGCCGACCTACAGCCTGGCAAGAGCTTCAACCTAGTTCGCAACGATCAGTGGGATCCCGCGACCGATCCCAATCGCAAGGCGCTCCCTGATCGCATCGAGGTTGCCCTCAATGTGAATCCTGACGACGTCGACAACCGAATCATCAGCGGCGACCTCGACGTCGATGTCTCGGCTGTTGGAGTCCAACCGGCCGCACAAAGCCGGGTCCTTCAGGATCCGAATCTGAAAGCGAATGCGGACAACCCGCTCGGTACGCGGCTCAACTACACCTCGATCATTGCGACAGTCCCTCCGCTCAACAACATCGACTGCCGTAAGGCGATCATGTACGCCATGGATCAAACGGGCTACCAGGCCGCGTACGGCGGCTCGTTCGCAGGTGGGGACCTGGCAACTACAATCCTGCCGCCCAACGTTCCGGGCTATCAGGCCTTCGATCTCTTCCCGAACGGCCAAGACCACAAGGGTGACCTGGACGCGGCCAAGAAGTCACTGGAGGCCTGCGGCCAGCCGAACGGCTTCGAGACCAACATCGGCTACCGCGCCGAGCGGCCAAAAGAGAAGGCCACCGCGGAGGCGTTCCAGCAGGCGCTGAGTCGAGTTGGCATCAAGCTCACGTTGAAGCCGTATCCGCAGGGTGATTACTTCGCCCAGTACTGCGGCCTCCCGCCATACGTGGTGAAGAACAAGCTGGGGCTCTGCCTCAACAGTTGGGGGGCCGACTGGCCAGATGGTTTCGGCTTCTTGTCCCAGATTGTCGACTCGAGGGTCATCCGCCTGACCGGCGGTTCCTCCAATATGAGTGTCCGCATCCCTGAGGTAGATCAGATGCTCGACAAGGCCCTGACCGAACTCGACGCGGACAAGCGCAACCAGATGTGGGGCGAGATCGACAAGCGGGTCATGGAGGAGGCGGTTATCTACCCCGGCGTGTACGCCAAGACCTTGCTGCTGCGGTCGAAGAACGCCACCAACATCATGGTCACCGATGCATTCGGTGAGTACGACTACCTGGGGATGGGAGCTCAGAAGTAGGAAACAAGGATCATCTGCGCCCTGAGCCTGTCGAAGGGTGCTACGACAGGTTCAGGGGCATGATCACCTAAGGAGGTGACCGTGTTCGCCTACATCGTGCGGCGGCTGCTCTGGGCGGTGGTGCTGCTGATCGTGCTCAGCATGGTCACCTTCACCATCTTTTATCTGATACCGCGGCTGGGTGGGGCGACACCAGAAACGCTGGCGACACGTTATGTGGGGAGGGCCGCGACCGCAGAGACGGTGCACCTGACTGCGGAACGGCTTGGGTTCCTCGACCCGGTACCGGTGCAGTACTGGAATTGGCTCAAGGGGATATTCGTCGGCGCGGACTACGACTTTGGCGCCGGCGTGGAGCAATGCCCTGCCCCTTGCTTCGGGTACTCCTTCATCACCCACCAGCCGGTGTGGCCTGAGTTGCTCGATCGCGCCCCTGTGACCATCTCGCTCGTGGTCGGGGCGTCACTAATCTGGCTGGTCGCTGGTGTCAGCGTGGGAGTGATTTCGGCCCTACGGCGCGGGACGGTGTTCGACCGGGGCGCTATGGGTATCGCCCTGGCCGGGGTATCGCTGCCGATCTTCTTCACCGGGCTGATCGCGCTGGCATTCTTCAGCTACCGGCTTGGGATCACTTCGCCCGGCGGCCATTACGTTCCGATCAGCGAGAACCCGGCGCAGTGGGCGTACTCGCTGCTGCTGCCCTGGATCACCCTTGCGTTTCTGTTCTCCGCCCAGTACGCCCGGCTGACCAGGGCGGGGATGTTGGAGACCATGACCGAGGATTACATTCGCACTGCGCGGGCCAAAGGGCTCTCCGAGCGCAACGTTATCCTCAAGCACGCTCTGCGAGGGGCACTGACCCCTGTCCTCACCATTTTCGGCCTTGACGTCGGCCTACTGCTCGGTGGCGCGGTGCTCACTGAAAAGACGTTTTCGCTTAACGGTTTGGGCAAGTACGCTCTCGACGGCATCCTCAATAACGACCTGCCCAAGATTCTCGGCGTCACCCTGGTCGCCGGCTTCTTCGTGATCATGGCGAACTTGTTCGTTGATCTTCTGTACGGCGTGATCGATCCCCGGGTGAGGCTCGAGTGACAACCTCGGCGCTGCGCGATCTGGTCATCCGGCATCCGGGGCAGGCCGACGAACAGCCGTTCCTGGAGGTAATCGATCTTCGCGTGCACTTCCCGACCGACGACGGGTTGGTGAAGTCGGTCGATGGGCTGAGCTTCGCCCTCGACCGCGGCCGGACCCTCGGCATCGTAGGCGAGTCCGGGTCGGGCAAGAGCGTCACCAGCCTGGCGATCATGGGCCTGCATACCAGGCCGGCTTCTGAGCGGTCGCGGCCAGGCCCCCAGCTGAGCGGTGAGATTTATCTCGAAGGAGAGGATCTGCTGGCCAAGAGTCCGGAGTATGTCCGCAGCCTGAGGGGCAAGCGCATGGCCATGATCTTTCAGGACCCGCTCTCGGCAATGAACCCCTACTACACGGTGGGTCACCAGATCATCGAGGCGTATCGAATCCACAATCAGGTGAGCAAGAAGGTGGCGCGCAAGCACGCCATCGACATGCTCGGCCGGGTGGGGATCCCCGAGCCGACTCGGCGTGTCGACGACTACCCGCACCAGTTCTCAGGCGGGATGCGGCAGCGGGGCATGATCGCCATGGCCCTGTCGTGCGATCCCGATTTGCTCATTGCCGACGAACCGACCACTGCTCTCGACGTGACTGTCCAGGCGCAGATCCTCGACCTGATCCGCGACCTGCAGAACGAATTCAACTCAGCTGTCGTGCTTATCACCCACGACCTCGGCGTCGTCGCCGAACTTGCCGACGACGTACTGGTCATGTACGCCGGCCGCGCGATGGAGTATGGCAGTGCCGACCAGATGTTCAACACTCCCGCCCACCCCTACACCTGGGGCCTGCTCGCGTCGATGCCGCGGTTTGACCGGCCGCGAAGTGAGCGGCTGCTGGCGATCACAGGCACACCCCCCAGCCTGATCCATGTGCCGCCCGGCTGCCCATTCCACCCTCGCTGCGCCTATGCCGCACGAAACGGTGGGCTCAGCGAGAACGTGCGTCCCGACCTGGCCCCCGTCGAACCCGGCCACACCGTGGCCTGCCATCTGTCCCAGACCGAACGCGAGCAGATCTGGGAACACGAGATAGCGCCGAAGCTGTGACCGCGCCCGCGCAGCAGCCTGCAGATGCAGGCGCCGAGCCGGACACAAACTTGATCATTGTCGAAGGATTGATCAAGCACTTCCCGATCCGCGCTGGGATTCTGCGTCGGCAGGTGGGGGCGGTTCAGGCGGTGGATGGCGTGAACTTCGGAGTCAAGAAGCGCGAGACATTCTCGATTGTCGGTGAGTCGGGGTGCGGCAAGAGCACGACCGCCCGCCTGCTGATTCGCCTCCTGGAGCCGACAGCGGGAAAGATCACGTTCGAGGGGCGAGACATCACCAACCTGAAGGATGCGCAGTTGCGCCCGTTGCGGCGTGACATGCAAATGATCTTCCAAGACCCCTACTCATCGCTGAATCCACGGCATACCGTTGGCAAGATCGTCGGCGCCCCGTTCCGCATCCAGGGGGTATCGCCGCCGGGCGGAGTGAAGAAAGCGGTACAGGACCTGCTCGCCGCGGTGGGCCTTAACCCCGAGCACTACAATCGCTACCCGCACGAGTTCTCCGGAGGTCAGCGGCAGCGGATTGGCATCGCCCGAACCCTCGCGCTGCGCCCGCGGCTGATCGTGGCCGATGAGCCGGTCTCGGCCCTAGACGTGTCGATTCAGGCACAGGTCCTCAACCTGCTGGAAGACCTGCAGGAAGAATTCGACCTGACGTACGTGATCATCGCCCACGATCTGTCGGTGGTCCGCTATGTATCGGACCGAGTAGCCGTCATGTATCTCGGCAAGATCGTCGAGCTGGCCGACGCCGAGGCGCTGTACCGCGCGCCGATGCACCCTTACACACTCGCGCTGATGTCAGCCGTACCCGTCCCGGACACCCGACGCCGCCAGGCGCGTGAGCGGATCCTGTTGAGCGGTGACGTGCCCAGCCCGATCTCGCCCCCGCCGGCGTGCCGATTCCACACCCGCTGCTGGAAGGCGCAGGAAATCTGCCGGACCCAGGAGCCGCCACTCGTCGAGTTGCTGCCGCGGCATCAAGTGGCGTGTCACTTTCCGGAGAACTACCCTGATGAGGCGGCCAATGAGCGCTGAGCTTGTCAAAGCGCGCCCTTCGACAGGCTCAGGGCACATTTTCGCCGCCGGGTCCGGGGCGGCCTGAGATGACCCCGCAAAAGTCGATGGCATCCATAACGATTTCCTGGCCGCCCGTACCCGAGCTCAAGAGGCCACACGTGCAGCGGCAGCCTTCAATGTTGATCTTGACCGGACAGATGCGGCTGGTGGCGTCACTGTGGTGATGACTTCGATTCGCACCCCGGTGGCACCTTCGGTAGTCTCCGGGCTGCGCGGAGTTCAGAGACTGAGTTCCGGTTCCATCCCTGCCAGTGTCCGACGGAGAACGAAATGATCAAGATCATCGACAACATGCCTCTCGGAACAATCGGCCTCGAAGCCGTGGGAAAGGTAACCGAGGACGACTACCGCGATGTGCTTCTCCCGGCGGTCAGTGCGGCGGTGGAACGCAATGATGTGCGGCTTCTTTACATCCTGGGCGACGATTTCGAGTCGTACTCACCCGGTGCCATGTGGGCCGACACCAAGTTGTGGGCACAACACCCCAAGGCGTGGAAAAGGATCGCGATCGTCTCCGAAGCCGATTGGTTGGAGCACAGCGTCAAGGCTTTCGGCTGGCTCATACCGGGTGAGATCAAGGTGTTCGACACCGACGACGTCGACGATGCCAAAGAATGGCTGGTGGGCTTGGACGAGGACGACGACTGAGTGAGCTCACGGAGGTCAGGGTCACCAAGCATCAGTTTCACGGACACGATCAACTAGCCATCGTCTAGCTGCTTGCTCGGCGGACATACAGCCGTTGACGCGTCCGCCCGGCCCGGGCTATCCGCATGTCGCGGTCAGCCGACAGGTCCGGAAGGATGTGCGCATGATTGAGATCGACGTCATCCTCCTGGTGGGTGCCGTCGTCTTGATCGCCGCCATCATCGCCGCGCGGATCGGCGCTCGGGTCGGTCTGCCGTCGCTGTTGCTGTTTCTCGGCCTCGGCATGGCGATGGGTGAATCCGGCATCGGGATCTCATTCGACAATGCCGAGCTGGCGCAGGCGCTCGGCTTTGCGGCCCTGGTCGTGATTCTTGCCGAGGGCGGTCTCACCACGAGGTGGAGCGACATCAGGCCCTCGGCGATCATGGCCGCCTTGCTGGCCACAGTCGGCGTCGGGATCAGCGTGGGCTTGATGACCCTCTTCGGGCACTACGTCCTCGGATTGCCGCTCTGGATCGCCATGCTGCTGGGCGCCGTGACGTCCCCAACCGACGCTGCGGCGGTCTTCTCTGTGCTCCGCAATGTTCCTATCCCGCACTCGCTGCGAGGCGCCTTGGAAGCCGAGTCGGGCCTCAATGATGCGCCGACAGTGCTGCTCGTGATGCTCGCGAGCTCGTTTGCCGTAGGTCGCCCAGTTGAGTTTGGTATTCCGGGTGTCATCGGCTTGATCACGCTTGAGCTGCTCGGTGGCATGGCCATCGGTGGCGGCCTTGGCTGGCTCGGTGCGCAGATTCTGCGTCGCGTCGCACTGCCATCCTCCGGGCTCTACCCACTGGCCATCCTCGTCTGGACGATCTTTGCGTACGGCATCACCGCGCTTATCCACGCCAGCGGTTTCGCGGCCGTATACGTCTGCGCCTTGATCCTTGGGAACGCACAATTGCCGCACCGCGCGGCGACCCGCTCCTTCGTCGAAGGAATTGGCTGGATCGCCCAGATCGGTCTGTTCGTCATGCTTGGACTGCTGGCGTTCCCAGATCGGGTGACGCTACGTGCCGCACTGATCGCGGTCACGGCAGGCCTTTTCCTGACGCTCGTTGCCCGCCCTGCCTCAGTCGTGGCATGTGCGGCGTGGTTCAAGATTCCGGTACGCCACCAGGTGTTCCTCTCGTGGGCGGGGCTCCGCGGAGCCGTACCGATCGTGCTGGCCACGATTCCGCTCGCGCAGAAAGTCGCAGATGCGGAGTTCCTCTTCGATGTGGTGCTCGTCTTTGTCATCGTCTTCACCTGCCTCCAGGGTCCGACGCTGCCCTTCGTCGCTCGGATACTGGGGCTTGCCGACGATGAGACAGCGCACGACGTCGAGGTAGAGGTGGCGCCACTCGACAGGATCTCTGCTGATCTACTGCAGGTTCGGATCCCGCCCAAGTCGCGGCTCGCTGGTGTCGAAGTAGACGAGCTTCGGCTTCCCAAGGACACTGTGGTGTCCTTGATCATTCGAGAGGAGCGGCCGTTCTTTCCAGATCCCCGCGAGCGGATCAAGGTCGGCGACGAGCTCCTCATCGTGACACCTGAGGACCAGCGTGAGAACACCGAGAAACGCCTCCGTGCCGTTGGGCGTCGCGGTCGGCTCGCCGGATGGCGCTCGGGCGCGGAGGAGTGAGCAGCTACGCAGCCGAAGTCGTCTCTGATGGAGGCGGATCGTCTCAAGACGGCTCGCGGACGGCCGATCAGCCACCAAGGGCAGGAGTTGGGGTGGGCGACTGAGAGGGCAGGCAGACGGTATCGGCGCCCACTTGGTAGGTGGTCTTGGCGTCCTTGTTGAAGCCGCGGTACTTGTTGCCGACGAGCACGTCCACCGTACGGTCAACCCGCTTGTCAGAGCGCACGTTGGCCTCCTTGAAGAAGGACTTGACGAACAACACCTCAGGATTGTTCTCATCCGCGCCGACGATGACGGTCTTCTGGATCTTCTCCACGGTGTTGGTAGTCAGGACGACTCGGAAGCCCTTGCTCCGCAAGTTTCGGCCCACATCGGCCGCCAGACCCTTGCGGTCGCCGCCGTTGTATACCTTGACAACGACCTGACTGGCCTTCAGCTGACCCTTGGGCAGACTCTGCTCGACGCACGGCTCCGGCGGCAGCGGTGGGATTGGTTTGATGATGTTGTTGTAGCCCCACCAGGCTCCGTACAACAGCATGCCGAACAAGACCAGGAGCGTGACCGGGGTCCGTACCACACGGAAGATCCGACCGATCAACGTCGAACTCCTTTACCTCCGCAGCGGCCCCGATGCGTGAGTCCCCGAGCTCCCCTTCCGTGCCCGACTACCCCCCCGTTGCGGTGAGAGCCTACCTGGAGTTCGGCGTTACTTCAGGTCAAGTACGCGAGCATGCATGGTCTGCCGCTGCTGGAGGGCGGCCCGCAACGCGCGATGCAGTCCGTCCTCGAGGTAGAGCTCTCCGCGCCACGACACCACGTGCGCGAACAGGTCGCCGTAGAACGTTGAGTCCTCCTCAAGGAGCGCCTCGAGGTCCAAGGTCCGTTTGGTTGTGACGAGCTGGTCCAAGCGCACCTGGTGCGGGGCGATCGCCGCCCACTGCTTCTGGACGTAACCATGATCTGGGTACGGGCGTACGTCTCCGACGCGCTTGAAAATCACTGTGACACTCTAATCAAGTTTCGGAGGGCAACTCCACGGTGCGTCGTTACGATTTGGCACATGACTGAGCCCGCCGCGCGGCAACTCTCCGAGGATGCGCAGCGCATCGCTCAGGGCTACACCTACGACGAGCTGGCCATCGAGCTCGGCGTACTGATGGAAAATGATGCAGCGGTTCCACCTGCGGTCATCCGCATCCCGTTGAGCATGCTGAACCGGCACGGCCTCGTCTCGGGCGCGACCGGCACGGGCAAGACCAAGACGCTGCAACTGATGGCGGAGCAGATCTCCGCAGCCGGGGTGCCGGTCTTTGCCGCCGACATCAAGGGTGACTTGTCCGGAATGGCCTCGCCCGGACAGCCGAACGACAAGCTGCTGGCGCGTACCCAAAAGATCGGCCAGGACTGGCAGCCGAGAGCCTGCCCGACCGAGTTTTTCGCCCTCGGAGGTCAAGGCAACGGAGTCCCGCTCCGGGCGACGATGAGCTCGTTCGGCCCGGTGCTGCTGTCGAAGGTGCTCGGACTCAATGAGGTACAGGAGTCCTCCCTAGGCCTGGTGTTCCATTACGCCGACCAGGCCGGGCTGCCCTTACTGGACCTCAAGGATCTTCGGGCGGTGCTGACCCATCTCACCAGTGACGAAGGTAAGGCGGAGCTGAAGAGCATTGGTGGCCTGAGCACTTCCACGGTCGGTGTGATCCTGCGCACCTTGATCACATTCGCCGACCAGGGGGCAGACGCTTTCTTCGGCGAACCCGAGTTCGACACCGCAGATCTGCTGCGCGTCACGCGGGATGGCCGTGGTGTGGTCTCACTGCTGGAGCTGCCGAATCTGGTGGACAGGCCTGCGGTCTTTTCTACTTTCCTAATGTGGCTGCTCGCCGACCTGTTCCACGAGCTGCCCGAGGTCGGGGACGTCGACAAGCCAAGACTGGTCTTCTTCTTCGATGAGGCGCACCTGCTGTTCGATGACGCCTCCAAGGCCTTCCTGGACGCCATCGCACAGACCGTGCGGCTGATTCGCTCCAAGGGGGTTGGCATCTTCTTCGTCACCCAGACGCCAAAAGACGTGCCTGAAGACGTGTTGGCACAGCTCGGGTCGCGGGTGCAGCACCAGCTCCGGGCCCATACCCCCAACGACGCCAGGGCTCTCAAGCAGACCGTCGCCACCTTCCCCAAGTCGCACTACGACCTGAGTGAAGCGCTGCAGCAGCTCGGCATCGGCGAGGCCATCGTCACGGTAATGGATCCCGACGGCGCACCGACGCCCGTCGCCTGGACTCGGATGCGGGCACCCGAGTCGCTCATGGCCCCTACGCCGGACGAGGTGCTGCGGCCGGGGATCGCTGCGTCAGCGTTGATGGCGAGGTACGGGCAGTCGCTCGATCGTGATTCCGCGCACGAAATTCTTGCTCGGAAATTGCGGGCGGGGGCCGAGGCGGCGGAGCGAGAGCGCCTGGAGCAGGAGGCCGCGGCTCAGGCGGAGGCGGCAGCGAAGGAGCGGGCGAGGGCTCAGGCCCAGGCTGAGCGTGAGGCGCGGGAAGCCGCGCGGTCGAAGTCGCGGAGCCCGCAGCGCCGGGAGAAGTCAATGGTTGAGCAGATCACCGGTTCGAGTGCATTCAAGCAGTTCGCACGCACGGCGGGAACGGAGATCGTCCGTAGCATCTTCGGGACCGCGCGCCGACGCCGCTGATCGATGCGCCTCGAGCTCCACTGGAGGATGCTCGTCGAGCAAGATCGACCCCACCGAGGGCCGTACCCTGCTTGCTCACGAGGTGCACGGCATGCCACGTACGGCGCCGTGGGATGCAGCATGCGCCCTGAGCCTGTCGAAGGGCAAACTCCTGCGCTTCGACAGGCTCAGCGCATATTCGCTGGGCAGATCATGCGGGCTTGGCAACGGACGCGCGTGCCCGGCGGACAGCCAAGCGCCGCCGCTGGCGTCCGCGCTTGGCCCCGGCCTTGCGCGCCGCTATCGCCACCATGACGGCGTAGCGTTCCGCAGCCTCGCGACTGATCTGTTGCTGCGGTCGGTACTCTTGCTCAAACATGGCTGTTCTCCTTGCAGGCAAGTGATCTGGGCGTGGTCGACGAGGTGGTGGGGCGCAGCAAAAAGGCGCCCACGCACCTGAGCGAAGGATGTTTCCGGAGGGCTGGCGCGCTACGCGAAGCGTTTTGGAGCGCGTAGCGCAGCTACGCGACGCGGTCGAGGGGCGCGCTTACCCGATCGGCGTGAGCACAGCTAAGCCACGCCTTCGGAGTTATCATGATCATGTACAAGGTAAGCACCCCCTCTCTTGGTGGTAAGCACATCGCTATCACGATGTAATCCGTTTGATCAGACTAAGCAGCTGTCCGCGGGCTGCGCAATCGGATTATTTGGCGAGGCATAAGGTGAGGACCAGACCTTGATCGACAAATCTGACCGTCAAGGAGCGCCATGACCACCTCCAGCCCTGACAGCCCGCCCACTGAGGTCTCCGAGGCCGACTGGGCCGAACAGGCCGTCGATGTCGACCCGCTGGCCGAAGCCGAGACCGAGTCGAACGCGGTGCCCGCCAACATCGGTCGAGGCATCCGTGAGGTGGACGACGCGGATCTGGTCGAGCAGGAAACCGTGGTCTACGGCGAGGACGACGACATCCGCGGCTAGCACCTGTCGAGCCGTTTGATTGTGGTCATAGGCCCCATCAGATTCGCCGATTCTTGTGTTGTTTCTGACCACTTTCGCTGAGGAGTGCGCGCTCCAACCAGTGTTCGCCGCCCGTAGAACCGACCGACCTGCATTATGTTGCTAGGCGTGAAGGCACGGTCGGGGATTGCCCAAGCGGCTGCCCTGGTGACCGCGCTCACGTTCGTATCGGCAATTCTCGGCTTCTTCCGCGATGTCGTCATTGCGGGTGTGTTCGGGGCCGGGGCCGAACTCGATGCCTATCTGGTCGCCCAGGGCCTGATGAACCTGGTGCTGGCACTGGTCGCCGGCGCCATGGCGAAGGCGACCGTGCCGGTGCTGGCCGCGCAGAACAGTACCGACGATGCCTCGAACAAGGCAGCTCACACCTTGTCCGTCGTACTGACGGTGACGCTCCTCGTCCTGGGCCTTGGCTCGCTGATCATGGCGTTGGCCGCGAGTTCGGTGGTGACAGTGCTGGCGCCCGGCTTCAAGGGGCCACAGGCAGACCTCGCTGCCTCTTTGACCCGCATTGTGCTGATCGCAACGGTTCTCATCTCGGGCACGAACCTGCTCGCCGCTGCTGCTGAGGCGCATCGCCGGTTCTTCTGGTCCGCGCTGCAAGGCGTTCCATTCAACCTGATTATGATCGCGGCGGCGGTGCTGTTCGGTCCTCGTTACGGTGTCTATGCCCTTGCCGTCGGATTCGTCGTAGGGTCCGCCGCACGGTTGCTGTGTCAGCTCCCGCCCATTCGTGCACTGGGGCTGCGCGTGCGCGCGTCCTTTGACATCAAGGACCCGGGCTTCCGAGCGATCGCCAGATTGATTCCACCACTGCTGCTCGGCAGTGCTCTCGGCAATGTCAACACGATGGTCGATCGGGCTGTCGGCTCGATGGTCGGCGAGGGAACCATCTCGGCTTTGAGTTATGCCTGGCGGGTCATCTCGCTCGGTGAGACGTTGCTCGTCGCGTCGCTGCTGACGGCGCTCTATCCCGCGTTCGGCGCCGCTGCTGGCAGCCGCGACCTCGATGAGATGAGGCGGCTGGTTAGTCGAGGCCTGGCAACGGTGGCCACGGTGCTGATGCCGGTGTTGGGCTTCATGATCGTCTGTGCCGTACCGCTGGTCGCACTGCTCTTCGAGCACGGCAGCTTTACCCCCGCGGATACCCAGCGAACGGCGACCGCGATGTTGTGGTACGCACCCGCTCTGCTGGCTCTCGGGTGGCGCGAAATGGTGGTGCGTGCCTCATACGCGCTTGGTGACTCGCGCCGGCCCGTGCTGGTGTTTGTGTTCGCCGTGTCCATCAACGTCGTTGGCGATTTCACCCTTGGCCTCACGTTCGGAATCGCCGGACTGGCTGCCTCCACCTCAATGTCGGTGTTGTTCGCCGCAGTGGCCAACACTTGGTTGCTCGGCCGACGCCACGGCGCCGTCGATCTCAGGTCGTTGCCGGTGATAGTGGCTCGTACCGCCGTTGCGGCCGCCGCGGGTACCGCTGCCGGGGCTGTGGTCTATCGTCTGCTCAGTCCTGTTGTTGGTACCGGCCTGGTCAGCGAGTTGGTGTTGGTGTCATCGGTGGGGCTGACACTGGTGGGCGTCTTCATCGGAGTTCTGTACGCGCTGCGAGCGCCGGAGCGGCGGCTGCTCAGCGACGCGATCGACGTGGTGGCGCGCCGGCGACGATAAACGCTGCGGCTTGGGTTAGGCGGCCTGAGCTTTCCTCAGGCGGGTCGAACGAGTACGAATGGCGTGCTGGTCAGCCGTTGGCCCAGCGGGTTGTCACTGAGAACGGCTGCCAACGTCTCCTCCGACAGTGATCGTGGAGACACCGCGCGGATTGTGCCGCCGAAGTCATTGAGGTCGACGATGCTGACGCCGATGTCCAACGCCCGCTCGAGATCGGCACACATCCGTTGCGCGACCTTGGTATCCAAGGGCGGAAAGAGCACGCGCTCATACGGCGGTCGCCCTCCATCGACATCGCGGGCGATGGGTCCAGCCACCCGATAAAACGTTCCGTGCATCCCGAACGGACGAGTCACGGCACTACCGATTGCCGCAGGGATGATCCGCCTCAAGCCGACGGTACGAACGACGTACTCCATCTTCTCGGGAACTGCTAGCCCTTTCGAATCGGTGCGCGGGCGGACATGAGCCGCGAGGAACTGAGCTAACCGACCAGGCCGCATGGTGCTGATATCCACCGTTCGACCGGTAAGCAAGATGGCAACCTTCTCGCTCACACCGACGGTGTCGCCTGGCCGAGCCACCTTAAGGCTCTCTTTTAGTGCCAGCACCAGATCATCAGTCTCGTCCAGCCAGTGGGTGTGCAGCGGAAGGCGCAGATAGTTGACCCCGGCCACGTTCACCTGGGTCCACAGGTCTATGCGGTTGTCCGCCTTGGGCTCCGCAGTAAAGGTCATGTCGACTCCCCCTGCTCGACGGTGATGGAGTGAAGAATGTGACTGATGTGATCAGTTTTGATGATAGGGGGTCTGCAGACGACTGAGAGTCCCCCGAAAGATCGGCGTGTCGTGTTAGACGACCGCGAATTGCAATGATCAGAAACGCGATCACACTAACTGATCTCGGAGCGTCTCGTGGTCCGTTTGGACAAATGGGTGGCGGCCGAGGACGACCACGTCGGCCGATCGAGCTCACCCGGCTCGAATGACCCTGAACCATCCCGGCAAAGTGATGTCACCGTGCGGACAGGGCGGGCGTACATTTCCACTGGGTCTAGCGCGCCTCCGATGGCATGAGTGGTACCACTGCAGCCAAGACCTGCGAGATTCCGGAGTCGGCCAGCCGGGTTGGGATGGCCACCCAGACATCGCCTCGCGCGACCGTCGGGCCTCGGTCAGCGGACCACGGGCACTTGCCGCCATGCTGCCGACCTGGAACCTTCGTGCGGCGAGGACCATGGACCGACGCACCCACCGCGGCATAGTCCCGAGTGACATGCCGCGATGCGGGCTGACATGATCGGATCGTGGCGTCAGAACCGCGGATGGTTTCGCTGGGCTTCGGGAAGTTCGCACGGTCAGATCGCATTTACGCGCTGGAGCCGCTGCTTGGGGACGAACGCGGGGACGGCCACCGAACCAAGGTATGGGTCGAGGGCGTCAAAGATCCGATCATCGCCGCACGCACTGAGGTGACGATCTTGCGTGACATGGGCCAGGAGGCGGTCGCGACCGAGGCGCCCCTGATCGATGAGGCACTGGATTTGGCATCACGGCTCGCCGCTGCAGCCGAGGCTGGTCGGGTTGACCTCAACGATCTTGGACGTCGCGCCCGCCGACTGCTAGCCGCCACCACACGGCGCGATTGAAGCCTTAGTGATCACGGTGCCCTGATGTTGTCCAAGGCCTATTGATCCGTACGCTTCAGATCTCTGGCTTTGACCCACATCTGGCGTCCATCAGTCCCGCGTACCCGTCCCCACCATTCGCCGCGCTCGCGTACCCAATAGTCCAGGGTGCCCGCCGCGGACCAGGTTGCCGCTTCAACCTCGATTGGAGGCCGTACCTCGCGCCGTTCGTCTGGCGTTCGCTGTCCGTACTGGTTGTAGACAACATCCATGTCCATCGCCATCTGGCTCGCCTCGTCCTCGCCAAGATCAACGGCGCGCCAGCCCATCACGCCCCCGTCGTAGACGCCCCACCGCCCGCTGCCGATGTGTCGCGCCTCAAACCTCACAGATCTATTAGAACACGGATGCGATTAATTGCATCGGCTACCTCGGCTTGTCCAGGGTGACAAATTGGTATCCATGTGCGCGATAGTCATTGATGATCTCTCCGAGCGCGGCGACCGTCGCCTCTCGATCGCCGCCGCCGTCATGAAGCAAGATCACCGGATGCTCCTCGGTGAGCCCCCGCGCGGCCCGCTTACGGATGACGCTCGGGAATTTGCCGTTGTCTTTGGATGGGACTGACCAGTCGCGCGTATCAACCGACCATAAGACCATCGAGAGGCCGGCGGCGTGTGTGACAGTTTCCGCACCCTTCACGATTCCGCCCGGTGGACGGAACAGACATGGCTGAAGTCCCGTGGCATCGAAGATCGCTCGACGAGTGTGTTCGATCTCTCGGGCAAGCTTGCCGGGGTTCCAACCGGCTGCTGCTTTCGGGATGTGGTGCGACCACGAGTGATCTCCTAGCGCGTTGCCGCCCGCGGTGATTCTTTGCAGCATCTCTGGGTTGGCAACTGCGTGTTGACCTACGACAAAGAACGTGGCTTGTACGCCGGCTCTCTGAAGCACATCGAGCACGTGAGGCGTCGCCGGCCCCGGACCGTCGTCAAAGGTCAGCGCCACCGTTCGTGATGAAGTATCGGCTTGGTCGCGAACTGTCGGTGCGGTGCGGACGACTCCGGTGGCGGGCGCCGGGCATTTGTGTTGTGTTGGGGCTGGATGGTCGGCGGTCTGGATCGGGGCTGCTGTGGCCGCCGGGGCTCGCGGGTCGCGTACAGCGAGGACCACGGTGTGCGCGACGACTATGGCGAGCACAGCCATAAGTCCGAAGAGCACGCTCACTCGATCCCATCGCACACGCAGCTGAGCGTGGCTAACCGACGCACGGCTTGCAGTCTGCGGAGTACCACCAGGAAGCGGCGTCGCGGCCACGACATCATACTGCCTTGTCCATGCTCGGCACCCTGCCCTTTTGTCTCCATGTCGTTGCTCGAGTCGGAATCAGCAGCACAGGCGGCCGATGAATTCGTGCGCCGGTCGCAGTCAAGAAGCGTGGACACCCAATCAGGAGGATTCGATGAGCGACATCCAGGAGCAGGTACAGGAGACGCTGGACGAGCTGGTAGCCAGCGGGGCGGAGCTGGGCATTCAGGTTGTGGCGTACCGAGATGGCGTCAAGGTGGTTGATGCGGTGGCTGGTGTGGTCGCTCCGGACGGACCGCCGGTTACACCGGGCACTGTCTTCTACAACTTCTCAATCGGCAAGGGGGCAATGTCGACTCTGGTGCATCAGGAGGTCGACCGGGGCGCCTTCGGATACGAGACACCCGTCGTGAAGTTGTGGCCGGAGTTCGGTGCCCACGGCAAGGAGGGCGTCACTGTACGGCACGTGCTGACTCATACTGCCGGTGTACCGGGAATCCCGCTCAGCTCGACAATCTCAGATGTCTCCACGTGGGAGACGATGACTCGCGCTCTTGAGGATGCGGAGTTGTGGTGGCAGCCGGGCACCAAGTCGGGCTACCACGCCTACACGTTCGGATATCTGGCCGGCGAGATCGTACGTCGCAGCACCGGCCTGCCACTCGCCGAGGTGCTGCGTGACCGGCTCGCTGTGCCGCTCGGATTCGCCGACGAGATCTTTTTCGGCATGCCGGAGGACAAGCGAGGGTCATTGGCAACGCTGGTCGATGCCCCAAGTGAGGTCGATTGGTCCGCCATGCAGCTGCCGGATGATCTGCCGATGTTCCGCGCCGGGCCCATGTCATTGTTCCCGACGGCCGACTTCGGCAACAATCCGGAAGCGATCGGTGCGGACATTCCTGCAGGCGGGAAGACCTCGGCACGAGCGATCGCGAAGATGTACGCGGCGCTGCTCGGTGAGGTGGACGGTGTTCGGCTGATCAGTCCGGAACGGCTGGCGGAGGCGGCAAAGGTCGCCGTCGAAGGCCGAGACGAGGTCTTTGGAAACGAGGTTCGGTGGAGTCTCGGCTACGCGATGGGCGCGCCGTCTGTTGAAGACCACTCGGACACCACATTCGGGATGGGCGGCGCGGGAGGCAGTTGGGCTGGCGCCGATACCGCGACCGGTACGTCGGTGGCCGTGACCAAGAATCTGTTGACCGAGAACTTCGACACGTCCGCTCGGATTGCCCGCATGGTCTTTGCCTGAGCTGGTAACACGCTCTCCCACCACTCCGCTTCGTTTACTTGGACTTCGCCCTACTTCCAGCTGATGCGGAGACCAGGTAAGTGAAGCGGTGTGAGATCAGCTCAAGGCTCAGCACAAGATCAACAAGCGGCGTAGTGCGTGCCTTTGCTTGCCCGAGGCTAGGGTCGGGGGATGAGCGAGTCACAACACCTCAGCACGTACATCGAGCGGCCGGCCGCCGAGGTCTATGCGTACGCGATGAACCCGGCGAACCTGCCGAACTGGGCGTCAGGGCTCGGTGGATCCATCGAGCAGCGGGACGGACGCTGGTTCGCGGAGTCACCGATGGGTGAACTCGAGGTGACCTTCGTCCCGGACAACCCGTACTTCGTCCTCGACCACGAGGTCAAGCTCTCCGATGGAACCACCTTCAACAACCCTATGCGGGTAATCGGCCACGACACCGGATGCGAGGTGCTGTTCACCCTTGTCCGCCAGCCGGACCAGTCGAACGACGACTATGAAGCAGACGCGACGGCGATCCGGACGGACCTGGCGACCCTCAAGGAACTCCTTGAGCGCTGAACGGATGTTCGGGGGCGGTGAAGATGGCTGCGCGATTTGCCGGCTTCACCGCCCGCCGTTCAGGCTCGCGCGGCCCGCGTTTCGCGCAAAGGGTCGAAAGTCCTGGGTCTTTCCAGCGTTCGGCCCTGGGCATGTTCCCATCGACGCCTCAGGGTGGGTGCTGATGTGTTGTGTCGGTTGTGTTGGGTATCGGATGTGTCGGGTTTTGGGTGGATGAGTCGGGCGAGTAGGGCTCGCACTGAGAGAGGAGATTGTGATGACTGTGCAGCCTGAAGGTGGCGAGATGCGGCCTCAAGCTGGTGAGGGGCAGCCTGAGCCTGGTGATGTGCAGGTTGGTGCGGGTGAGTTGAAGGAGGGCAAGGCTCAGGGTGGTGTGACCCGTTGGCCGCGGGATTTAACCGATTTGTGGGGTGGCTGGCAGCCCTTTGGGGCGATGAATTGGCCGTTCCGGGATATCAAGGTTGAGGAATTTGTTGATGGTGAGCAGTTGGTGGTGAGGGCCGAGGTGCCCGGGGTGGATCCTGATCGTGACATTGATGTGTCGGTTGATAGTGGTGTGCTGACGATTGCGGTGGAGCGTCGGGAGAGCAGCCGGGAGAAGCTTGATAAGGGTTTTCATAGTGAGTTTCGTTATGGCAGTTTCGTCCGTCAGGTGAGGCTTCCGGCGGGTACTTCACCTGAGGTGGTTTCTGCCACGTATCGGGATGGTGTGCTGGAGATCCGGATGCCTAGCCCATCGGCGGAGGCAGCCTCGCGGCGTATCCAGATTCAACGCGGCTGAGGCCAGGCGGGGGACTTTGGTCCTTGCCGATGAGTCTCCTTCGGCCCGTGTGGCGGGCTGGGGGGGCGGGGACAGTTGGATCATCTGTGGTGGAGGGTGATCGTGACTGTTGATGCTGCTGCATGGTCGTTGTTGGACGGTGGTGGCCGTTGGGAGGTTCTGGGCGGCTGGGGGTGTGGCCGGTTGGGTGGTTCGGCTGGTGGTGGCTGTCTGGGGTGTGGCACTGGCGTGGGCTTGGCGATGATGGCTGGCTGTGGAGTCCACCGGTTTTAAAGGGTGTTGGGAGGCGCGGCGTGATGATCGGCTCATCTACGGTGGGGAGGCGTGACTCCGATGACGGGTCGGAGCGTTATTTCGTGGCGTTGGGCCGGGAGCAGTGTCTGGATCTGTTGGGGTCGAATCATGTGGGTCGGGTGGCGTGGCAGGCTGCTGATCTGCCGCAGATCTTGCCGGTCACTTATGCCACGCATCGGGGGTTGGTGTATTTCCGTACCACTCCGGATGGGATTCTTTCGGAGTTGGCGCAGCCGACCTGGGTGGCGTTTGAGGTCGATGAGTTGGATCAGCAGACCCGGAGCGGTTGGAGCGTTGTGGTGCATGGGCGCACGAGTGCGGTGAGTGAGCCTGACGCGGTGGCTGAGTTGTGGGCGGCGGATTCGTTGGTGCCGTGGGCGGGTGGAAATCGTACGTTGTTTATCTGTGTTCGCCCGGACCGGGTTTCTGGCCGGGTGGTGCGCCGGTCGGGGTGAGGCCGCCGAGCCCCTTGTCTGTGGTGAACGCCGGCTGGCCGGGGAGGTTGGCTGGTCGTAGTCTGGGTGGGATATGGCGGCTTACGGCGGCGGCGGCCCGGGACCTGGGCGTGTGGTGGATCCCGAGGGTGAACCGCCGCGGCCGGGGGAGCTGCTGGGGGAGCTTGGGGTTGTCGATCGGGCGGCTGGGGCGCGGTGGTGTGGACCAGGCCTTGGTGATGATGAATGCTCAGGAGCGGCTGCGGCGGCTGTTGCATGCCAACCGCTCCATTGTGCAGGAGTTGTCGTTGCCGGCGGTGTTGCGCCGCATCGTCGACACCGCGCGTGATGTGGCGGGTGCCCGGTATGCCGCCTTGGGCGTGATCGGTGCGGATGGGTTGTTGGAGCAGTTCTTGCATGTGGGGATGGCCGAGGATGTGGTCCACGCGATCGGTGAGCTGCCCAAGGGACGCGGTGTGCTGGGTGCGCTGATTGAGGATCCGCAGCCGATCCGGCTGCCTCGGATCGCTGATGATCCGCGGTCTTCGGGTTTCCCGGCCGGCCATCCACCGATGACGACGTTTCTGGGTGTTCCGATCCGCAGCCGGGATGCGGTGTTTGGGAACTTGTATTTGACCGACCGCACCGATGGGGGCGCGTTCACCGCTGAGGATGAGGAGTTGGTGTTGGCCTTGGCCGCCACCGCCGGGGTGGCGATTGAGAATGCCCGCCTCTATGAGGAGTCTCGTCGCCGCCAGGAGTGGCTGCGGGCCTCGGGGGAGATCAGCCGGCAACTGCTAGATCCTGAAGCCGACTACTCCGACACTTTGCGTCGCATTACT
>DASUYM010000257.1:0-2784 GCA_036377435.1 Propionibacteriaceae bacterium
TCGCGCTCGGCAGTGTGGGACACGTCGGCAGTGACTTCCAGGCCGAAGTTGCTGCGGCTGCAGAGGCCACCGATGTGCGAGTGGCGCTCCGGGACCTGGCGCGGAGTTATGTCAATGCGGTGGTCAAGCCTGAGCTGTTGCGCCGTCGTCAGCTGGTGCTGCGCGAGGCGGGCCGATTTCCTGAATTGGCGCGCAAGTACCACGACAGCGGACCACGCCGCACGATTGGCGCCTTAGCGAGCGCCTTTGTCCGGCTGGCCGAACGCGGAGAACTCGTGGTCGAGGATCCGCAGCTTGCCGCGACCCAGTTCGCATTCCTGGTGATAGGCGAGCCGCTCGACACGGCGATGTTCCGGGGTGTTGGACGCGGCCGGAGCCGTCGCGACCTCCACGCGCTGGCGGATGCGGGCGTTGAGGTCTTTCTTGCCGCCTACGGGACCAAGCTCTCCTCGGTGACTCGGTAGTTGTAGAGCCAGTCGTTGGATCGGTCATTGGTGGCGCGTTTCAGAAACATCGGCAGCATCGCATCACGGATGGCCATGCCCACCCGGCTCTTGCTCACCCTTTTCTGGCTGTTGATCTTCCGCGCATAGTTGACGACCTTGTCCGCCCGAGGTTGTCGTACGGCCTGGTAGCGGGCGAAGGCAGCCCTGTGATCAGCTTCCTGACGCAGGCACAGCGCGAGCATCTGCGCATCTTCTAGCGCGAGCGAGGCTCCCTGGCCCGCGCTGGGGCTGGTGGCGTGCACCGCATCTCCAACCGCGACCACTTGGCCCCGGCTCCAGCGCGGAACTCCGCTGAGATCGTAGATCGGATAGGCTCCCAGGTCGCCGGTATGGCCGTCGATGATCTGCGGCACGGGATACGGGTCGTCCTCGTGCAGCTCGCGCAACCGGTCGATCCACTCGGCGGCCGGGACGTCTCGAAGTGAACCGCGAGCCGACTCCTGTGCGGTGATGTTGGCGAACCAGTAGATCGTGCCGTCGGCTCGTACGAGATGGCCGAAGAAGGACCGCCGGCCGAAAAGGAAGTGTTGGGTGGCCGGAGTAGGCGTCAGCCCCGGGACCCGAGCGAAGCCGCCGAGGCCCACCAGACCGCTGTAGCGGGGGATCGGCGCGTTCGGATCGATGTAGGTCCGCGTCAGCGAGCCGATGCCGTCGCAGCCAATCAGGATGTCGCCCGATGCACTGCGGCCGCCGGCGAAGGTCGCCTGCACCGCATCAGGCTCAGCTGTGATGCTGGTCAGGCGTGCGCCGAAGTTGATGGGAATCCCACGATCCTCGATGCCCTCGCGGAGCACCCGGTGCAGCCATCCCCGGCGTACCACAGCGCTCCCGCGTGCCGGGTCGCCGGCCGGGCCGTTCGGCACCGATCCCAGCTGCTTTCCGCTGCTGCTCCACATGATCATGTGCGGCGCCGAGTGTGCGTCAGAGAGCAGCCGATCGCGGAGGCCAAGTGCCTCGAGCACGGCTAGGCCGTTGGTCGCAACGTTGAGGAAGGCGCCTGCGTAGTCGTCGGGTTTGGCGGCGGCTTCGAAGATCTCGACATCCCACCCGTCGGCGGCTAAGAACATGGCGGTGGCCGGGCCGGCAACCCCACCACCGATGACAAGTGCGCGTCGCATGACAAGACGCCTTCACTATGCTCATGGTTGTGATTCAGAGACTCTCTCTTATAGAGTCTCTCGGTATTAGAGAGAATAACCAATGGTTGAAGCCTCGTCAACAACGTCACGGCGCGCTGCATCGATCGAGCACGTCGGCTACACGATGCGGGTGTTCATGGCACGGGCCGTGCTGTTCCAGGACGCTGTGGCCAAGAGGGCGGGCTTGAACAGCACCGATCTTCAGTTGTGCAGCCTGTTGATGCTCTTCGGGCCGGCGACGCCTGGCGAACTGGCAGAGCGATCCGGGCTAACGGCTGGGGGAGCCATCACAGCGGCCATCGACCGCTTGGAACGGGCTGGAATCGTCGTCCGATCAAAGGATCCTCACGATCGCCGCCGCGTCATCGTTACAGTCGATCTCGAGGCGGTGCTCGCCAAGGTGGGTCCGGTGTACGGCGCGGTCGGGCAACGTTGGGCAGACTATCTGGACACACTGACCGACGAGCAGATCGCCTTCGCAGACGAGCTGTTCACCAGGGCCGCAGAGTTCAACCACGACGAGACCGTGCGACTGCGGGGGCGCGTGGACTCGAACGGCTAACCTTGGTGGCGCGTTGCTCAGACGGCCTTGAGCAGCACCGCCTGACAGATTGAGAGATTTTGACTGCTACCAAGCGCGCGCTGGAACTGACCCGCGCGGCCGCCACTGCGGCCGTCGACAAGCTCGGCACCGATCTGGTCGCCTACGACGTCTCCGAGCAGCTGGCCATCACCGACGTGTTCCTCGTGATCACCGCCTCCAACGAGCGCCAGGTGGGCGCGGTTGTCGACGGCATCGAGGAGTCGCTTCGCACCCATGATGCGAAGCCGGTGCGCCGGGAGGGGCATCGTGAACAACGCTGGGTGTTGCTGGACTACCTCGACCTCGTGGTGCACGTGCAACATACCGACGAGCGTCGGTTTTACGCGCTTGAGAGGTTGTGGCGCGACTGCCCAGAAATTGAGCTTCGCGTGGACGAGCGGCGATGACAGCCGCGCGGATCATCCTCTGGCGCCACGGTCGCACCGATTGGAACGTGGTCGACCGCTTTCAGGGTCAAGCAGACATCTCCGTCGATGGGGTCGGATACGCCCAGGCGGTCCGAGCAGCGGAGGTGCTTGCGGCATATCGGCCAACC
>DASUYM010000258.1:0-17981 GCA_036377435.1 Propionibacteriaceae bacterium
CGCACCTCGAGCAAGAACATCGTGCCCTCGCCGATCAGCTGTCGCGGCAGCGCGAATACATCTTCGATACTTTCCTCCGCCAGGATCGGTCCACCTGCGGCAATGCGTCCCAGCACTGGCACGTGCACCGGCTCCGGGAACGCGTCGCCAATACCGGTGTCGTCGCCAACACCTGGCTGCCGTGAGGCTGCGAGCTGTCTGGTAGCTGGACGTTCCGCTGCGGGCAGCAGCACCTCCAGCGCACGCGGACGGTTCGGGTCCCGACGCAAGAATCCCTTCGCCTCCAGCATCTTGAGTTGATGCGCAACGCTCGAGGATGAGGCGAGACCAACCGCGTCGCCCATCTCGCGGATGCTGGGTGGATAGCCCCGCCTGTCCACCGTCTCTTTGATGACCTCCAAGATTCGCCGCTGTCGAAGCGTCAGCCCGTCGGCATCGGTCGGCCCGTCCGGGAATGAGCTGAAAGACGAGCTGTCGCCGAGCTGAGCGGCGACATCGCTCTCACGTGGACGGCCGCGGCGCTTGCTCGGCTTTGGAAACTTGGGGTCGCTTTGTGCCATAACGCTGACGATAGAGAACTTCGCTGACAGATTCAAACATCTGTTCGAGCGTGTTGTGGGGCCCGGCTGGATTGCTGAGTACGGACAGCGAAATCTGTCAGAGCCTGATGATTCACTCTTTTCATGACACGCCTCGAATGTTTGTACGAATGTCCTTGGCGTGAGATCGAAGTTGCGGTAGAAATCAAACGTACGTTCTATCGAACGCTAGTTCGATGCCTTCCCCGAAGGAGATACGACATTGAGCGCAATGACTGTCTCAGTAGCACACGCCCATCCTTCCGTTGACCAAACACTGTCCACCGTCACGACCGCCCGGCCATGCATGATCATTGAAGCGCCGACGGCGTCGGCCGATTGGCAGCTCACCAATCGAGGAATCGCCGTCGTCATGGCGCTTGCCGCGATGATTCTGACTGCTGCGCTCGTCGTGATCGGCCTCACCGCCGTACAGGTCACGAGCACCGACCACCGTGCCGACTTCGCTGAGTCGCAGCTCGATCAACGCTGAGCTTCAGAGTGATCAAGTCCTCTTGGCAATCCCGCGATACCTTGGCGAGGCCTCAGCCGACGTCGTGGGTCATCTGGTCGATGCAGACGACCACGGCGAGCACGAGGGCGTCGTCTTGTCCGGGTGCGATTTCGACACCATAGCTGTCGCGAATGCGGAACCACCGACGCGAAACCTCGGCTACCTGGTTGCCGTCGCGCTCGATCTTGTACTCGTGGTCGACAATGTTGCCCTTCGCCTCCATGTCGTCGCCGCCGTCGACGTCAATGGAGAAGCGGTCTCGGAGTGGGCTCACGAGGGCCTTCTTCACAGTGGCGACCTTTCGGCCACCCCGTTCGATGGTCATGGTGTCTCGAACGTGGAGCACCTTCGCCTGGATTGATAACAACTCCTCACCGTTGGGCGTCTCGAGCACCAGCGTGTCGCGTACCCGCAATGCCTTCCCGTTCACCTTGAACGCCCGCTGGCCCGCGTCGTTCTCGATCCAGAAGTCGTCACCGATCGCGAGGAGCTTTTCCTGCATGCGGTACTTCGTCATGCTTGCCTCGTCGCGACGTCCTCGCAGCAGCGGCATCCTGCATCCTTTCGTCGGGCGGTATCCACATGACGCTACGCCACCACTGCCGCTTCGTCGACGGCGAGTGGCCGCTCGACTCGACTATGTCGAAGATTCGGCGCTGACCACGATGGTCTTCATGATCTTGTCGGCGAACGTCTGCTTCTCGTCGTCCCACAGCGGCCAGAGATAGCCCAGAACCGTCAGCCAGTCGAGGATGTGGACAAGATCACGAACGAACGCGTTCAGTGCGCCAATCGGTGCCTGGGTCTCCTCGCCGATCAGCCTGGTCTTGGTCACTCGCTTGCCCAACGACTGTCCAGACCTGCCTGCGATCATCCAACGGTTGTAAGCGACCCATGGCAGGCTGGCGAGCATTACGCTGAGGCCGATGATCATCGCAACGACTGCGCCGCCCTCTAAGTGGAGAGGCGATCCACTGGACCGAGCCAGCTCGACTATCCAGAGCAAGTAGCCGGCATAGAAGATGATCAAGCCGACGTACGTCGGAGCCTGGTCGATCAGCCTTCCTCGCACGCGCTGACCCCAGGTGGCGTAATCGCTTCGCAAGTGTAGGGCAGGAAATCCAGGCAGTTGTGGATAGAGCGGTCCTGGAGCCGATAAGGACATTCCAGCGTGTTCGGTTGATTCGGGTCGATCTGGCCACTGGCTGCGGTACTGATCGGTCATGCTCTCGCCTCGAGTGTGGGCTTTGGACGTGGCGAGTGTAGGCGATGGGTTTCGCGCAATCAGGTGATGCACGAGACCCCTTGGCGGGCGGGCACAATGTGAACGTGGCGGTCTCGACTGTCGCCCGGCCATTCCGGGCCACGCGCGCAGCTGGCTACGTCGGCGCCTTCTTTGCTGGCGGGCTTGCCCTCAGCGCCCTCTACGCAACGACCGGGCTGGGGCTGGTGTGCCCGTTCCGTGCTCTGACCGGTTGGGACTGCCCGTTATGTGGGGGAACCCGGATGGGTGCCGCCCTGCTCCACGGGGACGTTCTGGCGGCCTTTGGATTCAACCCGCTTGCGCTGGTGGGTCTGGTGGTCCTGGGCGTACTTGGCGCACTGTGGACTGTTGAAGCCGCCGGCGGGCCGGCCGTTCGGTTGCCGCGTCCGCTCGCATTCCCCTTGCGTCGCGTAAGCCCGACACGGTGGTTATTCGTCGCTCTCCTTGTCGCACTGATCTACACCGTCGCGCGAAACCTGCTCTGACGTGAAACCGGGTCGTTCAACCTAATCCGGTTGCTCGGCGCTGTCGCGCCCAAACATCAGGAGCGACAAAGTGTCAGTGCTCTTGCGAATAATGGTTCTTGGACGTACGGTATCCATATCTAGTAGTTACAAGCGTGTGGTTCATCCACAAGTTGTGGTTTGATACTCACATAAGTCCACATGAAGATCCACAGGATCTTCGGACAAGCGCACAGGATCATCCCCAGATCTGTCTCCAGGGCGGACTGGCAACGATTCGAGCATCAGGAAGGGAGCCGGACAATGCACTGCCCGTACTGTCGCCACACCGACTCCAAGGTGCTGGACTCGCGTACGACTGACGATGGGGCAAGCATCCGCCGTCGGCGTCAGTGTCCATCTTGTGAGCGGCGGTTCACCACCATCGAGCAGATGCAGCTGGTCGTGGTGAAACGCAGTGGAGTTGTCGAGCCGTTCAATCGCGACAAGGTGATCAACGGCGTTCGGAAAGCCTGCAAGGGGCGGCCGGTCAGTGAGGACCAGCTCGCACGCCTGGGGCAGCTGGTCGAGGATTCGCTACGGACCTTGGGCCAGCCCGAAATACCGGCAGATGAAGTCGGGGTTGCGATCCTGGGGCCGCTGCGCGAGCTGGACCAAGTCGCCTACCTACGCTTCGCAAGTGTCTATCGCCAGTTCCGATCGGTGGAGGACTTCGAGGCGGAGATTGCGCTGCTGCGTGTGGAGCAGGAGCCCACAGGGATAGAGCCGCTCATCCCAGATCGCGCGGCGGACAACAAGGTGAGCAACTTCGTCCCGCACCGGCTGACTCCAGCCCGGCCGCGCATCGGCAGCCGTCCTGAACCACCCTGAGACTTCACGAAGTCCGGGCCTTAACCCGGGCAGCCAACGTCGCAGTACTCACTCCCTCGAACATCGGCGCCCAGCGCCGCTAGCTGACCAGAAAGGCAGAAATGACCGAAACCACCCGTTCGGCGAATGGGCGATCGGAAGGCAAGAGTTCAACGCCGAAGCGTGCCCGGCTGAGCATCGATCGTGTCTTCACGTCGGGGGTGCACCCATATGAAGAGGTGACCTGGGAACGCCGCGACGTTGTGCAGACCAATTGGAAGACCGGCGAGGTCGTCTTTGAGCAAAAGGGCGTTGAATTCCCCGACTTCTGGAGCGTCAATGCCTCCACGATCGTCACGACAAAATACTTCCGTGGAGCACTCGGTACCCCGACCCGTGAGCACAGCCTCCGGCAGCTCATCGACCGTGTGGTGAAGACCTACCGCAAGGCGGGGGAGGACTTCGGATATTTCGCCGACGTCCATTCAGCTGAGGTGTTCGAGCATGAACTGACCTGGATGCTGCTGCACCAGTACTTTTCGTTTAATTCACCCGTGTGGTTCAACGTCGGTACCCCCTCTCCTCAGCAGGTGGCGGCGTGTTTCATCCTGTCAGTGGACGACTCGATGGACTCGATCTTGAACTGGTACCGAGAGGAAGGCTTCATCTTCAAGGGCGGCTCGGGTGCCGGCCTGAACCTCTCGCGGATCCGATCCTCGAAGGAGCTGCTGAGCTCCGGCGGCACCGCCTCCGGCCCGGTCTCGTTCATGCGGGGCGCCGACGCGAGTGCGGGAACCATCAAGTCCGGGGGAGCGACCCGTCGTGCCGCCAAGATGGTCGTTCTCGACGTCGATCATCCCGACATCGAGGAGTTCATCGAGACCAAAGCACGCGAGGAGAACAAGATCCGTGCGCTGCGCGATGCCGGCTTCGATATGGACTTGGGCGGCCGCGACATAACCTCTGTCCAATACCAGAACGCCAATAACTCGGTGCGCGTGACTGATGAGTTCATGCAAGCCGTCGAGGACGGCGGCGATTTCGCACTGCGGGCCCGTACCGATGGTCGTGTTCTCGAGACTGTGAACGCTCGTGAACTGTTCGACAAGATGGCTAGGGCTGCTTGGGAGTGCGCCGATCCCGGCATCCAGTACGACGACACCATCAACGACTGGCACACCAATCCGGAGACCGGCCGGATCACCGCGTCCAATCCCTGTAGTGAGTACATGAGCCTGGACAACAGTTCGTGCAACCTGGCCAGCCTCAACTTGCTCAAGTTCTTGCGCGATGATGACACGTTCGACGCGAAAGCATTCGAACAAGCGGTGGAGTTGATCATCACCGCAATGGACATCTCGATCTGCTTTGCCGATTTCCCGACCGAAGCGATCGCGCGTACGACCCGCGACTACCGGCAGCTCGGCATCGGCTACGCCAACTTGGGCGCGCTGCTCATGGCCACCGGCCATGGCTACGACTCCGAGGGTGGCCGCGCCCTCGCCGCGGCGATCACCTCGCTCATGACCGGCGTCTCCTATCGCCGCTCAGCGGAGCTCGCCGGCATCGTCGGACCGTACGAGGGTTACGCACGCAATGCCGATGCCCACAAACGCGTGATGCGCAAGCACCAGGCCGCCAACGACGCGCTGCGAACTGTGGACACCCTGGGCGCTGACATCCGCAAACGGGCCACCGCCGCTTGGGATGGAGTGATCAAGATCGGCGAAGCGAATGGGTACCGGAACGCGCAAGCCTCAGTGATCGCGCCCACTGGGACGATCGGCTTCATGATGGACTGCGACACCACCGGAATCGAGCCAGACTTCTCGCTGGTGAAGTTCAAGAAGCTGGTGGGCGGCGGCTCGATGCAGATCGTCAACCAGACCATTCCACGCGCCCTGAAGATGCTGGGCTACGCCGACGAGACGACCGAGGCGATCATCGAGTACATCGCGGAGCACGGTCACGTAATCGACGCGCCCGGCCTGAAGCCGGAGCACTACGAGGTGTTCGACACGGCGATGGGGCAGCGGGCGATCAAGCCAATGGGCCATGTCCGGATGATGGCGGCGGCTCAGCCGTTCCTCTCGGGAGCTATCTCCAAGACCGTGAATCTGCCGGAAACGGCGACGGTGGAGGAGATTGCCGATGTCTACCTGCAGGGCTGGAAGCTCGGCCTCAAGGCGCTGGCTGTCTACCGTGACAACTGCAAGGTTGGCCAGCCCCTCAGCGACGGCAAGGCCGGTAAGGCGGATGATAAGTCAGAAGCCGTCGAGACTGAGGTCGTGGAGAAAGTGGTCTACAGGCCGACCCGCAAGCGACTGCCGAAGTCGCGGCCGAGCCGTACGACGTCGTTCTCCGTGGGCGGGGCCGAGGGCTACATGACCTCTGGTTCCTACCCCGACGATGGTCTGGGCGAGGTGTTCCTGAAGCTCGGCAAGCAGGGCTCGACTCTCGCCGGCGTGATGGATGCCTTCTCCATAGCGGTGTCCATCGCCCTGCAGTATGGGGTGCCACTGGAAACCTTTGTCCAGAAGTTCACCAACCTGAAGTTCGAGCCCGCCGGCTTGACCGACGACCCAGACATCCGGATGGCGCAGTCGATCATGGACTACATCTTCCGGCGGTTGGCCTTGGACTACTTGTCCTTCGAGGAGCGAGCCGAGCTCGGTATCTACACCGCGACCGAGCGGGCACGTCAGGTTGAAACCGGGTCATACCTTCCGGCGGAGGAAGAGCTCACCGAGGCAGAGTCGCTCAAGAATGATCCGGGCGACGAGGTCCGAACTGACGAGATGGATAGAGCCGGAGCAAAGCCGGCCCCTGTCACCGCTCATACGACATCGGAGCTTTTCGAAGAGATCACCGGTACCAGCGTCGATGCGCCGCTCTGTCTCACCTGCGGCACCAAGATGCGTCCCAGCGGCAGCTGTTACGTCTGCGAAGGGTGCGGATCGACCAGCGGCTGCAGCTGAACTCGGGTTAGGTCTCAGGCCGGGCCCGACAGGCGCGTGTTGTGCTTGTCGGGCCGAGTGCTTTGGGAACACTTTTGGCCCGTACGCGTTATCACAACATGGTTGATGACCGTGACCATGAGGCGATGGACGCCTACTCCGCCGCGGTGACCATGGTGGTCCAGCGGGTCTTGCCGAGCGTGGCAAGCCTCCGGGTCCGGTCGCGGCTGGGCGAGGGCGCCGGCAGCGCGAGTGTGTTGACCGCCGATGGCTTCATGCTGACCAGCGCGCATGTCGTCGAGGGATCCAGTGCGGTGCTGGCTGCCTTTGCGAACGGCACCGAGATGACCGCCGATGTGGTCGGCAAAGATGCGTTCTCCGATCTTGCCGTGCTGCGTGCCCGGGGTGAGGTTCCTAGCCCGGTGACGCTTGGCGACGCCAGCCAATTGAGAGTAGGCCAGCTGGTGGTTGCGGTAGGCAATCCGCTGGGTCTGGCCGGAAGTGTCACCGCAGGCATCGTTTCGGCCCTGGGTAGGTCACTGCCAACGCGGCAGGGCCGCGTCGTCGATGAGGTGATTCAGACCGACGCCGCCCTGAACCCAGGCAACAGCGGAGGCGTGCTCGCCGACAGCCGGGGCCGGATGGTCGGGGTCAATACTGCAGTAGCCGGTATCGGCGTGGGCCTAGCCGTGCCGATCAACGAGACAACACAGCGCATCATTAGCGCCTTGATGACCGCGGGTCGGGTACGCCGGGCCTGGCTTGGGATCGCGGGCAGCCAAGCTCCGCTACCACCGCCACTGGCGAAGAAACTGGGTCGGCGCGAGGGACTGCGCGTGGCGCAGGTGATAGCCGGAAGCCCTGCAGATGCTGCTGGGTTGAGATCCGGTGACATCGTCGTCGCAGTTGCCGGCACATCGCTTGGCTCGAGCACCGAGCTACAACGCCGCATGGTCGAGGATGCCATTGGCCGCCGAGTGGAGATCACCGTTTGGCGCAATGGCGCGCTGGTCGACGTCATCGCCGTGCCGCGAGAGCTCACCGAATCTGCGAGCTGAGGTTCTTAATCGCCTTCACTGCAAGGGAAAGGGCGATTGGGCCAAGGCCGGGGTGTCGCTGAGCTTCACCGAAGCCACCCATTTCACCCACCAAAATCCTCGGCGGTGTGGCGCGACTAGTCGCACCGGGGCACCATGTGCAGGTTGCAGCGGTTCCCCCTGATAGCCGGTTGCTAGCCACAAAGAGCCAGCCTCGTCGGCTGGAAAACGGCGGCGGTAGCCAGTCATGCTCACAACCTCGATGCTGGCAGCAGCGGCAAGCTGCTCGGGAGGGAGCAGATCCGTGAGGCTGACGGCCGTCCACTCCGCATCGGTGTACCAACCGCTGGTGCAGTCGAGCCGCGCCGCCACAATCGTCGAGCGCGACGTGAGATCGGCCACCGGCAATTCCGTTCCGGCGACATGGACGCGGTCATCAGCTCCAGGCGTCGGGACTTGGTCGAAAAGCCAGATCGTGGCCGGAATCGCGTTCGCGGGGACGTAATGGGACCCGGTCGCGATTCTGCTGGTTGAGGCAGATCCTGCAAGCCGACCGAGGCCCTCGAGGGTGACATAGGTCGCAGCGACGCCCGCGGCCAAGGCCCCGGTACGTAGGAGCGTGCGACGTGACAAGTCGATGCGGCGCAGGCGTTGCCGCCGGTGACGCAGTATGTGCCAGGCGAACGGCGGAATCGCGAGGGCGGCTGAGCCGACATGTATCTGTATGGGACTCAGTCGCCAGATCACTCCATACCCTCCGAAGACCTCGACGAGGCCGGAAGCGATGCAGACTCCGATCAGCACAACCAGAGCGAGGCTTGCGACTCGTAGCGTCGGAGCGCGCCGGACGATCACCGTCTTCCACGGCACGAGCAACACGACGGCAAGCCCAAACAGGCCATGGGCCACCGTTGCGAGCCTGGCTGGGATTGGCGTTCCGGCAGCAAAGGCCAACACACCGGTCGTCGCGGCGCCGATGAGGACGACCAGCAGCGCCACATTAGTACGGCGACCCGCACGTCCCAGACCGCTAATCGAGCTGAGCCAGCTGATCATGGGAAGCGTTGATCAGGAGCGATCGGGGCACGCGGGTCACTGGGAGGGAGCCATGGCCCCGGCTGCCCCGCATCCGGCCGCACCATCGTAGGCGGCGGTGGAGGAAACACGACGTACGGTCTGAGCAACGCCGCTCGCTGCAGCAGCAGGTTCATTCGCTGATTGACATCTGGCGGGGCAGTACCGTTCACCGCTCGGTTGTGCAGGAAGGCGACCTCGGTCATTGTCTGCTGGTACGCCCGGAGTGCTGCAGCGGCGGGCTTGCCGCCGATGCGCCTGGCATAGGCGCGCGCCGACATGCGGTCGGATAGTCGGGCTATCCAGCGGATCTCCTCGGGTCTGATCCAGCCCATCTCCGCGATCTGTCGCAGAGCGCTGGTGAGCATTTTGCCCTCGCGGGAGCGAGCCCAGATGGCAACCCCCAGCACGACTACCAGCAGCGGCAAGATGATCGCGCCATACGCGAACAGGAAGCCCTGTGCCCCCCAGAAGGTGCTGCCGTTCCAGATCCCGTGCATCACCACAGCCGCCAGGAAACCGAGGATGGGCGCCAGGACTCGCGTGGCCGGGCGACGGGTTGAGACGGCGATCCCGATGCCGATGCCGGTTGCGGCTGTGAAAAGCGGGTGCGCGAACGGCGCCATGATCCCCCGCAGGAAGAACGTCACCCCGAGCTGCCCGGCCTGCAGCGACTGTAGGTAATAGACGATGTCCTCGACGAAGGCGAATCCGATCCCGACGAGGGCGCCGTAGATGATCCCGTCGAGCAGGCCGTGTATCTCGGAACGGCGGAAGATCACGACTGCGACCAGAAACAGGCCCTTGCCGAACTCCTCGACTAACGGCGCGGCCACTGCCACATCGATGAATTCATTGGTTCCCGGCAGCCCGAAGAGCAAAGCTTCGGCCACGAAGCTCAGCGCCACAGCGGCCACAGCGCCCCAACCGAGTGCGGCCAGCCGATACCGGGCGGGCTCTGGTTCATAGCGATCGAGCCAGAAGCAGATCAAGATCAACACTGGGAAGGACAACGCGGCCAACAGCGTGGTGATCAACGCACCGGTCGGACCGGCGATGAGAAAGATCAAGATCGCAATCGCCAGGCCGCCCAGGCCAAGGACGATCATGGTGACCCAGGTCAATGCGGAGCGCGGACGGCGAAGCAGGTCAGGTGGTGGAGCAGGCAACGGGGTGGGTCGTGGCGCGCCCGGGGGAGGCACCGCCGGCTGGATCACTGCTCATCTCCGTTCCGTCCACACGCGTGTGCGAGTTGACCGCCTCACTCAACGATAGGGCTGCGGCTCGGGAGATGTTCGAATCAGCTGGCCCGGCTCCCGCGTACAGTCGCCGGTATGGACGCGCTGCCGGCAGTTCATCCACGACCGGGTTTGCCCTCAAGGGTCAGCGTCTATGAGGTCGGCCCTCGCGACGGGTTGCAGGCCGAGAAGGCTGTGGTGCCGCTGCCGGTCAAGCTGGAATTCATCGATCGGCTCGGCGAGGCTGGCCTCGCCGTCATTGAGGCAACCAGCTTTGTTTCGCCACGGTGGGTCCCTCAGCTGGCTGATGCGGACGAGCTGATGGCAAGGCTGCGGCGCCGTCCCGGCGTTCGATACCCGGTTCTGGTACCCAATCAGCAGGGCTTCGAGCGTGCCATGGCGGCCGGATCCGAGGAGCTTGCGATCTTCGTCTCCGCTACCGAGAGCTTTGCCCAGCAGAACTTGGGGACGACCCTCGATGGTGCGATCGAGATGGCTGCACCGGTCGTCGCAGCGGCCGGTGTCAGCGGGATTGCGGTACGTGGCTATGTGTCCATGTGCTTTGGTGACCCTTGGGAAGGGAAAGTCGACCCCGGACGTCCCGCCGGCGTCGCGGCGCGTCTGGTTGAGCTCGGCTGCTCGACCATCAGCCTCGGTGACACCATAGGTGTCGCCACCGCCGGACAGGTCGTCGCGGTGCTGGATCGGGTGGAGGCAGCCGGAGTACCCCAAGACCGCATCGCGCTGCACCTACACGACACTTATGGGCAGGCTCTGGCGAACGTACTGGCCGGTTTGGAGGCGGGAATCACCGAGTTCGACTCCTCGGCCGGGGGACTCGGTGGTTGCCCGTATGCGAAATCGGCGACTGGCAACCTGGCAACCGAGGACCTGGTGTGGATGCTCGACGGTCTCGGCATCGACACCGGTGTCGACCTCCCAGCCTTGGTACAAACCAGCCGCTGGCTGGCCCGCGAACTGGGCCGCCCGTCGCCATCCCGGGTGGTCGCCGCGTGGGGCGGCTGAACGCTTGCGTTACTGTCGCGGAACTGGTGTCGCGCTCGTCGCTAGGAGGGGTGCTGATGTCCGACATCGACGACTTCGACCTCGACCGGAGTACCGCTCAGGCGTGGGCTGAGTTCCGGAGCCGGTTGAGTGAAGTCATCTCGATGATTGACGACTCCGCCGACCTCACCATCGGCACCGAGTCCGAAGGCGATGGTCCGCCGCCTTTCGTACGACTGAGTAGCCCACGGCGGGATGTCATCAGATGCGAGGCTGCCAGCAACGCGGTGCTCGGGGATGACTTTCAGCTAACCTCGGAGCTGCTCGACCGGATGGAACAGCTCGGCTGGCAGCCGCCGACCGTCGGCGGTGACCGCAGTTCTGCGGTCGAGGCAACCCGGCCAACGAGCAATTTCTGGGTGGAGCTGCCCCAGGTGGAATCGGATCGGATAAGCGAGCTCGCCGTCTCCGCGTTACGCGACGTCTACGGCGTCCAGCACCCGATCTTCTTGGCTCCCGACCAGCTCGCCGAAGTGCTCCGCCCAGCTCCGCCACCAATCGAGCCTGGCGCTTCGGTCGCGGTTGTGGAGCTGGGGCGGGCCGACCTTACGCCGACCATGCCACGTGACCAGCAGCACCTGAACGCCTTGGTCGACGCCGAGCTTGCGGAGATGTACGGCCATCGGCCGATCCGCGACGCCGAAGGTGATGTAGCGATCAGAGTCGGATCGACCATGCTCTTCCTCCGAACCTCTGGGGACGGTCAGGAGGTGGTGATCTTCGCGGCCGTGGTGCACGATGTCGCGGGTCGATCGCGAGCCGCCGAGGTGCTCAACGACTTGAACGTTGAGGCTCGGTGGGTGAAGTTTCAGCTCATCCGCGACCGAGTCTTCGTGACCATGTCAGTGTTGTCGCGGCCCTTTGTGCCGGCCCACCTGCACCAGGCCGTACGCATACTCTCTGACGTTGCCGACGGCATCGATAATGAGCTCGCCGCCAAACTCAACGGTCGCACGACCTTTAGTGACCACGACTAATCACGCTGCGGGCACCTGTCAGGCCGCGCCAACTGCCGCAGCTGTGTCCCCGGATGCACCGCTACTCGCAGGTAGATTGGTCCTCGTGATGGATCCCCGGCAGCTCTACACCTTGAACGAAGCGGTCGTAGCCAAGCTCAAGGACCATCGCCCCGTGCTGATCCACCAGCTGGACGGATTCGTCGACGCCGGGCAGGCTGGCCGGCTGTTCTCCGCGAATTTGCTGGAGAACCTCGAGCATGAGGTGCTCGCAGAATTCGACCATGATCAGCTGCACGACTACCGCAGCCGCCGACCAGCGATGATCTTCGATACCAATCGGTGGAAGTCCTATGCGGACCTGCATCTGCGCATTTACCGCGTCACGGACGGCCATGGTGAGGTATTTCTGCTGTTCAGCGGGCCTGAGCCGGACGTGCAGTGGGAGCGGCTTGCCGCCGCTGTCGTCGGGTTGATCGAGCAGTTCGGCATACGCATGACCGTCGGTGTGCATGGCATTCCGATGGCGGTGCCACACACTCGTCCGATTACATTGACGGCACACGCGACCGACGCCTCACTGATCATGGGCTATCGAAGCTGGATCGACCGTGTCGAGGTGCCCGCCAGCTTCACAGGGCTGCTGGAGTTCCGTCTTGGCCAGATGGATCGCAAGGCCATGGGTTTCGCAGCGCACGTCCCGCATTATCTGGCTCAGGCTTCATTTCCGGAGGCCACACTCACCCTGACACGCTCCCTCAACCAAGCGACCGGCCTGGCGGTGCCGCTTGAACCGTTGGAGAAGGCATCTGCCAGCAACCTGGCCGACATCGCCGAGGAGATGGCAACCTCGACGGAAGTCCAGGAGCTCGTGGCGACCCTCGAACAGCAATACGACGCGCTGCAAGCCGAACAACCGGATCGCGTGCCAAGCGCGGAGGAAATCGCCGCGGAGTTCGAGAGGTTTCTCGCTGAACGCGAGAAGGACGATTGATCTGAGGCTAGACCACGTGCCGAGCCGCGGGGCACTCGCCGAAAGGCTCCGGATTGCCGGCTGCGTGTTCGCCGCGGACGAGGCCGAGCTTCTGCTGACGACGGCGACAACGCCAGACGAACTTGAACTGATGGTCCGGCAACGCGTCCGCGGAATTCCACTTGAGCAGATCCTCGGGTGGGCCGAGTTCGCCGGCCTGCGGATTGCCATCGAACCTGGCGTGTTTGTGCCGCGGCGGCGTACCGAGCTCCTGCTTGAACAAGCCCTGAGGCTCGCTCCACCGCAACCAGTGGTCGTCGAGCTGTGCTGCGGATCTGGTGCGCTGGCACTCGCCGTCGCGTCGACGCTGCAGCAGGTCGAGCTGTATGCCACCGACATCGACCCTGCAGCGGTGCGCTGCGCCGGCCGCAACCTTGCCAGCCTCCCCGGCCTTGCGGGCGTGCTCGAAGGCGACCTCTATGAGCCACTTCCGACATCGCTGGCGGGTCGGGTTCACCTGCTACTCGCGAACGCCCCCTACGTCCCGACTGGCGCAATCCCACTGATGCCGCCCGAAGCTCGCCTGTACGAGCCCTTGGTGGCATTGGATGGCGGCTCGGACGGGCTTGACGTGCAGCGGCGCATCATCGCTGGCGCAAGGCGCTGGCTCGCGCCGCATGGACGGCTGCTGGTGGAGACCAGCCGAGGTCAGGCGTCAGCGAGTGTTGCGGCTTTCCAGCAGTACGGACTAGAGCCGCAGGTCGTTATCTCCGACGAGCTCGATGCGACCGTGGTCATCGGTTGGCCGGTAGCGGCTGGCAGTCAAGACACCAACTCCGATGGCGACCACTAGGCTCCTCGTGTGCCCCAGTCCGTCACCGAGCTCATCGATCTTCTGGATTTGGAGGAGATCGAGATTGGACTGTTTCGGGCGCACCAGCCCAACACTCAGTTGCAGCGTGTTTTCGGCGGACAGGTGCTGGCGCAGGCCCTCGTTGCGGCTGCTCGGACAGTGGCGGTCACCCGTGTGCTGCACTCATTGCACGCCTACTTTCTGCTCCCCGGCCGGACCGACGTTCCGATCGTCTACGACGTCGAGGCGGTGCGCGATGGAGGCTCGTTCTCATCCCGGCGAGTGGTTGCTCGACAAGGTGGGAAGGTGATCTTCTACCTGTCCAGCTCCTTTCACGAGGTTGAGGAGGGCTTTGAGCACCTCGACCCGGTGCCGGAGGATGTTCCGCCGCCCGAGCAGTGTCCCAAGCTCGGTGAGGTGCTCTTCAAGGCATCGGGTCGGCCCATCTCGTTCTGGGAGCGGGAGTGGGGAGTTCTCGACGTTCGTTACGTCGGGGACTCCCGGGCCGGTGGCGTACTGGCCAATACGCGGCATCCGGCGCGTGCTCGAATGTGGGTACGGGCAGATGGCCCGCTGCCCGACGACCGTCGGCTGCATCACGCTGCACTGGCCTATGCCAGCGACCTGACGTTGCTCTCGGCGACCACGGTGCCACACGGAGTGTTGATCGGGCTCAACGTGCAGGCCGCCTCGATCGACCACGCAATGTGGTTTCATCGCCCATTCCGGGCCGACGAATGGTTGCTCTACGACCAGGTCTCACCATCCGCCTCGAATGGCCTCGGACTCGCGACCGGCCGCCTTTTCCAGAATGGCGTCCTGGTCTCCAATGTCGCCCAAGAAGGCCTAATCCGCCCCCTCCGCAAGCCATAATCAAAAAACGGGCGATCCGGAGGGGGAATCCGGATCGCCCTTGGGGCTGCTGGGAAGTCGCTTTGAGGTCGTTGGCGCGCGGGGGTTACGCAGCCAGGACCGACTTCCCCCGCAGCTTGGCAATGGCATGACGCTCGATCTGACGGACGCGCTCTGCGGTGATACCCCAGATCGCGCCGATGTCAGCGAGCTTGGCCTGACGGCCGTCGATGAGTCCGTAACGGCGGCGAACGACGTCGGCAGAGCGCTCGTCCAGCGAGGCGAGCATGTCCTCGAGTCGAGCATGCTCCTCCGCGTCGAGGAAGACCTCGTCCGGGCCGGGCATCGGCTCGCGCGCGATCAAATCGCCTAGAGCCGTGTCGCCACCCTCCTCAACTGGGGCATCGAGGCTGACGTGGTCGCGGCCATAACGCATCAGGTCAAGTACGCGCTCCGGCTCGAGATCCATCTCGGCAGCGATCTCAGCGATCTCGGGATCGCGCCCGAGCCGCCGTTCCAGAGTCCTTCGTACGGCGCCGACCTGATTGACCTGCTCGGCCACGTGGACGGGAAGCCGAACGATCCGACCCTGCTGGGCGATCCCGCGGCTGATCGACTGACGGACCCACCACGTGCCGTATGTCGAGAACTTGAAGCCCTTGGTGTAATCGAACTTCTCGACTGCACGGATAAGACCGGTATTGCCTTCCTGGACCAGATCCAAGAGGGGCATCTGAGAACGGCCGTACTTGCGAGCAACCGAGACGACCAAGCGAAGGTTGGCAGTCACAAAGTGCTGCATTGCCCGTCGGCCTTCCTCAACCAAGAACTCCAACTCACTCTTGCTCGGGCGCTTGGCGTGCTTTCCACGCTCCGCAAGCGTCACGTCGCCTGCGAGGATGTGCTCCGCGTAGAGACCAATTTCGATGGTCTTGGCGAGCTCAACCTCCTCTTCGGCGGTCAACAGCGGCGTCTTGGCGATGCCTTCGAGATATAGGCCGACTGCATCTTTGCCATCGATGCCTTCGGATACTCGCGAGCGAGTAGTTGTTGCCACAGTGGCCCCTTTCGTGTCCTTCACAAGGGAGAACGCATCAGGTACCGATTTGGATTCCTCGCACGCCCTGAAGAATCCCTGAGACCTACTCGGGGGTAACCCCGAGCCGTTTGGCGGCCTCCTCCTCGAGGGTTTGGGCAGCGTGCACCAGTGATTCGGAGCCGCGATCTTTGAGGTTGAAATACCCTGCTGAGCCAGAGATACACGCCCGCTCGAGTCACTGGGGTGAACTCTCAGCGGCACCGGCATTTCGGAGGTTCTGATCAGCCGCTGCTGGTTATCTCGCCAATGATCCAGGCGTACTCGAAAGCCAGCTCGTGCCAGCTCTTATAACGACCGCTTACACCGCCGTGGCCCGCCACCATTTCGGTTTTGAGCAGGATCTGCCGTTCCGCGGAGTCGGCTGCGACGTACCGCAGAGCAGCGATCCATTTCGCAGGTTCGACATAGAAAACGCGGGTGTCGTTGAGGCTGGTGGCGGCCAGGATGGCCGGATGATTCGCGGCCCGGACGTTCTCATACGGCGTGTAGGACTTCATGTACGCATAGACCTCGGGGTCGTGCAGCGGGTCACCCCACTCTTCCCACTCGATGACCGTAAGCGGCAGGTCAGGATTCAAGATCGTGGTGAGGGCGTCGACGAACGGCACCGACGCATGGATGGCACGGAACCTCTCGGGCGCGAGGTTGGCTACGGCGCCCATGAGCAGGCCACCAGCGCTGCCGCCGCGGGCCGCCAGCCGGTCAGGCGACGTGTACCCCTGCTCGAGGAGATGGTCAGCGCACGCGATGAAGTCGGTAAAGGTGTTCTTCTTGGCAAGTTTCTTGCCCTGTTCGTACCACGTCCGGCCGAGCTCACCGCCGCCACGGATGTGGGCAATGGCATAGACGATGCCACGGTCCAGCAGCGAGAGGCGAGAGACCGCGAAGCCGGGATCCATCGATGCCTCATACGACCCGTACCCGTAGAGCAGCGCCGGTGCCGAGCCGTCGAGCGGAACGTCCGCCTTCCGCACGATCGACAACGGCACCCTAGTGCCGTCTGGAGCCGTGGCCCATCCGCGCTCCTGGACATAGTTGTCTGGCTGGTAGCTGCCGAACCGCGGATCATCGAGCACCGGTGTCCGCTTCAGCAAGGTCAGCTCTCGCGTTGTGAGGTGGTAGTCATAGACCGAGTCAGGGGTCAACAGCGATGCGTAGCCGATGCGGATGGTTGCGGTCTGGTACTCGGACTCGCCCGGGGCATCGACCACGTACAGGGGCTCATCGAACGCGATATCCGTGCCGGCCTGCAGGTTGCCGCCGGCATCGCGCGGCATCACGTGCAAGCCGGTGAGCCCGTCGCGTCGCAGCGAGACGACCGCGTGTCCCGCATACGCGCTGACTGAGTGAATCCGCACTCCCTGGCGGTGGGGGATCACGGGCGTCCATTCGGTGTGGCTGGTGGCCGTCAGCGGCGCCTCAACGAGCTCGAAATCCTCAGCCCCATCGTTGTGCACGATAAGCAGCCGATCGCCTGCCGGCTCTACGTCGTACTCAACTCCCTGGCGCCGCGGCGCAACGATCCGTGGCTCACCTTCGGGATCGTCGGTGCTGAGTAACCGGAACTCTGAGGTGATCTTGCTTCCAGCTCCGATCACAATCCACCGATCATCGCGGCTTGCCCCGACGCCGAGCCAGAAACGCTCATCTGACTCGGTTACCACTGCGACGTCTTGCGACGGGTCGCTGCCCAGGAGATGTCGCAAGACGACGTACGGCCGCCAGGCCTCGTCCGCTCTGGTGTAGAAAAGGTGATTGTTCTTCGCCCACGCGACACCGTAGGCTGTGTCGCTGATCTGGTCAGGAAGCAATGCCCCTGACCCCAGATCCTTGATCATGATCGTGAAGCGCTCGGCCCCGGTCAGATCGACAGAGTAAGCCAGCAGTCGCCCGTCGAGGGACACACTGAACGCACCGAGAGAGAAGAATTCGTGGCCTTCGGCCTCGAGGTTGGCGTCCAACAGAACCTCTTCGCCGACGATCTCCTGTTCAGTGTCGGGCAGTTCTTGGCGATCGCTCGCGACAACCCGGCAATAGATCGGGTACTCCGATCCCTCGACGGTACGAACGTAGTACCAGTACGCCGAGCCACCGGGGTGCGAGGTGTAGCTCGGCACGCTGAGGTCCGTCTCCTTGGTCCTCGCCTTGATCTCGCTGAAGACTGCATCCGAGAGTTCGGAGAGGTGAGCCGTCTGGGCTTCGGTATAG
>DASUYM010000259.1:0-5527 GCA_036377435.1 Propionibacteriaceae bacterium
GCGGGCCACCATGCGCAACATTCGCCAGAACCTGTTCTTCGCCCTGGTCTACAACGCGGTCGGTATCCCGATCGCCGCAGGGGTGCTCTACCCGTTCTTCGGCATCCACCTGTCACCGATCATCGCCGCTGCCGCGATGGCGCTGTCGTCGCTGTCGGTAGTCACCAATGCCAACCGGCTGCGCCGCTGGCACCCGGCGCCACTGCCCGCCGCCGCCCCAGCACCCCCCACGCCGCGGGTGCAGCTGGGTACCACGACCGAAACCTCAGAGACCGTCACCCCCGAAAACCATGAGGAGGCAGCCATGGCCACCACCACCGTCGTCGACCCCGTCTGCGGAATGACCATCAACCCCGATTCCGCGGCGGCCAGCCGCGAAGTCGAGGGTGTGACCTATTACTTCTGCTTGGCGCACTGCGCCGCCACCTTCGACGCCGACCCGGCCCGCTACACGATCACATCGGCCAAGCAGTGATCGAGACCGCGGCGCACGCTTGACGCCCGAAGCGGCGGACCCGGCGTTCGCGGCGGTCATCTTCGACATGGACGGTGTCGTCACCGACCCCGCCGGCCTGCACGCCGCCGCCTGGCAGGCCTTCTTCGACCAGGTGCTGCCGCTTATGCTGCGGCGGCGAAGTCGACCGTCCGACATCGGGTGCGACTACGACGCTCACATCGACGGAGGTAACCGAGAAGACGGCGTACGCGCCGAGCGTGATCGGCGACGGCGCCGTCAGAGCGCACCAAAACCAGATCGGAGGCCCGCCTCTAGCCCGACGAGAGCGTTTGGTTTGGATGGCACTTGGCAGCAGAAATGCCGTCAGCTAGTCGATCTCCTACCAACGCGTGCTCCTGGCCCCCGACGGGTCGTCGACCGCGGGTGCAGCGGCAAATAGGATCGCGGCCATGAGCGTTAGTCAACGGGAAGAACCTCGCGCGAATGGAACTTCGGCCGACCGCGGTGCGCTGGCAATCAGTGGCGTACTGCTGCTTGTCGGTTTTGTGGTGAACGCGATCCAGAGAAGGCTCTTCCACCCCACCGGAGCAGAAGACGATCACGAGGCGATCTTCACCGAGTACGCGGCGAGTAACGCCTGGGTCGCTACTCACCTTGCAGAGTTCGTACTCGTGCTCGTGGCCTTGGCCGGATTGCTCGTGCTCTGCGGCGCCCTGCGACACGAGACGTCCCACCTCGCGCTGCTGGCCGCTGGCGCAATCATCGCGACCGGCGCGACCTGGGCCGTTCTGCAAGCGGTGGATGGCGTCACGCTCAAGCAGGCAGTAGACGCTTGGGTCGCCGCCTCGGGGACCGAGAAGGCAACCCGCTATGCCGACGCCGAAACCGTTCGCTGGACCGAGTGGGGCCTCCAAAGCTACTTCCGGGTCCTGCTCGGCGTGGCCTTCCTGCTCTTGGGCACTGCGGCTGTCAGGAGCCGCCTGGTCCCCAGCTGGCTCGGCGTGCTCTTGGCGGTCGGCGGCCTACTCTCTCTCGTCCTAGGGTTCTCGGTCGGCTACGAGGGTCTGGAGAGCGGCTTCCAGAACCCCATAGGCATCGCCTTTCAGCTCGTTGTCCTCATCTTCATCGTCGGCCTGCTCGTTGTCAGCCGCCGAGCCCAAGAGCCGAGCACCCGCGCAGCCAGCACCTAGAGACTCGCGGCGGGGTTTGAGGCTGCCGAGGGCACTTCGAACGGGAAGACCACCGCATCCGCAATGGGCCGAATCGCTGGAGTCAAGAAGCCAGCTCCGAGACGATCACCAGTAACACCAACACGGGATGGCGTGCGTTGCGACGATGCGGAGCGCGCCGCCATCTATCAATCCACTGTGTCGTCACCGAGTCCGGCCAGTCGGTGATGTCGGCTGGAAGGACCGATGTCTTTGCCATTGGGACCTTCGTCTCTATCTGTGGCGCGCGTCGTCAGCCAGGCTCGGGGGTACAGCGACCCACGGCACTCCTGCACCAAAGGGTCTGCCGCCTCGCCCGGGCCCATTGGGAGGTGGCGAATGTCCGGTTCTGTGACTCTCGAAGAGCCCCAGGCGGCAGAGGGGACCCGCATCTTTACTCCGGCACGAATTGTCGCGCTGGCGTTGTGCGCAGTATTGGCGTTCGGTTTGTTGTTCCTTCGATTCGCGCCTGATGGGCAATCAGTCTCGGTGCCCGCCGGGGCGAAGGCCGGCGACCTGATCCTGAAGCCGTGCCGCTTTCCCACGGAGGATGGCAGCCACGCCGCCGATTGTGGAACACTCGTTGTGCCCGAGAACCGAGCAGAACCGGCGTCGCGTCTGATCGCCCTGCCGGTGGCCAGGATTCCTGCTCGGTCGGATCATCCTGGAGAGCCGATCTTCATCCTCCAGGGCGGCCCTGGCCATACGAACATGACCTTTGACAAGGTGAGTCGATACGCGAACGAGCACGATGTGGTCCTTGTTGGCTACCGCGGGGTGGACGGCTCGGTGCGACTGGACTGCCCGGAGGTGGAGTCGGCGCTGCGGCACACGACCGATTTGATCAGTGACCAGACTGCTGAGGCGTACGCCCAGGCCTATCGGTCCTGCGCGAACCGGCTGGCCAACGATGGCGTTGATCTTGGCAGCTATGGCATCGCGCAGCAGGTCGACGATATGGAGGCCGCGCGCGTGGCCCTGGGCTACAACCGGATCAGTCTGTTGAGTGAGAGCGCCGGGACGCGGACGGCGATCATCTACTCCTGGCGTTACCCGGACAGCATCCACCGGTCTTTCATGGTCGGGGTCAACCCGCCCGGCCACTTCCTGTTTTACCCAGGCACCACTGATGAGCAGATCGCTCGCTACGCCGCCCTCTGCGCAAAAGATGACAGCTGCCGTGCCCGCACCAATGATCTCGCCGCCTCAATGCGGGGAGCGAACGCTCAGATACCCGACCGCTGGTTGTTCCTGCCGATAAAGAAAGGCAATGTGCGCGTCGCCTCATTCTTCGGACTAATGGAATCAGTAGCCGCAGGGGCACCGTATGCCGGCCCGACGATCATCAACATGTGGCTCTCCGCGGCCGAGGGCGACGCGAGCGGCCTCTGGTCTGGCTCCTTCATCGCCGACGTCCTGTTTCCCAAACTGTTCGTCTGGGGCCAGTACGCCGCCTTCGGCAGGGCCGATGCCCAGGCGGCGCGGGACTACTTCTCCTCCGGTGGGCAGGACGACGGTGCCAACCTCGGACATTCCGCAACCACATATGTCTGGGGTGGCGGCCTATTGGCAGACGCCTGGCCGGCAGCACCGGATGAGAACCAGTACAGCAAGGTGCGAACCTCTAACGTGGAGACCCTGCTGGTCGGCGGGGAGCTCGACTTCTCAACCCCGCCGCAGGTCATGACGAAGGAACTGCTGCCCTATCTGCCCAACGGCCAGCAGGTGGTGCTGCCCGGGATCGGTCACACCGGAACCTTCTTCGCCGTGCAGCCGCAAGCCAGCAGCCGGTTGATCAACACCTTCTTCGACACCGGCGAGGTCGACACCTCCCTCTACCAGACCCAAAGTGTCGACTTCGCCACAGCGAGCAACTTCGGCACGCTGGCCAAGGTCTTTCTCGGCCTGGGAATCGCGCTCGGGACGCTGACCGTACTGTCGCATATATGGATGGCCTGGTGGGTGCACTGGCGAGGCAGCTTCGAGCCTAAAGCGAGCGCGCTGCTTCGGTCACTGTCCCCGGTCGTCCTCGGCCTGGGCGGCCTGTTCCTCGGCACGCTGATCGTGCTCGCGACGATGCCCAGCGTGCCAATCGATGACGATCTGCCGGTCGCTCTGTCCAGCGGCTTGCCTGTCGGCCTCGGGATCTACCTGGCGTGGCTGAACCGCGACTGGGCCGCCAAGATCAAGACCACCGGAGTCGTGGCGGCGATCAGCGGCGGTCTGATTGGAGCCTGGCTGGGGTTCAACGCCACAAGCGGGCCTCTCGCCCTCGCGACCGCGATCATCGGGGCGGCTGTGGCTGCAAACCTGATCTTGCTAATCCTGGACATCAGCTGGGACCGCTCCCACCGCAGCCGGTTCCTGGTAGGAGCTGAGGCGTCGGCGCCGACGCACGTCACTCACGAAGATGCCCCAGCAGGAACCACAGCAGGCAGCCGTTGACAGGCCATCGGCGCACATCTAGCAATGACTCACTTGGGTCAACGTGCCGGTGTCAGCAAATGACCACTGGAGTGCGAAAGCGAGCACTCCAGTGGTCTGGCGTTCGGAGTGGTCACAGCGGATCGACCGAGCTCAAGTACCTATACAAGGTGGCGGCGCGGCCCCGGTGTCGCGAGTTGCTGAACGTTGATCCCGAGTGGCAAGACATCGCACGCGGCGACTACGTGAAGACATGACCATCCAATAGCCCGATAATGCCTTACTCGTCACCGGCCCCCCAACCTGCTCCGACCGTGGGGCCGACCGACAGCCAGGAGAGGCTTGTTTTCGGCGATGTGCTGCGCGTCGCTGTCATTGTCATGGTGATCGCGCACCACGCCGCCCAGGCATATGGGCCGACTGGCGGCACATGGCCGGTAACGGATCCGCAAGGACGCTTTGCTGCTGCGCGGACCGGGGAGTGCTTGTCAGACGACTTGGATGGGTTGCAGAGTGCTGGTATGACGACGACCCTCCCGTCCGCCACGCCAGACGCTTACGGCACAGGCCCGGGTGGCCCGATTCGCGCCCGAACGATCGGCGGGGTCGGGGAGCTGTTGACTCCCGAGGAGGTCACACGGTTTGTCTGGGAGGTCACATCACCCAGGTGTCGGTGATGCATCCTAAGATCGCCGAAATCGGTTACCACAATCGCGACTACTTTCTCGGCGAGTGGGAGACGTTCCGGCACCAGCCGTGGGTGGACCTCGCTCACTCAACCCATCCCCGCGGCCAGGGGACCTGGGATGCCGAGCATGGTGAGGGCAACCGGGTCACGGTCACCCTCGCCACAGGCACTTCCGAGGAGGTTGTCCGCACCGTCAACTACCTCTACCCCGCGTCGCTAGACCTCGCCGCTTACCAGGCCGACCCGGACACCTTTGTGGTACCGCACGCGGGGGAAGTCCTGTACCGACTGAGGCCAGGTCAAGGGGTCGGATCACCGGGCGACCCTGATGGCCGCGCCCATTCAATGGCCGGATCGGATGGATAAGGTCGCGACGATGTCATGGTTGCGGTGGTTGAGAATCACAGTCCGCGAGCGCCTGGCCCCGTACAACTTGCGCCCAGACGTCCTGGACGCGGCCGCTGCTATGGCCTCTGACCCGCGCTCCGATGTCTACGTTGCCCGACTGGAGTCTTCTCTCACTGCCTCCGAGACCGTGCTACCAGTGTGAAGCGGCTGGCTGCTGCCGATGTGGTCACCTTGGTGCGGCCGACCGAGGAGGAGGCCCACCAGTTGCAGGTGGTGGTGGCTACCGGTGCCGCCGAACGCGACCTGATCGGGCTGCGCTACCCCAAGGCCGACAGCATCGCCTGGCAGGCCATGCAGCACGGTCACGGGTTTCGGGTGGAGGCAGCCGATCATCAGCCGGAG
>DASUYM010000260.1:0-10612 GCA_036377435.1 Propionibacteriaceae bacterium
GGTCGCCCTACGCGACATGGATGCCTTGTGCATCAAGGATTGGAGCAAGATCCGGCCCTTGTCATAGCGTGTGCTGACTCGCGAGCAGACGTCAAGAAACTCAAGACAATCGTCGAGGTCGTAGCGACCAAGGATCGCTAGAGAACATCCCATGCTGCGTGGGACGTTGACGCTGTACCCGGCGTGCATGCTGCGAACAGCGCGAGCAACCTGGGTACAGCTTGGTGCTCATCACTTCTCAGACCAGCGGGAGCGTTGACCCCGGTGGCATATGCTTCTCAGCTGCTTGTGCGGCAATCCAGCCGCGCTGTTCGAAGACGAACTCCCGGCCCACCGGCTCGCCGTGGCCGGGAACCGCGAGAGTTGTGGCCGTCATCAGCCCGATCACCGCGTCCAAGGTGGCCGGCCACTCATCAGGAGCCGAGTCAGGGCCAAACGACGGCGGTCCGGCTGATTCCAGCAAATCCCCGGCGAACAGCACGTCGGCGTCCGGCACCACGACGACGAGGTCTCCGTCAGTATGCCCCCGCCCGAGATGAGCGATCTCGACCCGCCGGTCACCCAGGTCCAATGCCATAGCGACCGCAATCTCCACGTTCGGCTGTCCCAGCTCGTGGAGGTCCACGCCGAGCCGCTTTGCTTCCGCGACCGCTTCGGCGGACAAGAGCCTGGAGTGCACCGACTCATGCGCGATCCTTGACACGTCTGAGAATGCGGCCAGTCCGAAAGAGTGGTCGTAGTGCCAATGAGTGACCACCGCAGCCGTCAGCGGTCTATCCGTGACGGCTTCGACCGATGCGCGAAGCGTACGGCCCTGCGCGGGACTCGACCCGGTGTCCACCAGCAGTGTCCGCCGCGACCCGACAATGAGGCCGAGGCTCACCGATTCGGGCTCGGCAACGACCACATACACGCCTGATCGGACTTCACGCCAGGGCCCGAGTGCTGCTGTCACGTCGGATTCGGCAGGCCGTCGCGGCTCGGTCATCAGGCTAGACTGGCACTCTGTTTGTGCGAGTGCCAAACGCCGTACGCCGCAAGTCCAGCACCCCGGCCGGGAGGTTCCAAGGAAGGAGACGCATGGACGACCGCAAACTGGAAGTGCTCCGCGCCATCGTCACCGACTACGTCTCAAGCCAGGAGCCCGTGGGGTCGAAGTCTCTGGTCGAGCGTCACGATCTCGGCGTCTCGCCCGCGACTGTTCGGAACGACATGGCTGCCCTCGAGGAAGAGGGCTACATCACCCAGCCGCACACCAGTGCTGGTCGCATCCCGACCGATAAGGGCTATCGGCTGTTCGTCGACCGCCTTGGCTCGCTCAAGCCGCTGTCCCCCGCGGAGCAACGCGCGATCCAGACCTTCCTCTCGGGAGCGCTTGATCTGGATGACGTACTGCTACGCACAGTCAGGTTGCTGGCCCAAGTCACCCAGCAGGTCGCGATCGTGCAGTATCCGACGCTCAGCCATTCCATCGTCCGTCATGTCGAGATCGTGTCCATGTCGCCGTCTCGCCTGTTGCTGATCCTCATTACCTCTACTGGGAGGATCGAGCAGCGTGCTCTGGAGATTCCAGAGCACGACGAGGAGACTCTTGCCGAACTGCGGGCGCATCTCAATGCGGCCACCGTCGGGAATACCTCTCCCCAGGCCGCAGTTCGGTTGAGCAAGCTCAGCGGAACGCTGCCGCCTTCGCTGCAGATCCTTGGCCAAGCGGCGATTGCGACGTTGTTGGAGATGGTGAGCAGCGAGGCATCAGGAAGGATGGTGGTCGGCGGTATGCCCAATCTGACCCGTTACGGCGCTGAGTTCGAGACCACTGTCAAGCCCGTGTTAGAGGCACTGGAGGAGCAGGTGGTTCTACTGAAACTCCTTGGTGAAGCGACCGCCGACCACGTGACTGTCCGGATTGGGCAGGAGAACCCATTCAAGGAGCTCCAGTCCACATCGGTGGTTGCTAGCGGCTACGGTAGTCAGGTCGACACGTTCGCGACTCTGGGCGTGGTCGGGCCGACCCGAATGGACTATCCATCCACGATGGCGTCGGTCCGTGCCGTTGCCCGCTATGTCGGCCGATTCCTCTCCGAAGGATGAGAACAACTCGCATGAGCCCTGACTACTACCAGATCCTGGGCGTCCCGCGCGATGCGTCACCTGAGCAGATCAAGAAGGCCTACCGCCAGCTAGCAATGAAGCTGCATCCCGACGTGGCACAGGACGCGGATGCGGCTGAGCGATTCAAGAGTGTCGCTGAGGCGTACGAGGTGCTGCAGGATCCCAAGAAGCGTGACCTTTACGACCGTGGCGGCGATCCGCTGGGCGGTGGCATGGGTGGCTTCAATGGTGGCTTCGGCCCCGGTGGCTTCGACTTCACCAACCTGGTGGATGCGATGTTTGGCCAGCAGACCTCACGCGGCCCGAGGTCGCGGGTGCGCCGCGGTCAGGACGCACTGGTTCGCCTCGATCTCGAGCTTGCCGAAGCGGCCTTCGGCACCACCAAGCCGCTGCGCGTGGATACCGCCGTACTGTGCCCACGCTGCAATGGTTCCGGCGCATCGGAGGGCTCCCGGCCGGTAAGGTGTCCGACCTGCCACGGCCAGGGTGACGTAACCCACATCCAGCGGTCTTTCATCGGCGATATCCGGACCACCCAGCCCTGCCCCACGTGCCACGGCTACGGCACAATCATTCCGGAGCCGTGCATGGAATGCTCTGGTGATGGCCGGGTCCGAGCCACCCGAACCATCAACGTCAAGATCCCGGCCGGGGTCAGCACTGGGAACCGCATTCACCTTTCCGCGCAGGGCGAGGTCGGTGCCGGCGGTGGTCCGGCTGGTGACCTCTACGTTGAGCTCCAGGTCTTCCCACATGAGATCTTCCGCCGTGAAGGCGATGATCTTGAGGTCGTGGTCAAGATTCCGATGACTGCGGCGGCGCTGGGTACCGAGGTGATGGTGGCGACACTCGAGGCCGACCTCGAGGATTCTCCACCCGAGGCCAGAGCCGTGCGGATAACCGTTCCTTCTGGCACGCAGTCCGGCACCCGGATCCCGATCGATGGCAAAGGGATCCCGCGGTTGCGGGGAAGCGGGCGCGGGCAGCTCGGCGTCACCCTGCTCGTCCAGACTCCGACGCGGATCGACGACGAGCAGCGGGATCTGCTGCGGCAGCTGGCCGAGCTCCGCGACGAGACCCGGCCGGAGGTCACCGTTCAGAAGCACAGCCGCGGCGTCTTCGGGCGGCTGCGGGACGCGTTCGCCGGCCAGTGAGCCGGACTGGCCGAGCATGACGGACCCGCTCTTCCTGACCGATAACCTCACCGATCCGCTACCCATAGTGGGCGCCCACGTCGTGCTTTCCGGGGATGAGGGACGCCACGCCGCGGTCGTGCGGCGGATCCGGCCACGCGAAATGATCATGATCGGCGATGGTCGAGGGCGTGCGGTACGCGGCAAGGTGGTCGAGGTGCGCCCATCAAGTGTGGTTGTCGAGGTCGCGCACTACATCGCCATGCCTGCCGAGCCGCGGCGTTTCGTCGCGGTGCAGGCGCTGGCGAAGGGCGACAGGTCCGAGCTGGCAGTCGAGATGATGACCGAGATGGGCGTCGCCGAGATCGTTCCTTGGCAGGCGTCTCGATCGATCGTGCGTTGGTCCGAAGAGCGTGGCGTACGGTCTCTGAACAGATGGCGTTCGACCGTACGGGAAGCAGCCAAACAGTCTCGTCGGCTCAACGTGCCGCAGGTATCGGAACCGGTGACCACTCGGCTGCTTACCCAGCGGGTGGCGAGCGCCGACCTTACCCTGATGCTCCATGAGGAAGCGGACCACTCCATTGCCGAAGTTGATCTTCCCGCAGCCGGTACGGTGTTGATCATCATCGGACCTGAGGGTGGCATTTCAGCCGAGGAGCACGACGAGCTGACCCGAGCCGGCGCACAGCCGGTGACGATCAGCGACGGCGTGCTGCGAACATCCACGGCAGGCGTTGTCGCTTTGGCCGGACTCAAGCTGCGGCGGGAGCGCGCTGGTGCGTCCTGATTTTCGTAGGTGCCCTGAGCCTGTCGAACGGCGCAGCGCAGGCTTCGACGAGCTCAGCCCTCATCAGCATGCGACCTGAGCGCGTTGAGGGCTTCGGCTTCACTCCAGGCACGTCGCTACCAGGGCGGCTTGGCCGCACGGGCGTGATCATGACCCCGCACGGGTTGATCAGGACGCCTGCCTTCGTGGCCGTGGGCACCAAGGCGACCGTCAAGGCCGTGCTTCCCGAGAGCGTCGCAGCGCTCGGCGCTCAGGCCGTACTCGCCAACGCCTACCACCTCTACCTGCAGCCGGGTGCAGATGTCATCGATGCTGCCGGCGGGCTGGGTCGTTTCATGAACTGGCCGGCACCGACTTTCACTGACAGTGGCGGCTTCCAGGTGATGTCGCTCGGTGTTGGCTTCAAGAAGATGCTCGCCATGAAGACCGATGGCCTGGAAGACGATGACGTGATCGCCGAAGGCAAGACCCGGCTCGCGCAGGTCGACGAGGATGGCGTGACCTTCACCTCGTACTTGGACGGGTCGCAGCATCGCTTCACACCCGAAGTTTCGATGCAAATCCAACACCAGATGGGCGCGGACATCATCTTCGCATTCGACGAATGCACGACATTGATGAATACCCGCGACTACCAGCAGCGATCTGTAGCACGGACGCAGCGGTGGGCCGTTCGCTGCCTCGCCGAGCATCAGCGCTTGAGGCGGGAGGGCAAACCCCCGCACTACCAAGCCCTATTCGCCGTGGTGCAGGGTGCGCAGTTTGAGAACCTGCGGCGACAGGCGGCTCGTGATCTTGTGTCGCTGACCTTGGAGGGGTCGGGGTTCGATGGCTATGGCATCGGCGGCGCGCTGGAGAAGGAAAACCTCGGGACGATCGTGCGCTGGGTCTGTGAGGAACTGCCCGAGGACAAGGCCCGCCATCTTCTGGGTATCTCAGAGCCCAACGACATCTTCACTGCGATCGAGAACGGCGTCGATACCTTCGACTGCGTATCCCCGTCACGCGTCGCACGCAACGCCGCTGTCTACACCGTCCGCGGCAGGTTCAATGTGACCGCTGCAGCTTGCCGGTGGAACTTCTCACCGATCGACGAGCACTGCGACTGCTACACCTGCACCCACTACACCCGGGCGTACCTGCATCATCTGTTCAAGGCTCGCGAGATGCTGGCCTCGACGCTGTGCACCATCCACAACGAGCGGTTCGTGGTACGCCTGGTTGACGACATCCGCGCCAGTATCGAGGCCGGAGGTTTCTCCGAGTTCAAGATCGACGTTCTGAGCCGATACTACGGGTCGCATTCACCTCTGATGGGGTAGCTGCGGTGCTTCAACGGCTGACCTCCGGGTTGGAGAATGCGTGCCGATGCGTTGCTGCGGTTTCCTTGGCTGGCCGCCGCTGGACTGCCAGGGAAATGGTTGGTCACCCACCTCGACTGAAGCTCACTCCGGCGCCTCAGTGAACCACCGCCTTCTCGGCTCCGGCCCCGGTCAGCGACCGTACGGACAGTTCGTCGTAGCGCTCCGCAGGATGCGCTTCCTTGCTGATCATGGTCCCAACCCAGCCGCATAGGAATCCGAACGGGATCGAGATCAGCCCGGGATTGCGTAGTGGGAACCAGTCGAAGTCGGCACTCGGGAACAGCGACGTGGGCGTGCCGGAGACGACTGGCGAGAAGGTCACCAGCAGCACTGACATGATCAATCCGCCGTAGATGCTGAAGACCGCGCCCATGGTGTTGAAGCGCCTCCAGAACAGGTTGTACAGCAGCGCTGGCAGGTTGGCCGATGCGGCGACTGCAAAGGCCAGCGCCACCAGGAAGGCGATGTTCAGCCGCTGGGCGGGAATCGCAAGCAAGATCGCGACGGCACCGATGGCGAAGGCCGCGATCCGGACCGCGATGAGCTCGCTCCTCTCCGACGCCTGTCCCTTCTTGAACACGTTGGCGTACAGGTCATGGGCAACCGAGGATGCCGAGGTCAGGGTCAACCCTGCAACCACTGCGAGGATCGTGGCGAAGGCGACCGCTGAAATGAGAGCCAGCAGGACTGATCCGCCGAGAGTGCCCTCGCCGCCGCCGACCGCCTGTGCCAGTAGGGGGGACGCAAGGTTTCCGGCCGAGGTCTGGATCTGGCTGTCCTTGCCCGTGTCGACCAGCGCTGCAGCACCGAAGCCAAGCACCAGCGTCATCAAGTAGAACGAACCGATCAGCCCGATCGCCCAGAGCACCGACTTGCGTGCCGCCCGTGCGGTGGGCGTGGTGTAAAAGCGAATCAGGATGTGCGGCAGGCCAGCGGTGCCGAGAACCAGGGCCAAGCCAAGTGACAAGAAGTCGAACTTGCCGACCAAGTCCTTACCGTAGAGCTGTCCCGGCTGGAGAAAGGCCTCTCCTTTGCCCGACTTCTCGGCTGCCGTTCCAAGGAGGTCTGACAAGTTGAAGCCGAACTTGACCAGCACCAAGAATGTGATCAGCACGGTGCCGAGCATCAGCATCACGGCCTTGACGATCTGTACCCAAGTGGTGCCCTTCATCCCCCCAAAGGTGACGTAGATGATCATCAACACGCCGACCAGGACGATCACCAGGTTCTTGAGACCTGGGCTCGTGACCCCGAGGAGCAGACCGACGAGGCTTCCGGCGCCGACCATCTGGGCCAGCAGGTAGAAGATCGAGACAACGATCGTCGATGTCGCTGCCGCGCTTCGGACCGGCGTCTGGCGCATCCGGTAAGCCAGCTGGTCGGCCATGGTGAACCGGCCGGAGTTCCGCAACAGCTCCGCGATCAGCAATAGGGCTACCAGCCAAGCCACCAAGAATCCGATGGAATAGAGAAAGCCGTCGTAGCCGTATATGGCGATCGCGCCGGAGATGCCGAGGAATGACGCGGCTGACATGTAGTCGCCGCTCACCGCCAGACCGTTCTGGAAGCCGCTGAAGGAGCGGCCGCCGGCGTAGTAGTCCGTGGTGGTTTTGCTCTGCCGCGACGCCCAGAAGGTGATGTAGAGGGTGAGCGCGACGACAGCGAGGAAAAGGGCGATAGTCAGGGTGTCGCCGGAGACGAGCGGCACCAACATTGCGGGGCTCATCGGCCGGTCTCCTGTTCGAACTCATCTCGCAATTTCGATGCCAGCGGGTCCAGTGAGTTTCTGGCGTGCCGGGCATAGAAGTAGGCGATGGCAAAGGTCGAGACGAATTGCAGCAATCCCCACACCAGCGCGATATTGATGTTTCCGACGACCTTGGTGTCCATGAAGTCGCGGGCCCAGTTGTTGCACACGATGTAGAGGATGTACCAGGCCATGAACGCGATCGTCGCCGGAAAGGCGAAGCTGGCATATCTGCGGCGCAACTCCACAAAGTCGCTTTCCTGAGCGATCCTGTTGTAGACCTCGTGATCATGAGCGGGAAGCCGATCGGCTTCTCCTGAGTCATAGATGGGGGCGCTGCGGTCAGCCATGAGAAACCTCCAATGCAGGGTCCTTCTCGGTACCAGAACTCTCACTTGTGCAGGGCGCGGTTACCACGAACAACACTTCGATACCCAAACTTGAGGCAGTGACTCAGCCTGCCCGACGACGTGCGAACGGATGCCCAAGCCAGCCGCTCTATCAGTCGGCCACGGCAACGAAGCGTCGATCGATGCCGAAACCTGATAGTCACGCGCGTGCAGCAGTTGGGCGAAGGCGCCACTGCCGCACACTCGACGTCGAGTAGAAGACCGGTCGAGCACCGAGAGTCAGGACCGAAGAAAGAGCAGAACGGCGAGCACCCGCCGCGACTCGCTTCCGGTCGCCGGAATTCCGAGCTTGCTGAAGATGGTGGATACGTACTTCTCAGCGGCTCGTTGTGTGATCACCATCGACTCCGCAATGCCTGCGTTGGAGGCTCCGGTGGCCATCAGTTCCAACACCTCACGTTCTCGCGGCGTCAGGGAATCCAGTGGATCCGAGCTGCGGTGCCGCTTCAGCATGGTGGACACGATCGTCGGATCCAGTGCGGAGCCTCCATCAGCGACGCGGCGGAGCGCCGCGATGAACTCCTTGACCTCGCTCACCCGATCCTTCAGAAGGTAGCCGACGCCCTCAGCTGAGTCGGCCAGCAGCCGCATCGCCAGCCCAATCTCGACGTACTGAGACAGAACAAGTACGCCTACATCCGGATATCGCTGCCGGATGGTCAGAGCGGCCTGCATCCCTTCGTCGGTGTGAGTGGGTGGCAACCGGATGTCGACGACCACGGCGTCCGGCGCGTCCTCTGCCACGCGTACCAGCAGCTCAGTGGCTGTGCCGCAGCGGGCAGTAACCTCTATGCCCGCGTCGGTCAGCAGCCGCGCGACGCCCTCGCGCAGCAGCACGCTGTCATCGGCGATGGCTACCCGCACGGAATCTCCGCTCGTACGCGCGTGCCGTGGCCGGAGGCGCTCCAGATTCGCAGCCGCCCATTCAACGCCTCGACGCGGTCGGCCAGCCCGCGTAATCCCGTCCCACGTTCGGAATCGGCTCCACCGATGCCGTCGTCGACGATTTCTGCGATCAAGGTGTCGTTGGTGACTCCCACTTCCACCGAGACGCGGCTGGCCTGCGAGTACTTTGCCGCGTTCGTGAGGCTTTCCGATACGACGTAGTAGGCGGCTACCTCGAGCTGCTCTGGAAGCCGGGGAAGTTCGGTGGTCTTCAGTCGCACCTCGAGTGGCGTGACGGCCACCAGCGACTCCAAGGCGACGGCGAGCCCGTGCCCGCTGACGACCGCAGGATGCAGGCCGCGGGCGATGTCTCGCAGCTCATTCAGCGATTGGGCGAGCTCACCACGCGCGCGTTTCAGCCTGATCTGAGTAGTGGGGTCACTGTCCGCCTGCTCGGCGAGCATGCCGAGTTCGAGGGCAAGGGCAACCAAACGCTGCTGTGCACCGTCGTGCAGGTCGCGCTCCAGGCGCCGACGCTCGTTCTGCTGGGCTTCGACCACCCTTGTACGCGAGCCGTGCAGTTCCTGCAGCCGGGCCCGTAGCTCCGCTTCGAGTCGTCCATTTTCCAAAGCGATGCCAGCCGCTGCGCTGACCGCCTCGACCAGTTCCGGCTCCTCGCCGAGCGTGGCGTCGTACACCAGTGCTGCGACGTGCTCGCCGTTCTGCTTGACGAGCGTGACGTGGCGACCGCTGTCCGGCTCGGGCAGATTCGTCGGATTGCCGTTCTGATCAGCCCAGCTCCCGTACTGCGGCAACCAGTAGATCAGGGACAAGGTGGGGTCGCGCAGAGCCTGCGCCAGGAGCGCGCGGAGGTCCGGCGCAGGATCAGTCCGGAGCTGGACCATCAGCTCGCCAACACCCCCCCTGGCGATGCGAGCATCGAGAAGTCCTGCTAGGAAGGCGAGTGGCGCCAGCCCAGCGGCCGCGAAGGTCGCCAGCCGGAGAACCTCGAAACTTGGAAGCTCAAAAGCGCCGGCAACCAGCAGGGCGGCCAGCATCACCAGCGACAGGCTGAAGCAGTTGATCAGAATCTGGGCAGGTCGCCGCCGCTGCCACCGGGGCAATGCCCACCAGCGCCGCCAGAGCAGCACCACACCAATGAGCGCGAGCGCACTGAGTGTGAGGAGCTGCACGTCCTGCACGGCTTCCGCGCCGGTTTGCCGCTCGACCACGGTCAGCAGGTGTCGATCGTTGAAGCCGCCCAACATCAAGATCACGAGCTGGAGTCCTATCGCGGCGACGTATCCAATGATCACCACCACCCGCTCGGCCCTCCCAGGAAGTCGACCTGTCGGGTAGGCGAGGAAGACGTGCAACCAGAGCGCTGCGACCAGCAGGTCGCTCAGCTGTCCGACCGTATTGAGCAGCGGCTGGCTCGTCCACTGCAGGGTGCTGAGCTGGGTGACGAAACCCGCCGAGATCAGTAGTGGCCCGAAGGAGCTGTCGGGCCGCCTTCGCCATGCCACGATTCCGGCGAAAATGAACGGAAGCGAGACCCAGCTCACCAGGAGAACGCGGAGGACTGGCTGGTACAGCTCCTCATTGAGTGCACCCAAGACGGCGATACCTGCGCAGGCTGCCGCGGCCGCGACCCCGAGTGTCCACAGCAGGGCTGGTTGAGGAGCCGCTCTGTGCCGTTCGGGTAACAGCGGGAAGACTGCAGCCATCCGAACCTCTCCCGTCCGCGGGTAAGGGATAGGACCGCAGGACGCCGAGGGATTTTGCTCAGACCGCGGGATCGCTTCGATCACCTGCTCCAGCGGCGAGCCGTGCCTCAAACCATAGTGCTGCCAATCAGCCGAATTACAGCCCACACCGGCTGATTCACCAGAAAACCGGCCCCCCGGTCACCGGCCTGCTCTGTGTCATGCCGTCGTGCCGAGTGGGAGTCTGTGGAGCACAACGAGTATCGAGGAGCTGGCATGAAGACCCGCATTGAGCAGAACGAGCCGAATGATGCCGCACCGGCGACACAATCCATAACCCAGACGAGGGCCGTCGACCCGGTAGGAAGCAGGCCGAGCACCGGGGGGAACTCCTTTCGAGGCTTCGTCCGTCGCTTTGAGCTGGTGATCTTCTTCGCACTCTCGTACCTGATCGCCTGGTCGACC
>DASUYM010000261.1:0-25136 GCA_036377435.1 Propionibacteriaceae bacterium
CCTGGCCGCTTACGCGCCACCCAGCCGGGCACATTGCGCTGTTGGCTACGACTTACCGCAAGATCACCCGGGCCGACATCGCCCGTTATAGTCGAACCGGCCGCAATGTAAGCGCCGTCTGCCACTTCGACGGGTGCGGCAAGTACGGCATTGCTGCCGACAAAGGAGTACGCCCCAACGGTGCTGGTCGATTTGGTCAGACCGTCGTAGTTGGCGAAGATCACGCCCGCGCCGATGTTGGCGCCTTCACCGATCACCGCATCGCCCAGGTAGCTGAGGTGCGGCGCCTTGGCTCCGGCTCCGATGCGAGCATTCTTGGCCTCCACGAAGGTGCCGATCTTGCCGCCCGCGCCCAGCGTGGTACCGGGCCGAAGATAGGCGTACGGGCCGACGCTGGCGCCTGACCCGATCACGCTGAGAGATCCGTGGGTCCGCGTGATCACTGCATTCTCCCCCACCTCAACGTCGACAAGTGTCGTGTCGGGACCGATTCGCGCCCCGGCACCCACAGAGGTCGCGCCCTCCAGCGATGTGCCCGGCAGCAAGATCACATCCGGGGCAAGATCAACTGAAGCGTGCACCCAGGTCGTCGCTGGATCCACGACTGTCACTCCCTCGCTCATCCAGCGCTGCAGAATTCGCCTGTTGAGCTCCGCGTTCATCCGGGAGAGTTGGATCCGATCGTTGACCCCCTCGGTCTGCCAGACATCGTCGATGAAATACGCACCAACTGGTTTGCCGGCCTCGCGTACCACAGCCAGCACATCAGTGAGGTACAGCTCTCCCTGATCATTGGACGGTGCGAGCTCGGTCAGTGCAGACCGCAGTGTCGCCGCGTCGAAAACGTAGATGCCGGAGTTGATCTCGATGATCTCCAGTTGGGTGTCGTCGGCGTCCCGGTGCTCGACAATGCCGGTGACGATGCCCCCGGTATCGCGCAAAATCCGTCCGTATCCGGTCGGGTCCGGGACCTCCGCGGTCAGCACGGTGACGGCAGCTTGGTTGCTGCGATGCTCATCGAGCAGCGCCGCAAGCGTTTCGCCCGTGAGCATCGGGACGTCTCCCATGGTGACGATCACATCGCCAGTCAGATCGGCAAGCTGCGCCAGTGCGGCTTGAACCGCATGGCCCGTACCCAGCTGCTGTTCCTGGACTGCGATCAGGACATGGGGAGCGATCTCGGCGAGGTGGGCCTCCACCTGATCACGGAGATGACCAACGACCACCACGATGTGCTCGGGCTGGACCGTCGTTGCGGCCGTCACCGCGTAGCTCAGCATGGAATGACCGGCAACCTCATGCAGCAACTTGGAACGCGAAGATTTCATCCGCTTCCCCTCGCCGGCCGCCAGGATGACGACAGCCGCGACCGGGCTCGGAGCTTGGTCGGAGTGGACAGACAACAGCTGGCTCCTTACTAGCTGAGTGACGCTCCGCTCCCCGGGTAGGAGTCGAACCTACGTCGCTAGTCCTGATTCAAAGTCAGGCGGGCCCTGCCGACAGACCAACCGGGGAATGTGAGGCCCGGCCAATCCTCCCATCCGGAGCCCGCTTGCGGGCCGCGGGCTTCGAATCGACATCGCTTCACCCCACACGTGACCAACCCTTGGATCGGCCAGAGCCAAGCGTACGCACCACCACGTCGGGGTGCATCTGCGGACAGCGGGTCGAGGCACTACATCGGGCGGTAACGCTGACGCTCCTTGACCTTCATGCGGGCTGAGCCCGTCGATCCTTCCTTTTTGCGAACAGGGGCGATTCTGCCGTAGAGTGGTGCTTCTAACTAAATCGATACAGAAACTGCGAATGACAATCTCTGCGCCCGTCACCAATCAGCTATCGACCCGCCGCGCTGCCGTGGCAATGACCACCTTGTTCGCCCTCAACGGCATGATGCTCGGCGGTTATGGGGCCGCGCTCCCCTCGCTACGCGACAAGCTTGGGATGGACGCAACCCAGATCGCGATTCTGCTCTTTTGTACCGGCGTCGCGGCGATCACCTCGATGCAGATCGGCGGGCGGCTGGCCGATGCCGTAGGTGCCCGTCGGGTCACGCTCGCCACTGTGCCGATCATCATCCTTGCGATGATCACGATTGGCCTGGCGCCCAGCTATCCAGTTGCGATCCTCGGTGGTGTGTTGATGGGGCTCGGCAACGGGGCGATGGATGTCGGCATGAATGCGATTGGTGTCCAGGTCGAAGCAGCCCGTGGGCGCCCGATCATGAGCTTCTTCCACGCCTTCTTTTCGATCGGCACCTTCTTCGGGGCGGGAGCCGTCCTGCTTCTTGCCGCCGTGCTCGGGCTGAAGGGCGGTGCGGTCGTCACGCCACTGGCAATCTCCCTTTCGGCGCTGGCCCTCGTCGCATTCGCCGTCTTGCTCAAGCTCACTCCCGAGGCTGCGGTGGTTCACCACACGGTCGACGGCGTACGGACTCGGATTCCCAAGGCCGCCTGGGTGCTGGGGATCATGGCGTTGGCCTTCGGTCTCTCCGAAGGTACAGCGCTCGACTGGTCGTCCCTCCATGTCACAGATGTCGCCCAGGTCGACCCGACCACTGGAGCATTGGGCCTCGCTGCGGTGAGCGCATTCATGGTCGTTATCCGGCTGCTGGGCGACCGGCTCGTGACCCGGTTCGGTCGGCGGGCCGTCGTACGCTTCGGCGGCCTCTGCGCGGCTCTCGGTTATCTGACAGTCACGCTGGTGAGCAGCCTGCCGCTGCTTGTGCTCGGCTGGGCGTTGGTGGGCTTCGGGGTGGGCATGATCGCGCCGCAGGTCTATGCGGTCGCCGGACACATCGGCGGCGGCCGCGTGCTCGCCGTAGTCGTGACATTCGGCTACGCCGCATTCTTGATTGGCCCGGCCTTTGTCGGTTTCCTGGTCAACCAGGTCGGGATCCACCACGCGATGGCTGTCCCGGCAGTGCTCTGTGCCGGCATCATCGGGCTGGCATCCACCATGCCGCGCGAAAACGTAGGTCTCGGCCAGAGCGAGTCGGAGAAGACCACTCTCTGAAATCTCGACGTCAAGACTCTTCGTAGTTTTCTTGGGCTGCTCGCGCATCGCGCTCTGCCTGATTGCTCGCTGCCGCTCGCTGCGATGATGTTCGCTGACTTGCCGCCGTCTTCGTCGGACCTGACGGAACGGAGAAGCGTTGTTCCGCCACCTTCTGCAGATCGGCGGCCCCTTAGACTCCCGGTGTGACCGACCGGGCAACCCGCGACGAGGTCGACACGATTGTCGAGGCCTGGCGCCGCGAACGCCCGGACCTGGACCTAGCGCCTATGGAAGTGCTCTCCCGCATCAGTCGGCTAGCCCGCCACCTGGACCGCGTTCGAGCTAACGCATTCAACGCACACCATCTGGAGTCCTGGGAATTCGACGTGCTGGCGGCCCTGCGCCGCTCGGGCCCGCCGTACCGGCTTTCACCGGGACAGCTGCTGCGGGAAACCATGGTCACGTCGGGAACGATGACCAATCGGGTGGATCGGCTCGCCGCGCGCGGGCTGGTCGCCAGGCAGGATCACCCCGATGATCGGCGTGGTGTGCTGGTGCAGCTGACCGAGACGGGCAAAGACGCAGTGGACGCGGCGCTGGCGGAGCTACTGGCCGCCGAGCGCGGGATCTTGGCCGCGTTGGACGTCTCCGAGCATGATCAACTCACGCGTAGCCTGCGGCTGCTGCTCGCCCGGTACGGCGTCGATCGCTGACTTCTGAGCCGCTCAGTTGACGACGCGGGCTCCCGTCACCGGACCGGTCGCACGCCGGACCGCCCGGCACAACCCTTCTACACTGAGCGATACGGAGAGGTCGACCGCGGCGGACTCATCGTCCACCAGGAAGGCACAGGTGGGACCTGACCCAGACACCAGGGCACCCAGAGCGCCGTACTCGAGGCCGGTTTGCAGCACGGTCCGTAGTCGCGGCTGCAGATCCAGCGCAGCAGGTTCAAGATCATTGCTGAGCGCCGGACCAAGGAGCCGCGGATCGCCACTGCGCAGGGCATTCATGAGATCGGGGGGCACTGTGGGCGGCGCTGCGCGAGGGCTCAGCTCATCGAAGCGCTTATAGACCGTTGCTGTCGACAGACCGTGGTAGCCGAAGGCCAGCACCCAGTGGTAGGTGCCGCGGGCCAGGGCGGGTGCCACGTCCTCACCCCGGCCGCTCCCGACGGCCGTGCCACCAAGCAACGCGAAGGGCACATCACTGCCGAGCTCCGCGGCCAGTGTCCTCAGCCCGTCGGCAGTGACGTCGAGATCCCATAAGACCGCGCATGCCAGCAACGCGGCCGCACCGTTCGCGGAGCCGCCAGCCAACCCACCGGCCACCGGAATAGACTTTTTGATCGACAAACTCGCGCCCAGCGAATCGTAGGGTCCATGAGTACGGGCGAGCAGTTTGGCGGCGCGCACGGCAAGGTTGGAGTCATCGAGCGGCACCAGATCGGCACCCTCGCCGCTGACGACCACCTCGAACTCGTCCGGGTCGGCCCATGCGGCGTGTACCTCGTCGTAGACAGAAACCGCTTGATACACAGTGGCGAGCGGATGGTAACCATCGGCTCGAGGAGCGCCCACCTTCAGTGCAAGGTTGATCTTGGCCGGCACCCGCACGCGTACGCCGGCGGGACCCGGCTGCGGAGATGAGGCCATGAGTGTGAGGTTATCTACGTGCGGAAGATCTGCTCCGCGACCCGAGCGAAGTCGGTGACGTTCAACGTCTCGCCGCGGGCCTTTGGGTCCAGCCCCGCTGCGACGACGGCCGCGCTGGCAAGGGCCGGCGATCCCGCCACCCCTGCTAAGGCCGAGCGCAGCATCTTACGCCGCTGGGAGAATGCCGCGTCGACGACCGCGAAGACCTGGTCGCGGGTCGCGGTTGTCTCTGGTGGCTGCCGACGGTTGAGGGCCACGAGGCCAGACTCGACATTCGGCACCGGCCAGAACACGGTCGGCGATACCGCGCCAACCCTGTTGGCTGCGGCGTACCAGGCCACCTTGACCGACGGCACGCCGTAGGTTTTCGATCCGGGTCCGGCAGCCAGCCGGTCAGCCACCTCCGCCTGCACCATCACCAGGCCACGGCTCCAACTGTCGAACCTTGCCAGCAGGTGCAGCAGCACCGGCACAGCGACGTTGTACGGAAGGTTGGCAACGACCGCTGTGGGCGGCTCGGGCGCGGCGTCGACCCGGAGCGCGTCTGCATTGATCACCGTCAGCGCAGCAACCCGCTCCGGCAGCCGCTCGGCGACCGTCTCAGGCAGCTGAGCCGCAAGCAGGCCATCGATCTCGATCGCGATCACCCGGCGCGCGGCCTGGAGCAGGCCGAGGGTCAGCGACCCTAGTCCCGGCCCAACCTCGAGTACGACGTCGTCCTCGGTAAGCCGGGCTGCGGCAACGACTCTTCGTACGGTGTTGGCGTCGGTGACGAAGTTCTGTCCGCGCTGCTTACTCGGCCGCAATCCCAGCCGGCTCGCCAGCTCACGTACGGAACTGGGATCGAGCAGCCCACTCGTCACCGCGCTAGCGCAACCCCAGCTTCGACGTGCACGCAGGCCACGCTCCCCAACCGTCGGAGGCTTGGACCTTCTTGGCTATGCGAATCTGCTCCTCGCGGCTCGCTTCGTGCGGCATGCCGGAGCCGCCGTAGGCGCGCCAGGTGCTGAGGCTGAATTGCAGACCGCCGTAGTAGCCATTGCCTGTGTTGATCGACCAGTTGCCGCCGGACTCACATTGAGCCAGCTTGTCCCAGACACTCCCCGACGGCGTACCAGAGCCCGAACTCTTCTTAGCACTCGTCTTCGTCGTTTTCGTACCGACCAGAACCACCTCAGTCACCGGCTTCTTGATCAACTTAGATTTGATCTTGGTCCGCTTGACGATCTCGCCGTTGTGCCGGACCAACCGGTAGGTCACTGCGCGGACGCCGGCGACTCCTGGTGTGTCGATCTTGGTGACACCCTTCCTCAGCGTGCTCGACTTCTTGCGGTCCGTGCTGAAGTCCACCTTGAGCTTCTTGGTCTTGGAGGTGATGTCGACCCGGATGAAGGTGAACTTCGAGCCGTCGACCAGTTGCGTGGTCTGGCTCGCGCTCAGCTTGTCGTCACGGTCCACGCTGATCTTGGCCGCAGCCAGTGCATCGGCCAGCGTCTGTCCCGTTGTGGTGACGGTGCGCTTCTTGCCCTCATCGATGATGATGACCGTCTTCTGCGTACCGATGATGATGGCCAGTCCTTGCCGTCCGATGCTCGCGCTACGGCTGGTTGAAAGCTTCGCGCCGGCAAGGTCGAGGCCGAGAGCACCGAGGGCATCATCGACTGTGGTGGCCGTGGTCCAGACGGTCTGCTCCTCGCCGTCAATCGTGAAGGTAACTTGCCGCCCGAACTTGACGGCGACCCTCGTGCCATCTTCGACTTTCGCATCCAAGTTCGGGGCGACGACGTCATGGCCGTTGACTTCGATTCCCTTGCTCTTGAGCAGGGCGCCCACACTGTCGGCGCTGGTGCGGACGTGGCTGGTCTGCCCGTCCACTGAGAGCGTTACATCTTTGTTGAGGTTCGCGTATCCGAATGTTGTTCCAGCCAGGGCGAGAGTGGTCGCGCCAGCGGCGATGACAGGGATGATCTTGCGCACAGCATTTCCCCCGAGTTGGTCCGGTCGGTGATCTGGACCTGAGTGTCCTTCCGGGCGTTTGTCAGCCTGGATGAGTCACGAAATTATAACGGAAGGCGCGGCGATTGCCCCGCTGATCTGAGACGGACCGGACTGCGTGTTACCAAGCGCCCCGGTGAAGGAGCTCTGACGGCGCTCTGCGTGGGCGGTGCGTCGGCGAGCCGATTGCCGGTGCCGGGAGCGGGTAGCCGAGGCTGATCACGCCAACGCTCAGCTGATTCGGTGGCACGCCGAGGGCTTCGCGTACGGCGCCGATACGGTCGGCGGGGATGCCGAAGAAGCAGGCACCGAGCTCGTGGTCGACCGCCGAAAGCAGCGCGGCCATGCTCGCCATTCCGGCGTCCACGAACCAGTAGGGCGCGGACCATCGCGTCGGATCTCGGTCGGTCCAGCCCTTGTCAGGTTCGGCGTAACGATCGAGGTAGGCCTCCTCGCTGGTCCAGATCAGGACGAGAACGGGTGCTGTCCGCATCCCGCGGAGCCAGGTGCTGTCCGCGTCAGCGACGACTTTCCAGAACGTCTCGCGTTCGGTTGCTGAGCTCAGCACAAGGAGCGAGACGCCCTGGGTGAACCCGGCTGAGGGTGCGCGGAGCGCCGCCGCGAGAACTGCATCAAGGGCCTCGGTGTTCACTGACCGAGTTTCGTCGTACGAGCGAATCATGCGGCGTCGGCGCAGTACCTCCGCGAAGTCCATCGTTACCAGCTCCCGCCGAAGGCGGCATCGGCATTGTCGTTAAGTGCCTGGCAGATGCGCTCCAGTTCGATGCCCAGAGTGGCGGCGAGGAAGCGGGCTGTGTGCGGAATCAGGTAGGAGGCGTTCGGCTTCCCTCGCAGTGGCATCGGGGTGAGATAGGGAGCGTCGGTCTCGACGAGTATCCGATCCAGAGGCGCCAGGGCCAATGCGGCGCGCAGTTGATCATTGGTCTTGAAGGTGACGGTCCCCGCAAAGGAGAGGTGCGCGCCGCGGTCTAGGCAGGCTCGGGCGAAGTGATCATCGCCGGAGAAGCAATGCATCACGATGCGATCCGGCAGGCCCTCGGAATCGAGTACGTCGAGGATGCCGTCGTGGGCATCGCGATCATGGACGACGAGAGTCTTGTCAAAGGCCTTGGCGAGGGCGATATGTGCGGCAAATGCTTCCCGCTGCACGGCCTGACCAGCCGCGTCGGTTGTTCTGAAGTAATCCAGCCCGGTCTCACCTACCGCTCTGACGCGCGGATGCTGGGCCAATCCCTCCACCAGCTCCAGACCGGGCACCAGATCCGGACCCATGCGTGCGGCATCGTTGGGGTGGATCGCAACTCCGGCAATCACCGACGGCCAGCGCTCGGCAGCCTGAACCGCCCAGCGGCAGCCTTCCGGATCACACCCGATCTGCACGATTCTCGTGACGCCCACCTCAGCAGCCAACCGGATGGCATCCTCAGGCGCGAGGCCAGACTTGGCCTGCGTGGAATCGAGATGGCAATGGGAGTCCACCACCGGTGCCGGCAGTGGGTCAGGTAGCGGGGGCAGCTCCACGGGTCAACTGTTGCACCCACTGAATGTGCATCATCAGTGGGGCATTTCGGCCTCGGCAGAGGCCGATGGAGGCTCTGCGCGTTGCGTTTTCAGGGCGAGCTCGTACAGAGCATTTCTTGCCAAGCCCTGCTGCCGCGCGACCTGCGCTACGGCCGCCTTCAACTTCATGCCCCCAGCGGTCAGGCCGAGCACCTCCTCCGCTGCCGCATGCAGATCTGGAGCCGGTTGAGTCGCACCCGCGACGACCAGGGTCACCTCGCCTCGCACCTCAGACGCCGCCCACTCCGCAAGCTCCTGCAGTGATCCGCGGCGGATTTCCTCGTAGGTCTTGGTGAGCTCGCGGCAGACCGCCCCGCGGCGATCGGCCCCAAAGGTGACCGCCATCGCGGACAGCGTCGCGGCCGCCCGGTGGGGGGCTTCGAAGAAGATCATGGTGCGTGGCTCAGCCGTCAGCTGACCCAGCCGTCGGGCACGTTCGGCGGCCTTGCGTGGCAGGAAGCCTTCGAAGCAGAACCGATCAACCGGAAGCCCCGATACCGCCAGCGCGGTCAGCACCGCGGAGGGACCGGGCACCGCGGTGACCCGGAAACCGCGTGCCACTGCGGCGTTGACGAGGCGATAGCCCGGGTCAGATACCGACGGCATACCTGCGTCGCTGACGACGACGACTCGAGCTCCCTCCCCCAGTGCGCGTACCAGCTCGTCGGTACGCCGCGCCTCGTTTCCCTCGAAGTACGACATGATCCGCGCATCGGTCTCGACTCCGAGCCGTTCGAGCAGCCGCCGCAGACGGCGGGTGTCCTCGGCCGCGATCACATCGGCGTTGGTCAGCTCAGCCACCAGCCGCGGCGAGGCATCGGAGACGTCACCGATTGGCGTCGCGGCAAGCACCACCACCCCAGCCAAGCCCTCCTGCGTCACCGCCCCCACACCCCGAAATCAGGTTGAGGGAAAACTGGGTTAACCCACTCTTCAGTCACCTCACATACGTTGCAACATGTGCAAAGCGCAAGGAAGGTGGGTTAACCCAGTTTTCTGACGAGGCGGCGGAGGAGAAGGATGGTGGAGGCACGGCCGGTGAGGCAATCGACTGAGCCGGTCCACCTACGATGGGCGGGTGACGCGCCAAGTCCTCGAGCCTGAGGCGGGGTTGGTCGGACAGGCCGCTGCCGCCATTCCAGGCCCCCCGCCACCGCGCGTCCTGCCCGAACGACCGATTAGCCCGCCGACGACGATTGAGCGCCTGCGGGTCGCGATGCCGAACGACCGCCTCAACGGCTGGCTCGTGACACTGATCATTGGCGCGATCGCCTTCGTGATCCGTTTGGTCAACCTCAGCTATCCAAACAAGCTCGTCTTCGACGAGACCTATTACGCCAAGGACGCATACTCCCTGCTGAAGTTCGGCTACGAACGCAACTGGCCGAGCAATGCCAACCCCAAGGTCATCGCCGGCAACGTTGATGTGATGGAGGACACCGCCGCTTTCGTGGTGCATCCGCCGCTTGGCAAGTGGCTGATCGCGGGCGGCGAATATCTGTTCGGCATGAACTCATTTGGCTGGCGGTTTGCCTCCCTGGTGTTCGGAACGCTGCTGATCATGGTCACCATCAGGATGGTTCGTCGGGTCTCGAAGTCGACCTTGATCGGCGGTCTTGCCGGGATTTTGCTCACCTTCGACGGCCTCGAATTCGTGATGTCACGCACGGCGTTGCTCGACATCTTTCTCGCGTTCTTCGTCGTGGCGGCGGTCGCCTGTCTTGTCGCTGATCGCGAATGGTTCCGAAATCGCCTCGCTCGCAATCTGGAACGTCGCGAGATCCCCGATCTTGGCGGTCAGTTTGGTCCGGCTCTGGTACTGCGCCCATGGCGCATCGCTGCCGGGGTGTGCTTCGGTCTGGCCCTCGCCAGTAAATGGAACGCGCTGTACCCGCTTGCCGCGTTCGCACTGCTGTCGCTGGCCTGGGATCTGGGAGCACGACGCCTTGCCGGCGCCGGAGCACGCGCGAAGCTCGCAATCCTTCGGGACGGTATTCCGGCCTTCTTCTCCTTGGTCGTACTCAGCCTGGTGGTGTACATCGGAACCTGGGCCAGCTGGTTGCTGACCACGGGAGGCTACGACCGCGATTGGGGCGCTCAGCATCCGGAGCACGCCACCGTGAGGCTGCTCGGCAAGCAGCTCGCCTCCCTGCTGCATTACCAGTACGACATCTGGAACTTCCACACCGGCGACTTCATCAACCAAGCGCAGCACACCTATCGCGCTGATCCTGCCGGCTGGTTGATCGTGGCTCGTCCAATCGGGATCGACGCGGTCAACGGCATCAAACCTGGAACCGATGGCTGCCTCGGACCTGACAACTGCATTCGGGTCATCAGCGGTATTGGGACACCCGCGCTGTGGTGGGTTGCGGTGTTCGCCCTCGTTGCCGCGGCGATCTTGTGGGTGGGAGGCCGGGATTGGCGTTTCGGCATTCCGGTCGTCGGTGTGCTGAGCAGCTGGTTGCCATGGCTTGCCTTTCAGTCGCGTCCGCTGTTCTTTTTCTACGCGATCGCGATCATCCCGTTCTCCGTGATGGCCATATCGCTGTGTGCCGGGTGGATTCTCGGTGACGCGCGCACTGGCGATCGCCGTATGGTCGGCGCCATCGTCATCGGGGCGTTCGTAGCCCTGGTGGCCGCCAACTTTGCCTATATTTATCCGATCCTCACCGATGAACTCTTGCCCTATCCGAAATGGCTGTCGCGCATGTGGTTCAGGAGCTGGATCTGATTCGACCCTCCTCTCGACCGTGATCGCCAGACCTCCGGCGGCGGGGAGTCGCTTCCCCTAGAGTGTTGTGCTGGCTTCACACCAAAGGGTCGACTCGCCACCGCGCGGCGCGGGGGTGATGGGTGAAGGAGTGGGGGATGCAAAAGCCGCACGACCAGATGCGGTTCTCAGTCATTGTCCCGGCGTACAACGAAGCGGCTTACCTGGAGCACGCATTGGACTCGTTGCTGCAGCAGGATTACGACGGCGAATACGAGGTCATCGTTGTCGACAACAACAGCAGCGACGATACGGCGGCTATCGCCGCCGGGTATGGCGTGCGAGTAGTGACGGAGCCTGAACAGGGGGTTTGCGCGGCCCGGCAGCGCGGCGTTGACTGCGCCACGGGCGAGATCATCATTTCCACCGATGCTGATACCACCCAGCCGCGAGACTGGCTGCGTACCATCGACGCTCGCTTCGCAGAGTCAGAAAGAGTCGTCGCCGTTGCCGGCCCCTGCCGCTACAAGAACCCCTCATGGTGGGCGAAGGTCTTTCCGATCTTGCTCTTCGGGTTGGTCGCCGCGATCCATGCGTCGACTGGATTCGTCTTCTACGTGAGCGCGACGAACTTCGCGATCCGGCGCACTGCATTCCCAGGCTATGACCTCAACCTGACCCAGGGCGGTGACGAGCTTGACCTGCTACGCCGGCTTCGGCGGCGGGGGCAGGTGAGCTGGGAGCCGCACAATGTGGTGACGACCTCGGCACGCCGGCTGCAGCGGGGCCTGCTCTACAACTTTTTCGTTTCCTTTCTCGTGTATTACGTGTTGGCCTATTGGCTCAATCGACTGTCGCAGCGGCAGACTTTCGGAATGGCGCCTGCCTTCCGGCACGAACGCAGGCGACCTTTCGTTTCTGTTTGGGCTCGTCGGCGCGTGGCACTCGGGATCTTGGTCGTCGGGCTCACCTCCCTGGGTTTCGCAACTGGTGCCGGCGGCGCAGCGGTGGACAGTCTGGCCAATTTCTGGCACAGCCCATGAGCTGGCTCGCAGCAGGGGCGCGCGCCGTGGCGGTCGGCCTCTCGGCGCTCGGGGCCGCAGCGTACGTGACCGGCTTCCGACCCCGCTCCCAAATCTTCGGTCCGTTCCCGTACGCAGCGGAGACCGAGGAGAAGATCGTCGCTCTGAGCTTCGATGACGGGCCGAACGAGCCCTACACCACACGGCTACTGAACACCTTGGATCGCTACGACGTGAAGGCGACCTTCTTTCAGGTCGGGCGCTGCGCGCAGCGTTTTCCGTCCAGCACCAAACGGGTCGTCGAGAGCGGTCATGTGCTGGGCAACCACAGCTACAGCCACTCGTTCGCTCGCTACCTCAAGGAGCCGCGGCAGGAGATCGAGATCATCCGTTCCCAAGAGGTGTTCTATTCGATCACCGGCCTTACGCCTGCGCTGTATCGCCCGCCGTGGCTGTGCCACTGGCCGTGGGTGCTGGGCAGTGTGCGACAGCACGGACTTCAGGTGGTGTCAGGAACCTTCGCCCATCCGCTGGAGATCTTCCAGCCCGCAGCCGCCAAGCTGGCCGATTCGGCCGTACGGCTCACGCGTCCGGGCACGATCTTGATCTTTCACGACGGCTGCGAGGCGCGCGGCGGTCCTCGAGACCAAAGCGTGGCAGCCATCGGGCCTCTGATCGATCGGCTGGCAGATCAGGGCTATCGCTTCACCACCGTCGACCAATTGCTCGGTATCAGCGCCTACGCCTGAGGACTCCAATCGGGATTGCGCCCGTATGCGATGAGCAGGTCGGCTTGCGGATCACCGCCCGCCGCGGATTCCGACCGTGCCGCTATCGACCCGGAGGAGCGGATGATCTCCTCCCGGCCGCGAAACCATTCCGCCACCTCGGCCACCAGCTCCGCATCGAGATTGCGGTCCTGGCCAGTCGCGACGGCCAGGTCCCACCCGTGTATAAGGTGATCGGCGGTTAGCTGAGAGATGTATTCGGCAATGTCGGTTTGGCCATAGGACAGGTGCACTTTGCCGCCTGCCGGCAACCTTTCGGCTACTGCCGTCAAAGCCTCGTCGGCTGCCGCCATCGCTGAACCTTTCGGGTCCTCACCGAGCAAGTCACCGTCTAAGGCGTCGCCAACTTCGGCGATGGTCTTGCCGTCCACCAAGGGCTTCGTCCACCGATCTTCACCGACAACGTGATTGACGAGCGCGCGTACATTCCAATCGGTGCAGGGCGTCGGATCGGACCAGTTATCAGAAACGTTTGACACTTTGTCCTTCCAGAACTCAACGCTGCGGCGATATGTGGTCTCCAGCCCCATTGCCAAACCCCCAAATGTCGATTGTCTCGATAAGAGCGTGTTCACCAGTCATTCATAGGTCCAGCCGATTTTTTCGACCCCAGCCCTAACGGTAAGTCGTAGCCTCTCACTGGTATCAGGAAGTCGGCCTGTCGACCACAATTGGTTCATGGCGATCCGGCGTAGCCGGGAGCGGCGGCCCTCGGTGATGGACATGGTGGACGGCCTGCTGTTCGCTTTCGCCGGTCTGTCGACCATCTGGCTGGCCTACCTGGTGTTTCGGGCGAGCATCCAGCCCGGATGGCCAATGCTGCTGCTCATCGTGTTCTGGGTATTGCTCACGTATCTGTTGCTGCCCAGGCTGCATCGGATCTTGACCCGTCTGTATGTCCCCGGGTACTTCATAGGCCGTGCCCGGACCAGCGACGGGCTGCTGGGTGATCCGGTGAACCTCGCGCTGCGCGGTCAGGAGGCGCAGGTTCATGCCGCCATGACGCGGGCCGGGTGGACCCGGGCCGACGATCTCAGCATGACAAGTGGGATGCGGATCCTCACCTCGACACTGAGCCGGCGCAGCTACGACGAGGCCCCAGTCAGCCCACTCAATCTGTTCGACCGCCAGCAAGACTTCGCCTACCAACAAGAAGTTGCGGGCAGCCCGTCCAAACGACACCACGTACGGTTCTGGCGGTGTCCTGAGGGCTGGATGTTACCCGGCGGGTACGCGGTCGACTGGCTCGCGGCCGGCACGTACGACAAGAGCGTCGGACTGTCGCTGTTCACGCTGCAGGTCACCCACAAGATCGAGGAGAACACTGACATCGAGCGCGACTACATCGTCCAGACCGTCAGCGCAGCGACCCCAGAGGTCGGGGTGGAAGTGATCGAAAACTTCTCCACGGGCTACCACAGCCGCAATGGCGGCGGTGATCTGATCATCACCGACGGCAACCTGCCCATCATCGATGTGCGGCGGCTAGAAGTGGCCGAGATCGCCACGGTCGAATACACCGACAGCCGGGACAAACGACCCGCACAGATCGTCTTCGGGGCCGGGGTGGCATTCTTGCGCGGCCTCTTTTTCTTGCCCGTTGCGCTGATCCTCCTGCTGCTGCCCACGCAATACCTCCAGGGGAATGTTGACATCCAGGAGGTGACTGTTGAGGGCGGCCATTCAGCCGTGATCGTGGCGGGAAGCGTGCTCGCCTTCATCGGTCTGATCGACATCGCGCTGGCCGTTGCCGTATTCGTCGGTCGCAACTGGGCCCGGATCCTGCTGATGCTGTCGTGCGTGGTGACCACGATCGGCGCCTTCATCGGCAATGCCAGTGGGTCGCAAGCGGTCACCCTGGCCACGAGCCTGCCGACGGTCGGCCTCAGCATCATGGTGTTGCTCGCACTGACGAGCCACCGGGCCCGCGAGTACGCCACGCGGCGCCGACACGTTCCGAAACGCGTTGCCGGGCGGCCGTACGAGCAGGCCGCTATCTGATCACTGCGGTGCATGGACGTCAGGCGCGGCAGCGGTCGACGTCGAGTGGCTGGCCGGTGGCTGCGAAGAGTTCTGCCGCCTGATGTAGGCGGGAGCGATCTGGGTTGGCGTCACATCCGGTCCGCGAGCTCAAAGAGTTCAAGCGCATCACTCTTGAGCCGAGCGACTCGCATACGGTGCAGTTCACCTTGGGACCGGCAGAGCTCCGCTATTGCGGCGGCGCGGGACTTGACCATCGACGCGTCGACCTTCGACCTGTGCGCAGGCGGCGACTCGACAGCGCAGCTGTCGACGACCTTCGGGTGACGAAATCCTAAGGAACAGCAGGACCAGGGTTCCTTGCGTCATGCTGCGAGACGCCCGCCTCGATACGCCACCCGTAGTGACAGAGTGAAGCTGAGCCAGCGCTGACGATTGAGAGGCGACACACTCTGACCACAGACAGCACGAGCCTCACCTTGCGCCGAATTACTGGCGCACTATTCCTGATTGGCGCCCTCGCCTTCGCCACCGCTGCCACCGTGTTGTCGGTCACTTTCGACTGGCCAGACATCCTTCGAGAACCGGCCGATGTTGTGCTCACAAGGTTCGCGGCCGGAGGCTCCACCCTGGTATGGACCTGGTTCGCCACGGCGTGGACGTACGCCATCCTGGCGGTGCCGATCCTGCTGCTGCCGACCGCGCTCGGGCGGCGTGACGATGCAGCACTCTGGGTTGGCACCTTTGCGGGCGCAATTTCGGTAGTGCTCGCACTGATTGGCTTCCTGCGCTGGGTGTTCGTTGTGCCACCTCTGGCGCTGATGTATCAAGAGGCCGATCCAGCAGGTCGCACCGCGTTGTCGGCGGCATGGCTCGCCCAGCACCAGTTCGGTGGGGCCCTTCTTGGGGAGCACCTTGGTCAATTGCTGGGGATCGCCTGGTCCGTCACCGTCAGCATCACCATCCTTCGCAGTCGGGCACTTCCTCGCTGGCTAGGAGTTGTCGGCCTGCTCGTGAGCGTGCTTTATTTCCTCAATCAGGGAGACATCTTGGCAACGGCTCTCCCCGGCTTTCCCGTGTTCGACCTCGCAGGGCTCATCGGAAGCAGCGGCTGGGGACTCTGGATTGCTGCCCTAGGCGTGACCCTCTTGCTGCGGCCGAAAGCCCGTTCAGCCTGAAGCTGCAGGGAAGCATTCTGGTTGGGTCAACCTGTGATTCTCAGCTCGCAATCGACGGCGAAGCAGTCGCCCAGGACGATAGAGTCGAATTTCCTGAGCCGAGGACCGGCCTGCAAGTCGATCGAGGTCCGCGGATCTAACCAGCCGACGACCTCCCTTGGAGGGTTTCGATTCGGAGGTCAAACGTGGTGGCGTTTCTGCTGAGCTTTGTGCTGTTCATCGGCGTCTGTGGCTTCTTGGATAGCCGGCTGTCGTGGCCACCCCGGCCGACTCGAGGACGGAAGTGATCATTGGGCATTACGGCCTCGCCGCTGGCGCGAAATCGATAGATCATCGGGCGCCCTTGTGGTCGTTGATGCTGGCAACTCAGTGGCTGGATGTGGTGTTCGTACCCTTGTTTCTGCTCGGCATTGAGACGATCGAGACGCTGCAGGGTGGTGGGTACGGCAAGGTGGTGATTCATGCTGACTACACCCACTCACTGATCGGGGCACTCGTCTTGTCGGCCGCGTTCGGCGCGGTTGCATGGTGGCGCTGGGATCGACGGCTTGGTTTGCTGCTCGGCGCTGTCGCGTTCTCGCACTGGGTGCTGGATCTCATCGTGCACCGCGGCGACATGCCAATCCTGCCGGGCAACGCCGGGGATCTGCCGTTGCTGGGTTTAGGGCTGTGGCGAGTGCCCGTCGCGTCAATCCTGCTGGAAGTGACGTTACTGTTGCTCGGGACGTTCCTTTACTGGCGCGCGGCTCGTACCACCCAACCACGACCGGGCAGTCGGATAACTCCAACGCTTGTCACCGGCGTGATATTGGCGTCCGGCCTCATAGTCCTTGTGCTCGATGTCCTCGGTATTTGACCCGGCTTTGGCCCGGAATCACTTGCTCCTTTGCGGCGAGGCGCCAGTCGTGAGGCATGCGCAGACCCCTAGCCCGAATGGCAGCGTCAATGGGTGCCAGACGCCGAACCTACTGGCCGACGCGTCCGTCGATGCGCTCCCGCAACAGGTCGGCATGGCCGTTGTGTCGGGCGTACTCCTCGATCATGTGGACCAGGAGCTCTCGCAGAGAGATCGGTTTGCCCTCGCTGTCGCGCCCGACGAAGCTGAGGTCGGTGTCACGGGCGAATTGTTCGGCGAAGGCGACCTCGTCGCGCCACGCAGCCCAGGCCTCATCGACGACCGCTTGATCGGGCACGGCACCGTCGAAGTCGCCATCGGGCGCGGCTTCGGACTGATAACGGTTGGGTACGTCCTGGTCGGCGAACCGTTGTCGGAACCATTTCCGCTCCACATCGGCCATGTGACGCACCAGACCAAGTAGCGACATCGTTGACGGCTCAACCGCACGGCGGGCGAGCTGAGCGGCATCCAGGCCCTCGCATTTGAGCTGCAAAGTGAGGCGCTGGCAGCGCAGGAATTCGGCCAGAGTCGCACGCTCATCGCCCAGTGACGTGCCTCCCTCGCGCGGGTCAGATTCTGCATCGACAAACATGTCCGCGCGATGCTGGGGCTGAGTCACGAACCAATGGTGGCTGCGCCTCCTCCCGACAGCAACCCAGTCCGACCGAACGAGCCGGATGAGCCCTCCCCTATGTGGGGATCTCAATGCCGGTTCAGAATCTAACGCACTGTGGTTTGGATCTCCTCGGGCCAGTGCAGCTGGACACCCATCGAGACCAAGATGCGTTGAAAGTCAGCGCGCAAGCGGGGGGTGTTGCGCACGCCCCGTGGGCTGACCCGTTGCTCAAGGCAGAACGCAGCCAAGGCGCCGGCCGCCTCGCCGACGTTCCATTCCACCGGGTGGAGCCGGTAGCAGCCATTGGTCACATGGGTAACACCCAGACATTTCCCACCGGCCAGGAGGTTGTTCAGTCGCTGCGGTAGCAAAGCCCCCAACGGGATCTGAAACGGATAGGTTGCGATGTCGAGATACCCACACCCGGCCGTGCTCGGATGTAGGTCGATTCGGTAACTGCCGACACCGATCGTGTCTGGGAAAGTCTCCGCGCGATCAGCGCCAGTCCGAGCTTTCACTCCTACGTGGGTTTCCAACACGGTGAACTCAGCGGCGATCCGGCGGCTTTCCCGAACGTAGGCCTCCGCCGCCAGACCGTCTTGGGTACCCGACACCTCCGGGCAGAGCCGTAGCCCGGAATAGCCGGTTCCGCCGTCAGGGCGCGGTGCATCTGTCTGCAACCAGTGCACAAAGCAGAGCGACAACTCCCGCGCCTTCGCCAGGGAGGTGCTTCGCCCCTCCCCAGGGACTCCAATCAGCGGAGTGAGCCAGTAGTCGACCTGCGGCCAGTTGACGAGCGTCACATCTGATACGTCGTCGGTGTAGTGGCCCCCGTACCGGATCCGGCGGAACGTCCACAAGTCGTGCTCACCAGACTCGGAGAACAGCGGACGGTTCAAGGGCTTTCCGGTCTCGGGTTCCTGCGTCAACCAGCCCAGTTGAGGTCCAGGCCAGAAGTCGGCCCGGTAGTTTTGCCAGAACTCGTAGCCTGCCGGGCGGTCGATGGTGTGGTCCTCGCCTGGCCGCCACTCCAAGGCGGCGCACCAGGTGATCGCCTGCTGATCCAGCGGATCAGCAGGCCCGTCCGGGGCGTGTGGCTCGCCGGTACTCGCGGCGGACTCTGCACCCACCACCGACTCGCATCCGGTCAGCGGCAACACGTCACCTTCCTCGGTGGCGTCAAGGACGTAGCCGGCTGTGATTGTCAACTGCTCGCCGCTCTCCAGATCCTCGAACCGGACTGCTGAGACCCGGTCACCGTCCATCGCCGCCTCCAGCGGTCGATGACGCATCAGGCACCGGAGCAGGCCATGAGCCTGAGCTGGGCGCACCAGGTCGTCCAGGACCTCACGAAAGACCACCGGCTCCGCGCTCAGATTGCTCACCCAAGCCGCGCCGGGATTGAACAGCAGGTCTCGCATTGCCCTCTCAGTCAGCCGTCTCGTCAGCTTGTATCGCGTACGAACTGCGTCGCGCAGCCGCCGATATCGGGCTGTGGTGCCGGTGCTCTCCACCCACGGATGCTCATCTGGCGGCACGGCCTGGCTGGTCAGTTGGCCACCCAGCCAGCTCCCAGCCTCCGTCAACACGACCACGCGGCCCAGGTCGGTCGCCGCCAGCGCCGCGGCAACGCCACCGCAGCCGCCTCCCACGACCAGAACGTCGCAAGACAGTTCCATAGGCCTCCTTCACTTCACCTGGTGATGCTGATCGTCGCCGACTTGGTCATACCTACCTCGCGCCTGACAAAGCTTGCCTTGCCGCATGACAATCGGGACGTGGAGGGTTCCGGCGTACGAGTGACAGAGCTTCTGGCCGCGCTGTCCTTCGGCGCCGACCTCGGACTAGGTCACCCCACGGAGCACGTGCTCCGGCAGACCTACATCGCGTTGCATCTCGCCGAGCGTCTCGCCATGGACGGCGAGCAACGAGAGGTCGTCTATTACGCCTCCATGCTCGCCTGGCTCGGGTGCCACATCGACGCCTACGAACAGGCGAAGTGGTTCGGGGACGACCAGGCCTTCAAGCACGACGCCGCCTACCTCGACGTCGGCGACGCCCTCGGCAGCGTCGCCTTCCTGCTGCGCCACATCGGCGACGGCCGGCCGCTCGCCGAGCGCGTCAGGGCCGGGGTTGGGTTTCTCGCCGATGGCAGGCCGGACCTCGAGCAGATGTACATGAACCACTGGCGCGCCGCCGCCGCGCTCAGCGAGGACCTCGGGCTCTCCGATGCGGTTCGGGCCAGCGTCGCCCAGACCTTCGAGCGTTGGGACGGCAGAGGGGAGCCCGACGGCATCAAGGGTGAGGATGTGTTGCCCTCGGCCCGCCTAGTCCACCTCGCCGATGTCGTCGAGGTGTTCCATCACACCGGTGGTGTGGAGGCTGCAGTTGAAGTCGCCCGTGCCCGCAGCGGCGGCCAGTTCGATCCCACTCTGGTGGAGTTATTCGAGGACGAGGCCGGACCGATCTTCGCCGAGCTCGATCAGGTGACGACGTGGGAGGCCGTGATGGGCAAGGCCCCGACCGTGAGCACAGAGCTGACCGAAGACGAGCTGGACCGGGTGCTCGCGGCCATCGCCGACTTCGTGGACCTGAAGTCGCCGTACACCTTGGGACACTCACGCGGCGTGGCGGAGCTCGCGGCTGCCGCGGCCGACGAGTGGGGTGCGCACAACCGGACGGTACGCCGGGCAGGGCTGGTGCACGACCTCGGTCGGATGGGTGTCGCCAACACCATCTGGGACAAGCGCGCGCCGCTGACCGCCGGAGAGGTCGAACGGGTGCGGCTGCACCCGTACTACACCGACCGCATCCTGGCCTCAGTCCCGGCCCTCGCATGCCTAGCGCCAGTCGCGGCACAGCACCACGAGCGCCTGGACGGCTCTGGGTACCCGCGCGGGAGCACCGCTGAAACACTCACACCAGAGGGGCGGCTGCTCGCCGTGGCCGACTGCTATCAGGCATGGTCGGAGCCGCGGCCGTACCGCGAAGCACTCGATGCCGGTGCCGTTGCCACACGTCTCCGAGACGAGGTCAAGGCCGGACGCCTGGACGGTGCGGCTGTCAATGCGGTGCTCCGCGCCGCCGGCCACCGCGTGCGACGCCACCGGGAGTGGCCGGCCGGACTAACAGCGCGCGAGGTAGAGGTGTTGCGATGTCTCGCCCGTGGCATGTCGCATAAAGAGATTGCGCTGCGCCTGGTCATCTCACGGAAGACGGCGAGCAACCATGTCGAGCACATCTACGCCAAGATCGGCGTCTCCAACCGGGCCATGGCAAGCCTGTTCGCGACCCGACACGGTCTCCTCTGAACGCATCGCAAAACATAGGGCGGTCGCCCCATGCATCTCGCCGCACCTCTCCATAGCGTCGAGCTATGACAACCATCGAGCAGACAGACCTAGCACAGACAGACGTCGACACGGCTGCCGTCGAGGAGTTCGCGGCCAAGCTCGTCGAAATTATCACCGGAGGCCTGCTCACCAGCCTCATCGAGATCGGCTGGCGCACCCGGCTGTTCGAGCTCGCCACTGCAGGCCCGGCGACATCGGCAGAGCTCGCCGAGCGCGGCGGTCTCCAAGAGCGGTACGTCCGCGAGTGGCTTGCCGCAATGGCAACCGCGGGCATCTTCGAGTACGACGCGGAGAAACGACGCTTCTGGCTGCCGGTCGAGCACGCGGCCGTGCTGACGGGTGACACCTACGACAACCTCGCGCCTGTGGCGTTCTTGGTCTCTGTGATCACCCGGAGAGGCGAGGTGGCGGTGGCCAAGTGCTTCACGGAGGGCGGTGGCGTGCCGTGGGATGCCTACCTGCCGGAGATGCATGACGTTATGGACGCCTTGTGGCAGCCGATGTACCGCGACATCCTTGTCCAGCAGGTCATGCCCCTCGCCCCAGGCTTGGTGGAGAAGCTGGAGACCGGCACCCGGGTCGCCGACGTGGCATGCGGCTCCGGGAACGGAACCCTTACCATGGCGCGCCGGTTCCCGAACTCGACGTTCGTCGGTTACGACCAGGACACCGCCGCCATCGCGGTTGCGTGTTCGCGGGTCGAAGGGCTGACCAACGTCACATTCGAAGTTGCGGATGCGGCGACGCTGACCTCCGACCAGCCGTTCGGCACCGCCTTCGTCTTCAATGCGATACACGATCAGGCCCGGCCGCTCGAAGCGCTCACCTCCATCCGGTCGATTCTCGAGCCAGGAGGGACCTTACTCATGGACGAGCCCCGCATATCCAGCCACCTCGAGGACAACATCGGCAACCCTGTCGCTCCAATGACATACGCCATCAGCCTGCTGCACTGCATGCCGGTGTCGCTCGCCGAGGGCGGCGCCGGGCTGGGGACCGGCTGGGGCGAGCAGGTGGCGCTGGCGCTGCTGTCCGACGCAGGCTTCGGCCCTGTGGATGTGCACGACGCCCCCGGCGATCCGGGCAACGCGATCTTCGTTACGCACCGACCCGAGTGATCATGGTGCCCGATGTTGATCAAGCATCTGGGTGATCACGATCAAGAAGCCCCTTTCTCAGCAGAGCGAGTCGTAGGAGTACGGGCGAGCACCGCATCCCGGGCTGCGATCTTCGCGTCCGGCGAGGCGCCCACTGCGTCCAGGCCGAGAAGTGCAGCGCCGATCACCGGAGGGTCGTCTACCACCAGCAGCTTGGCATGTGGGGCGTACGCCGCCAGACGCCGCGACACTCCCTCCATCAGCAGCGGATGCCGGGCGGCGAGCACGCTTCCTCCGAGCACCACATCGGTCGGCTGATCGCGAAGATTGAGCCGGTCGAGGGTCGTGCGGGCGAGCAAGAACACCTCTTCCGCCAACCGCTCCACCACCGCCGCAGCCGGTCCGTCGCCTGCCGCAGCGACCCGCAGCAGTACCGGCACCAACTCATGGAGCCGACTGCGCGGCATCTCACCGAAGTGCAGTGCCGCGGTCACATCCACAACTGAAGCCGTGCTGAAGTGCTGCATGATCGCCTCGCGTAGCGCGGTCGGCTGCCCGCGTCCGTCTTCAGCCCGGACCGCAAGGAAGAGTGCTTCGGTGCCCAACGCCGCGCCGCCACCCCAATCACCAGAGATAGCGCCGACCGATGGAAAGCGCAGTACCTCACCCACTGCCGAGACTCCGACGCAGTTGATACCCGCGCCGCAGACCACGGCGATCCGGTTGGCCGCATTCGTGCCCGAGCGCAGCAGCGCAAATGTGTCATTGTCCAGGGATAGTTCTGCTGCCCAGCCGGCGCGTGAAACGCGGGCGAGCAGCATTTCTACCTCCCTCGGGAAGTCGGCGCCAGCGAGGTAAACCGCGGCGTGCTGAGCGAGCGGCGAGCCAGCGTCGATTTCAGCCTCGCTGCCTGCCTCGGCTACAAGGCCCGCCAGCACATCAAAAGCGACGTCGAGCCCGACGATTTGGTGGTTGGACCCCGGCCCACGCGCGTATCCGAGCAGCTGGCCGTCGGTGGAAATCAGGCAGACATCGGTCTTGCTGTTGCCGCCGTCGATCGCCAGGACAGCAGCGGTCACGCCGCCCACCGCAGGTGATCCCGATTGGCCGCAATCAGCAAATCGGTCAGCTTGTCGGCGATGTCGTGTTGGCCGATGAGGGGGTGAGCCAGCAGCGCCCGGAACACCCGCTCCCGCCCGCCTTGGAGAGCAGCCTCCAGCGCCAACTCCTCGTACGCCGAAACGTGGGCAATGAGACCGGCGAGGAGCGGATCAACCGGTTCCAGCATCTGCGGTTGCGGACCCTCTCTGTTGACTCGCGCCGGCACCTCAACCACAGCGTGATCGGCGAGGAAGGCCAGAGTGCCCTGATTGCGCAGGTTGACCACCTGCACATCACCACGATCGGTGATCAGCGACGCCATCAGATCTACCGCAGCCTCGGAGTAGTAGGCACCGCCACGTTGCTGTAGCAAGGCTGGTTTCTCATCGACCGTAGGGTCGGCGTAGATCTCCAACAGTTGCCGCTCAATCTCGGCCACCTCATCGGCACGAGACCGGCTCGCCCGCTGCTGCTCGACGACGTGATCATGTTCATAGAAGTAGCGAAGATAGTAGGAGGGCCACACCCCCAGCCGGCGTAGCAACTCTGCCGGTAGACCGGAACGCCCCGCCAGCGCCTCCGCCGAGCTGGCGAGCAGCTCAGGTAACTGATCTTGCTCATCGACCAGGACCTGGCGGGTCCAGGTCAGGTGATTGAGCCCCAGGTGATCCAGCGCCACCTTGGCGGGCTCCACGCCCAGCAGGGCCGCCGCCGCCCGTTGATTGCCGATCGCCACGTTGCAGAGTCCGACTGCTCGATGATCATGATCGAGTAGCGCGCGTGTCACGATGCCCACCGGGTTCGTGAAATCGATGATCCAGGCGTCCTTGGCGGCGAGCCGGGAAACTCGTTCGGCGATCTCCAAGATCACCGGCACGGTACGCAGTGCCTTGGCGAGCCCACCAGCACCAGTAGTCTCCTGGCCGACGCAGCCACACCTCAAAGGAAGGCTTTCGTCGACCGCGCGTGCCGCCTGGCCGCCAACCCTCAGCTGAAGCAGAACGATTGCGGCATCTGCCACCGCCCGATCAAGATCGGTCGTGAAGGTGATGTGCCCGGGGTACGCGTACTTGGCGAAGATGCGCTGTGAGACTCCGGCGACGAGCGCCAACCGCTGCTCAGCAGGATCGGTCAGCACCAGCTCATCAACGCTGAACAGGTGCTGCAGCCGTGCAATCCCGTCAACCAGCTCGGGTGTGTAAGTTGAGCCTCCCCCTACGACGGTGACTTTCACTTCGTCACTCCCGCCAATCTGTCGTTTACGCAGCCATCCTTGCAGCTGAGGACGCTGGCCCTGATCCCGGTAATGCCAGGCCCTCCCACGGCGGCTGCGGCGCAGATAGCGTCGTGGTCGTGGACAACCGGAATGAGGTTCGTGACTTCCTGGTCTCCAGGCGGGCCAGGATCACCCGGAACAAGCAGGTTTGCGGGCCTACGGCGACAACCGGCGGGTGCCGGGGCTCCGCCGTGAGGAAGTCGCGCTGCTCGCCGGAGTGAGCATCGATTACTACACCCGGCTGGAACGCGGCAACCTGAACGGGGTATCGGAAAGCGTGCTGGAAGCACTCGCCCTCCGAGATGTATCGCGACCCGGCGCGGCCGGTCAACATTGCGGCCGACGTGCGCTGTGAACAGCGTCCCGACCCGTGATCATCGAGTCCACCGATGCCATCATGCGGCTGGCGGAATGTGGGCGCACGCGGCGGGCCGGTGCACTGGTACGCACTACCTGACCGACCTGCTGGACCGGGTCTAGAACCGCACAATCGACCCAGGCAAGGTGTTCGACCTCGAGCTGCCTCTGGAACAGGTCGCCGAAGCCTACCGGGCAATGGCCGAGCGCCGCGCCACCAAAGTATTGCTGCGTCCGTGAGTATCCGAAGAGAGGAAATCAATCATGGAGTACAGACGTCTCGGCTACTCGGGCCTGCGGGTCAGCCGGATTGCGCTTGGTTGCATGAGCTTCGGCGACACATCCCGCGGATTCAGCGAATGGTCCCTGGGAGACGAGGATGCCCAGCCGTTCTTCGAGCAAGCCGTCGAGCTCGGCGTCACTTTCTGGGACACCGCCAACGTCTACGGGTTTGGTAGCTCTGAGGAGATCGTCGGGCGAGCGCTGAAGAAGTACAGCCGCCGGGAGGACATCGTCTTGGCGACAAAGG
>DASUYM010000262.1:0-19469 GCA_036377435.1 Propionibacteriaceae bacterium
ATGTCATTCCAGCGAGCCGCTGCGCCGAGTTCACGCTCGGCAATCGAGGAGAGGGTGTCGCCGCGGCGTACTGTGACGACGCGATGGCCCCTCTGAGCGACGCCCTCATCCAGATGAGGAATCTTGAGCCGCCAGCCAACCTGCAGCCGGTCGGGCCCGCCAGTCAGCACCGTAGGGTTGGCCGCCGCGATCTTGCGCCACTCTCGGCCATTTCCGTAGTACCGCTCGGCCAGGCTCCAGAGATCATCACCTGCCTGCACCACGTGGCGGCGGCTCTTGTCATCGACCCGCTCCGCCCGGGGCGCCGCCGGGCCACGGGAGTGCGTGACAGCCTCGATCGGCTCGATGATCAATGCCGCTGGCTCGGGCGGTCGAGGTACAACTGCGACCTGGCGATCTGAGTCAGGATCGGCTTGCACGGCGTGCGGCACAGAGATCATCGTGATCACCGAGATCAACAGCCCTGCTGCGTACCGCTGCGGCGCGTCGAGGCCGGGGAGGCGGATCCGAACACGTTCCCGGGAAATGATCGACACGAGCTCGCTGATCACCGAGAGCGTGAAGACCAGCCACGCCAGCCAGCCGACCATGGTGATCAGCCCAACCAGGATCATGCCGTCGGCTGGGATGAATAGCGCCTGACGCATGGCGCTCCACGTCAGCTCTTCCGGCAGTGGATTGCCGCCGAGAAAGGCCAAGGCAACGGGAGCGCCCGCAGTCCCGAGCAGCAAGATCGCGAGTGAACCCAGGCCGCGAATCAGCCGAGCCATCAACAAGCCGCTCGCTCAGTCATGCCAATCCCCCATCATTGACTCTGCTTCTACTGTTCCGAGGCTGGACCGCTGGGGGAACAGCCAGGTGTTGTCCGTACGCGGGAAGTGTTGTCAGTTCCAGAGCAGGCATCAGCCGACCAGGATCCGGAGCATTGCGGCGACCAAGAAGATAAGGCCGAAGATCAACGCCGGCAGCGTCATGTAGATCGTCATGCCCTCGGCCGCGGCACTTGCTTTGATCTGCTCGCGAGTCAAATGCGCGTCGCGCAACTCACGAACCCGAGCGCGCAGAGTGCCGGAAAGCGCGGCACCGGTCTCGTCAAGCTGCATCACATCAGCGACGTCTGCGAGTTCGGGGAGCTTGAGCTGGTCGGAGAGCCTCCGGAGTTCGGCGTACGGGGACTGCTGTTCGAGCCGGGCACGTTCGAGTGCGATCCTTATGTGGACGAAGAGCGGTACATCACTCAGGGCAGCGGCGTTGTGCAGTGCCTGGGTGGCCGAGGCGTTGGTCAGCCGCTCCAAGGTCACCAGCTCGATGTACACGAGGAGGGCTTCGGCGGCTCCGGTCCAGGCGTTGGTGGTGGCTCGACGCAACAGCAGGTCGGGGACGAAGAAGCCGATCACGCCCCCTACCACGACGGCGACCGCGGGGACTGGGCTGAGGTGACCAGTCAGGTAAGCGAACATGCCACCAGCGAGCCCTGGCAGCACCGCCCCGATGATCGCCATCACGGACTTGTCGGCATAGAACTCTGCGATCGGTTTGTCCTGCAGCCGCAGTGCGCGACGCTGACCGTTGGTCAGGGGAATGGGTACGACCCGATAGATGATGGCGCCCAAACGCTCCGACCGACTGCTGACGGGACCGATGTCTCGTGAGGGCACGTGATCGGTGGTGTCGGCGCCGACCCGCCCGAGCGCCGCGTCTAGCCGTGGCGTGGCGTGGGCGAAGGCGACCACGAGGCAGCACATGCCCGCGGCCAGCAAGATGCCGGAGAGCAGCACCAAGGTGACGGTCATCGATGCTCGCCGAGCAGGATGCGCGGCCGCTCGGGCTGGTGTGCCTTGCGTCGCATCAAGATCAGGGAGCCGAGATACATGATCAACAACAGCGACAACAGCGCCTGACCCAGCGGCGTCCGGTACGGGGCAAAGAAGTCGGGCGAGAGGAGGAACATCAGAACCAGCGTGGACAGTGAGATTACGGTCACCTGGCGAACGACGACGTACGGCTTGGATCGCTCCACCTCGATCGCACGGCGGCCCTTGAGCTGCGCCTGAATCGAGTCGGCAAGAGCCTTCAGGGTGACCGACGCTCCGTTGGCGCCGCGACTCGACGCCAAGATGAGGGCGGCGATCACGGCGTCTGCGTCGGGCGAATCGACCGCATCCGCGAACCGCATCAGAGCATCGCGGGTTTCCCAACGGTTGTTCAGTCTGGTCACCAACAAGCTGATCTCGTCGGCGATCAGCGGCGGGGCCGTACGCCGCGAGATCCGGATGGCATCGGTGATCGACTTGCCGGTGGCCAGTGTCGCAGCCACCGAGTGCACCCAGCGATCCAGCGCCTCAAGCAGTTCGACGTCGCGTGGCTTCGGAAGGATCAACAGATAGGGCAGGCCGATGGTGAGTACCGGCAGTACCACCATCAAGATCAGCCACCCGGTGAGTGCCGCGGCCACACAGCCGATGATCACGCTGAGTAGCAAAATAAGGTCACGCCGCCGTCCGCGTCGACCCGCGGGCCGTCGTGTGGCGCGGGCCCAGAGTTCGCCGACTGATTCGCTGTGTCGACTCGACACTCGAGGAGCCCGCCGGTGCAGCCCGGACACGATTCCTAGCACCCCACCGATGATCAGCAAGCCCGCTGTGACCGCCAGCATGCCGCTCACGGATAGCGTCCCGCTGGGGTCCGACGTGGGATCGACCGGGGAAGATCGCGGCGGAAGGCGAGCAGCTCTGCCTCGAAGTCGGCATCGGGAAAGTACCCTGCGGATTGGCTGCCCGTGCCGGTGGCGTGGTAAGTGAGATGGGTAACCGGTCGTCCGTGTTCGATCGCACGCGTGACTTGCCGGATCTCTGAAACGTATCGGCGACGGGTACCGCCTTTCCATGTCTCGTCCACCAACTTCACGTAGATGAAGAGGTCGATGTTGTGGGCGATCTGGCGGTATGCCTCTTCAACCGAGAGCACCCCGCCCTGCGCAACTCTGGAGGCCAAGCGATCCATAGTGGACTCTGCCGAGTGTGAGTGCGTGGTGCTCAGCGTGCCGGTGCCAGCCTGCATAGCTTCGAACATCGCCGCAGCCTCTCCACCTCGGACTTCACCGACCACCAACCGTGAGAGGTTCTGCCGAAGCGCTTCTGGCACCAGCTCGGAAATGGTGAAGTCGCCCACCCGGCTGCCGCCGGATGTCTCACCGTGGCCGATGCGGGACTGGAGCGCGAGCATGTTCTCCCGACCAGGCTGCAGATGGGTCATCAGCTCGTAGTCGGTCTCCAGAGTGCCGAAACGCTCATTGAGCGGGATGGAGTTGATCAAGGCACGCAGCAGTGTGGTCTTCCCGGCACCTTGATCACCAGAGATCACCATCGACTTACGCGCCAAGATCGCCGCGTCCAGATACTGCGCCACCTCGTACGGCATCAGTCCACCGTCGGCGAGATCGGCCAAGGACACGTCGGTCAGGGTGTGCTGACGGATCACAATGCTCGGTCGGTAGGCCAATCCAAAGGCCATGGCGTGCAAGCGGAATCGCTCGCCGAGAGCCAGGGTCATCGTGGGATGGATGTCGTCGAACGGACGGGAGGGCACGCTGTTCTGGCCGAGAAAGCGGATTGCCTCGACCAGCTCCGCGTCGCTGTCGGCGACTGGTGGCATTTGTTCGCGACGCCCGTCACCGTACTGGACGACCACCGAGTTCCAGCCGTGGATCTCGATATTCTCTACGTCGGGCATTTCGAGCAGCGGCTGCAGCCTGCCGTAACCGAACACCGCATTCTCGACCGCGGTGACGTATCCCTCCTCCTGAGCCGGTGACCAGAGTTCGGCGCCGCTTCGATGCAGGGAACGGACATGATCACCGACGACGCGGCGAATTATGGCGCGGCCCAGCAGCAGCCGGTCATCGCTCCCGAGGGGACGACCGTTCGACCTGGCGTGTTCCTCGGTCTCATCAGTGATGATCTCCGATGCGCGCCGGCGAAGATCAACAACCTGTGACCAGTCAAGATCACCTTGAGGGAACACGACATCACTGGTCCGCAGCTCATCGGAGCTGTAGACCCCTACCGGATGAGGGCGCTGGGCCGTCAGGCTCGGCTCGGACTTGGCTACCGCCTCCGTCAGCTCTCGCTCGTACTCAGCCAGCATCGGGATGTCTGTCAGCGCGGCGGGCTGCTCGGTCGAGTTCGGTTCCTTCATGATCAGCCAGCTACCAACTCTGTCGACCGCTGCAGAGTGCTCGACAGCTGAAGAGAGGCATCGCGAATGCTGCGTATCAATGGGGAGGTGTCGAACCGGCGATGTCGGGGGCGTCCGTCTGAGAGGTGTGCGGCAGTCTGCCGGTCATCCGCGATGGTGGTGATCACCGGCACCTCCAAGGCTTTGGCGATCTCACTTCGCCGGTACGGCTGCCCGTCACCCACGACGACCAGACCCAGTTGTCTGCGGACTGTGGAACTGAGCTGAGGATGATCACGGAGGGTCGGCAGGTGGACCCGCGCACTCATGATCGACCGCAGAGTCGACGTGACGACGACGGCAGTCAGTGAACTGCGCTCCAGTAATGCCGCAGGCGGTGCGGCAGGTCCGAGTCGACCGCAGTCTATGATCACGTCGAGATCGACCTCACCGAGCCGGTCGAAGGCCTCGGCAAGGTCTTCCCAGACCCCACCGAAATGCATTGCACTGCCTGGCTTGGTAAAACCTGGCAGGAACAGCCGGCGATTATCCTCCTCAGCCGACAGGGGCAAGGCCTGGTCGAGAACCACTTCCCGAAGTGGGCGACGGTCATGGTGCGCCTCGGCCACGCGCAACAGGCCTTTGCCTCCTGCTGAGCGACCGGCAAGGTAGCCAGCGAGGATGGCCTGATGCGCGCCTGGATCGCAGTCCGCGAGCAAGATCGGGCGCGGCCAGGTGAGGGCCAGACCAACGGCCAGGGTGGTGGCGCCAGGTGATCCACCCGTCGACGTCAGCAGCAGTATCGCCATGCGGTGATCACCTGCCCGCGTCCCGCACGATGGCAATCCGGTCTTGGGCGGCCAACATGGCAATCGTCGGAGCAGCGCCCGCCTCGACGTCAACATTGACCAGGATTGAGGTGCCGTCGACTGCCGGCGACTGGTCGATCACCCTGCCAACGAAAATGCTGCCCGTGAGCTTGTCCGTCGTGGAGCCGTCGGCCGCCGCCGGCAACGCGATCAAGCGGACAACGGAGGACGGCACTAGCAGATTGCCTGGCGCGCGGCCCGGCGCGAGCTTCAGCCCCACGACTGCCCGCCCCTCAGCCGGAGTGGCCTCCTCAACGACTGCGCTCGAAGAAATCGCCGATCCTTCAATGAGGTCATACGCAGCTCGCTTGCCCACAAGATCGGCAAGCCTCGTGGCGGGGATAGTCTGCGGCAGTGTGCCACCGCGCAGCGTGATCGTTGTCAGGTCGCCTTGTTCGATCATCTCGCCCCGGAAGACGGTGTGGGCAGCCGCGACCACAGCAGTCTCGCTCGCGACCCGCGCGTAGATCATGTATGACAACAGGCCGCCGAGGCAGAGTGCAACAGTGCCGAGCGCAATCCACTTGGGATTGCGCCGGCCCGGCATCCGAGGTGGCTGTGGGGTGACAGATGAGTCTGCGGCGGACGCTGTTTTCCGCTTCCGCGCCTTCCTGGCCGATGTCGTCGTGCGCGAGTCGATGTCGATGGTCATTGTTTGGTCCCTGAGCATTGGAGGAATCGCATGGTCATCGGGCATCACCTGTGGAAACGATATTGGCCCGAGCTGAGCCTCGTGCGCTGACTGAATCAATACCGATCACCGAGAGCAAGATCGTTGGCTCATGGGCGCTGGTCGTGACGCTGACTACGCCGTTGGAGATGGAGACGGTGCCATCAACGCCTGGCTGGCCGGCAAGGTAGGTCTTCGCGGCTAGCACGGCGGCACTTGCCGCATCCGCGCCGCCCAGCTGTTGAGTGGCAGCCGCGTTGCCGGCGGCACGGCTGGCTCCCGCGGCCGCGGACTCGGCACGGCTGGTGGCTGTGACCTTCTGGCCTCCGTCGATCACCAGCCCAGTCGTAATGATCAACGCGCTCATGATCACGAGCACGAAGAGACTGAGTGACTGCCCACGCTCGTCCTGGGCAGCGGCCCTGAGTTTCATGATCCACTCTTTGGGGATCATCGACTGCGATAAGTGTCGAGGGCGGCGGATCCGCGGCCGGTGAGTTCGACGGAGCCCGGCCAGCCTGGAAGGAACACGTCGGAGAAGTCGACCATGCACAAGATCGTCGAGGTGACGGTCGACGGCGTCCCGGCTGGTATGGCGAAGGCAGCCGTACTGATCGAGACCGAGGTGGACCGGCAACGGAGCCCCGCGGTGGCGAGCGATCGCGATCCGGCGTCTCGACCCTCGGCGGTAGCAGCGGCCGCGGACCGAGCTAGGGATGCGGCACGAGCAGCGGACAGTGCGGCTTCGTTAACCGTGGTGCGCGCGAACCAGAGGCGCCCGCCAGCTACAAGGAGGCCGAGAATGAGCAACAGGGTTGGCACCAGCAAGGTCAGCTCAACAGCGGCGGCTCCGCGCTGGTCTTCGGGTACGCGTCGGCGCAGGCTGATGATCATGGTTGGGTGACCCGCTCCACCGGCGCAACGGCTGTCTCGTCGATTCGGCCGAGATCGAGGTCGAAGATCATTGGCGGGTACGCCGAGATATCGGCGCGGACCGTGGTCCCGGTTCGCTGGACCCGTACCGAAATGTTTCTCAGGCCTCCAGAACCAGCAATCGTCGCGCCCAACTGCTCGGCGTCGGCCGCGCTGCCGTAACTGCCGCGGGCAGCGTCGACTGCCGCCGTCGTTGCTCGTTGTGCGACGTTGCGACCGTGCAGAAAGATGCCAGCCTGGATGATCCCGAGGGTGACGAGCATCAGGAGAGGCCAGAGAATCGCCCACTGCACGCTTTCGCTGAGGCCGCGCTCGTCACGGGCCATGATCTGCACCGTTCAGAGCTTGGGGAGTTTGGCGCGGACGTAGACCGTGATCAAGGTGATCACGATCCCGGCCACCGTGACGGCTCCAGCGAGCAAGATCGCGTTCTCCGCCGACTGGCTGAGGCCGCGCTCGTTGCGGTACCGCGGATCTTTGAACAGGACGAACAGTCCCACCATGACGGCGGCGTAGTGCTGAACTTTCATGGCTTTCCTTTCGGGGGGCAGGCTTCGTGATCATGAAGCCCTAGGGGGATGGTGCGGCCACGAGGGGCAGCTGCTCGCGGCGGGTCTGAAAGATCAACGAATGAGCACCTGGAGCTCTCCGACCGGGAGTTGGGTGGTATCGACGACGGGAACGTTGATCACGCCAGACTGGCCGTTGCTGGTCCAGGTCACAGCCCAGTTGGCGACGGCAGCCACCGTGTAGGCGCGGTCCGGCAAGGAGGGTTTCGCGTAGGAGTAGCCGCAGTCTGGGGACTTGGTGCCAGGCTCAACGGCCCTTGTCCAGGCGTGGCCTGTTCCGGCGCAGGTGACCGTGTGGCCGTCACCCATCCGGAACGTCATGCTGCTCACCTCGGCCTCCAGCGACACGGAGAGGCCAGCAATCGAGTCGGAAATCGGGCCGACATGGGTAGGGCCGTCGGCCCAGAGCCACAAGGGATATCCGACCGCGGCCATGTTCCAGGGGTTGAGGTCCGGCGCAGGACCGATGCCGGGCGCGATCGTGGGCAGTTGAAGGCGAGCGACGGCGATGGCTGCTGCCTGGCCGGCGGTGATGCGAATCGGTGGGTTTCCACGGCCGGAGAAACTAGCGGAAACAAATCGCGGAACTGCCGGTAGGGTCGGTGGGTTGCCGCAGCCAGCGCTGTTCAAACTGGGATCGAAGATCACTAGGCATCGGTTGTACGTGGCGAGCTGGCGGTCATAGACAGCGAAGGCCGCTGCGAGTTTCTTAGTCGCCTCGCGGAGCCTTTGGTTCTCCGCATCTGGACGATTTGGACCCTGTCCGGGCGAGTTGGACTTGTTAGCCCGTCGCGACTCATGCGGAGGCTTGGTCCCCCTTGTACTAATCACATAGCAGCCGCGAGAGTCGCAAGCCTTCTTGGTTTCGACGTCCTCGGCCATCGCGACGGGAACAATAGGGAGGCAGCTCACAACGATGGCTCCCCCGATGAGAGCAATACCTAGGCTGCGCATGGCTGCTCCTTGAAGGACTTCACCACCTTGGACGAAATATCAGCAACTTTCCAATCTGGGCCGACCTTGCTCGCCGTCAGATCCTGCACATAGGTCCGCCTGATCCGAGGCGTGACATCTTTTCCGCGCTTGTCTGCGAACCGAACCCCGGAGCTATCTTCGCAAGCGATCAAACGAACTGTTCGCTCCTGCCAACCCGAACCGACTACATCGATGATCTTCGTTTCCCCATTCGCTCGCCATCCCGCGTCACGGGAACGACGCAGCGATCTCAGTGAAAAGTCCAGGTAGACCCCAGTCGCCGATTCCTTCAGTTCTGTGGCGGAGGCGATGCCAAGCTGGGCCTGTCGATCATGCTCGGCGACGGCTGCCCGATAGGCCTTCTCGGCAGCCTCATAGTCGAGTCTCATTTGGCGCTCGATCTGTGATTCGCTGGGAGGCGCGAAGGCTCGCGGAGGTGACGGCGTGCTGGCCGGCTGCTCCGGGGTACAGGCGACGGCGAGCGCGCAGCAGGCGACTACGGCTCCGACACTCACGAAGCCCCGTCTCCTGAGCGCCACCCGATCTCCTCAGTCCGAAAGGCTCGACAATCGCAGACACCTCGCAAATAGTCGATGCGCATTTCAGTCCGTGGGACACATGGTGCGAGCGCCTGTGAGAGTCGGGTCAATGCACAGCAAAGACGAGCGGGATCGGACCCAGTGGAGCCGACGACTCCGTGCACTGTGAGCCTCGGGTCGGTCGAGTTATCCATGTATCTGCCTCCGACGTCTTCCGTCTTGGCCGAATCTGCCAATCAGGTGTTGTCCGAGGTGTTGTCCGACCCACCGGCTTTTGTTGTCCGCTTCCCCTAGGTGTTGTCCATGTCCCCAGCGACGAATACCTGCTTGGCTACGCGGCTTGTTGATCTTGTTGTGATTGTTCGGGGAGTTTGACGGTGAATAGGGCGCGGACACAGGCTTGCATGTCGAAGACTCCACCGGCCCAGCGAGGGGGATGGTTGCCGGCGTCGGGGTGCTGGAAGCTGTGCACCGCAGCCAGATGATCAAGCTGCGGTGGAAAGGCCTTTCGTCGGCGCAGGGCGCATCAAGATGCCCGGCCAGGTTGTCATCACTGACCCAGGGTTCGCACGGCTGCCCATCGGGTTTGGTGAACAGCCAACGATCAACTTCCCGCCGAATGCTGATGCCGCCTTCGTGGACGGCGGTGTGATGCCGCTGACACGACAGATCAAATTGCAATACTGCGCTACACGTACCTCGCGTTTGCAGCTGGATAGGGGCAGTGGAGCGGCAACATTGCCGCGTGCAAAGATCTGTCGACGGATCGACTCGCCATTATCAACGATGCTGTCGGCGGTTACGGCGTCCACATTTCCTGCTCCAGTCTGATAATGATCGTCTTCTTTGCACGATTGCTCCAGGTGCTCGTGATCGCGTAGAAGCTTGCGCCGATGTCGGCCCAGCTAAGGATCGACGGGCGCGAAGGGTCACCCAGCGCAGGTTCGAGACGAATACGCGCCGCAAGGAGTTCGCCATCTGGACTGGACCGTGCGGTGGGGTGGGCCGGAGGGAGCTAATTCGGTGTTCTCCGGCCGGCAGGAACGCGACAACGAGGAGCAGGCGTTGGTAGGTCGCCGAAACACGCGACGAAATGCACGATCGTGCTCAACTCGCCATGGTCTGCCAAGGCCGGCGGGGTAATTCTTGGCCGTCTGCACACCGATTTACCCCAATGCCACGTTCGGTCCGGATCCATCTCGGCAGGTCAAGCTCGACTCGGGCGCCAGGTAATGCTCACTGTGGGCCTCACGCTCCCGAACTCGCAGATCCAGCGCGACCCGATGTTCACACGGCTCGTCGTCATCGGTTCAGTGATGTCCGTCGTGCCGCTCGTCGTGCTCATGGTGTCGCCGCAGCGATTCTGGAAGGCTGACCTGACCGCGGGCGCCACCAAGGGATGACCGAGCGCATGCCGCGGGCGACGCCTATCGCCTGGCGCCCCCGGGTCAGGGCGCCAGCACGCGGCGCCCCCGGTCACGACGTCAACACGCGGCGCACCCACGACTCGCGCGCCTGCACGGCCGTCCGCGACACAGGCACGATCGTCTGGAACCCGTGGAAGCCGCCCGCCCAAATGTGGAGTTCGGCGCTGCCGCCGGCCTCCCACATCCGGCTCGCGAGGGTGACGGCCTCGTCGCGGAAAACCTCGGCGCTCCCCGCCTCGATGTAGGCGGGCGGCAGGCCCGCGAGGTCGGTCGCACATGCCGGCGCCGCGTAGATCGACACGTCGGCGGTGCCGCGGCGATCGCCGAGCAGCGCCGTCCATCCGGTCTGGTTGCTGGTGCGATCCCAGATCCCGACGCCGTCGATCTGCTGCGCTGAGACGGTCTCATTCCGATCGTCGAGCATCGGCCACATGAGCAGCATCGCGGCCGGCATCGGCCTACCGCGATCACGGGCGAGCAGCGTCGTCCCGATGCTGAGGCCCCCACCGGCGCTCGGGCCCCCAATTAGCACCCATCGCGGGTCGAAGCCGAACACGTTAGCGCGGCCGGCGAACCACTCCAGCCCCGCATAGCAGTCCTCCACGGGCACCGGGTCGGGGAACTCGGGTGCCAGACGGTACTCCACAGCGGCCGCGACTGCGCCGTACGCGAGGACCCACTCGACGAGCATCGGTACGACCGCCCATCGGCTCCCGCCTACCATGCCGCCACCGTGGATGAGATAGACCCCCGGACCCGCCACACCCTCGTGGCCACCGCGCCGCAGCACCGTGACGACGATCTCGCCGCCCCCGTGACCGGTCACGGCGTGATCGGTAACCTGGACCGGCCGCCCCGCGATGACCTCGTCGAGCGACGACGGCCGCGTGGTCGCCGCTCGGAACTCCGCAATGGAATCAGGCTCGAGCGTAGTGAAGAACGCGGGCGCCGCGTCGAGTGCGGGTTCGAGCTCAGCGTCGAACGGTGGACGAGCACGCGCGGTCATTTCCATCCTCCGGTCTCGATCACTGCCACGTGACCGATGCATCATCATCGTCGATTCGCCGTCGAGCAGGACATAGTGGGTATTCGCCGGCCGCCGCCGGCACTCGGCATCCGCCCAGCCGTTGCGATGGAGCCGGTAGTCGCTGGGGCTCCTGCCGTGCACGCGGCTGAACTGGCGGGATAAGTAGGAACGGGTCGGCGTAGCCGACCTCGAGGCCGGTCTCCGCAACCTGCAGCTCGGTCGTGTCGAGGAGCTTCCTGGCCGCGCCATCTTGAGAACCGTGTGGTGGGTGAGCACTCCCCGCCGGGCGCGTCGCGGAAGAGTGCACCGAGTTGCGAGTTCGAGATGCCCCGAGCCGCGCGAGCCCGAGACCGGATGCCGCCGTCCACCCGCTCCTCGAGGTCGGCTGGACAGCGACTTCACCACCGGCGCTCGAGCCGGGGTTGGGTGACCGACTTCACCTACTGCCGCAGCTGGGCCGGGTTCTGCTACGTGGCCTTCATCGTCGACGTGTTCGCCCAGCGGATTGTGGCATAGCACGCCGCGACACCAAAGCCACCGATCTGGTGATGACACCGTTGCGGATGGCGTTGTGGCAGGGCGGCCGGGAGGGCTACCCCAGCCCGGGCAGCTGATTCATCACTTTGATGCCTGCAGCCAATACACGTCAATCCGGTTCACCGGCATCTGGACCTGGACGGCATCCGACCCTCCATCGGCCTGGACCCCTCCCCTGCTCCTGATAGGCCACAGACTGTGCTGTCGGCCCGTCATGCATCGGGATCGCCGCACCCGGATATAGCGACCGGCACCACCTCAGGATCGTCATGATCATTCGTGATCAACATGTTTGTCCCTCCCCGAGAACCCGACCAGACAAGGAGGAACGTACCGAAAGTACCCACAATTCTCGGAAGTGGATGCTCTGGTGATCAGCGGAAAGCCCGCATGCTATCCGCTGATCCCTGGAGAGGGCACGTTCCCGCGCGAACGCCGCTGGGCCTATCCGCGGTTCACGCCGCCGCATCGGCGAGTTCGACTGAATGGGCTGCCAGCTGCCGCACCGCCTTGCTGCACCGGACACGGATCATCCCTGCACTGGTACGAAACCGACGAGCAGACTGGGTGCCGGTCATGCCATCGACGTAGACACTGTGCAGCAGCGCGCTGGCCGAATCGTCGATCAGCCCCAGTTGCTTGCCGGCCTCGAGCACCTCATGTACCTCGAGGTGGACAGGCGGCGCCGAGTCGTGAGGAGTCCCGTCGAGGCCGACGGGTGACAGCAGCTCCTCCAGCGATTCACTCGTCGGCCACCGCGTGATATCGCCTCGTCCGAGCCACCGGTGCTCTCGGGAGACTGCTTTCAGAGTGTCAAGCGAGAGATTCGCCGCAATCCGCACCGGGCGTCGCTGCAGCGGATAGTTGTTGATCACACACCAAAGCAGCGCAAGATAATCATCAACGCTCGAGCGCGGATCCCGCTGCGCCATCCGCACCATCCGGCCGATGAGCGCCTGCAGCACCACGCGACCTGCGACTTGGTCGCCAATGGAGACTTCGGCCAACAGCGCGGCGAGAACGGGATCGGAGTTCAGCCTGGCAGCGGATAGAACATCATCTAGCGAGCGGCAGGGAGCCAACGCGCAGTGTCGATCAGCCCAACCGGTCGCGGTTTCCCGATGGTCGCCAACAAGCTCGCACCACTCTCGATCAAGCGCCTCGACGACACTGATTGCTCGCCGCCTGCCAGATGCGCTCGCCATAGAGACGACTCTGCCCAGCGGGTGTTGTCCACCGTGTTGGTCGAAGCGCCGCTGGTGTCGCCCATCTGGGCCCGGTGTTGTCGGTACGAGAATGCCTACCTGCGCAGCACGCTCGGCGCATGATGTGTCGCGCGATGAGGTGTTTGAGGTCCTGGCCAGCGGGAACCCTCCACGATGGCAACCGCTCACATCAGGAGGCGCCATGAACACGCACGAGGGCCGGAAGTTCGCTGTGATTACCGGAGCGTCCAGCGGCATCGGCTATGAGTTCGCGAAGGTCTGCGCTGAGGAGAACTTCCAAGTCCTCGTGGTCGCCGATCATGGCGTCGACGAAGCGGCGGAGCGGCTGCGGGCCGACGGCGCGCCGGTCACCGCGCTTCAGGCAGACTTGTCGACATACGACGGCAATGAAGGCGTCGCCGCGGCGATACAGCAGAGTTCCAGGCCTGTGGACGTACTGGCGTTGAACGCCGGTACAGCCGTCGCAGGCCCGTTTCTGGACACGGCCCTGGAACGTGATCTTGCGATGATCCAGTTGAACATCGGGTCGGTGGTCCATCTGTCGAAGCGCCTGCTGCCAGCCATGGCCGCCCGCGGCGAGGGTCGTGTGTTGATCACATCGTCGATCGCCGCAACCATGCCGGGGCCGTACTACGCGACGTATGCGGCTTCGAAGGCCTACCTGTTGTCATTCGCCGAGGCGATCCGGTACGAGCTCAAGGACACCGGGGTCACCGTCACCGCGTTGCTTCCCGGACCGACCGACACCGACTTCTTCGACCGAGCGGGCATGCAGAACACGCCGGTGAATGAGGCTGACAAGGACGACCCCGCCGAGGTGGCACGCGACGCCTTCAAGGCATTGATGGCGGGCGATGACAAGGTAGTGGCCGGATCGGTGAAGAATCTGCTCCAGGCCACGGCGGCGCGAGTGCTGCCCGAGCAGGTCAAAGCCGCTAGGCACGCCGCCCAGACCAAGCCCAGAGACGTGGAATAGAGGAGTGACATGTCAGGAGTTCCGTCGTTGCTGATGAACAACGGCTTGCGGATCCCGCAGGTGGGTTTCGGGGTGTTCCTCGTCCCGCCCGAAGAAACCAAGCAAGCCGTTACCGAAGCACTCAAAGCCGGGTATCGGCTGATCGACACCGCGCAGGGCTACCGAAACGAGGAAGGTGTCGGTGCCGCGATCGCCGAGAGCGACGTTCCTCGGGACGAGTTGTTCATCACCACGAAGCTCACCAACAGCGAGCACGGCTACGACAAGACGCTTACCGCCTTTGACGAGAGCATGAAGAAGCTAGGCCTCGACGTGCTCGACCTGTTCCTCATCCACTGGCCGCTGCCGATGTTCGACCAGTACGTCGAAACCTGGCGGGCGTTCGAGAAGCTGCTGGCCGACGGGCGGGTGCGCTCGATCGGCTTGTCCAACTTCGAGATCGCGCACCTCGAACGACTCCTCGCGGAGACGGATGTAACGCCGGCGGTCAATCAGGTCGAGCTGCACCCCGAGTTCCCGCAGGAAGAGCTTCGCGCGTTCCACGACGAGCGTGGGATCCTCACCGAGTCGTGGGGTCCGCTGGGTCAAGGCAAGGGCCTGCTGGAGAACTCCCACATCATCGAGGTGGCGCAACGCATGGACCGTACGCCGGCCCAGGTCGTGCTGCGTTGGCATGTACAGCTGGGCTGCGTCGTCATCCCCAAGTCAGTGCATCCCGATCGGATGCGGGAGAACATCGACCTGTTTGATTTCGAACTCGATGATGCCGACATGGCCGAGATCTCCAAGGTTCGGACCGGCCAGCGTCTCGGCGCCGACCCGAACGTTTTCGCGATGCGCTAGCGGTTGATGCGCTTGAAGTCGCGCTGCGGAGAGTCCTAGTTCTGAGACACAGCCTGCAACGACTCGGTGCCCTCGTCCATGCTGACGCCGCGGCTGGCCAGCGCGAAGCCCAGGGCAACCAGCAGGTAGCCGACCGCCATGATGATCAGAATGATCACCGACTTGCCGTTGGCAGGCAGGATCACCGATGCGATCACCGCGGCAACGACGAGCGCGACATTGAAGATCATGTCGTAGATCATGAACACCCGGCCCTTGAACTCATCAGCAACATGCGCCTGGACCAAGGTATCGACGCAGATCTTGAGAATCTGTGCGGTCAGGCCCAGCAAGAAGGCCGCCACCATCAGCGGCGCCCGGGCGTAGATCGCCCCGGGCAACACCTGAAAGACCGCCGAGCCCAGCAGACAGATGATCATCGAACTCCGCAAGCCCAGCCGAGCGCTCATCGGCGGCGTCACCACTGAGGCGAAGACGAAGCCGGCCCCGGTGATCACCACGACCAGACCAAGGTCAGCGATGGCAGGGTCGATTTGGTCAGGGCTGTGGAAGTAATTGCGAAACACCAGGATTGTCGCCACCGTGACGATGCCGTGGATGAGCCGGTGTCCCGCGATGGTCAGCAGCCCGATGCCAGCGGCGCGCTGGATTCGTAGGTGCGCCAGCGCCTCGACAAGGCCGCTGACGACGTCGCGCGCTCTCGTTGTTGCCGTGCCGTCGGGGCCAAGCTGCCGCCGCGGGATCCGCAGCGCCAGGCCTGCGCTCACCACGAATCCGAACGCGGCGACGAGGAACAAGATCGCATTGGCCCGGTAGTCGGGCATCACCTGGCCCAAGATCAGGCGCAGGGGCGTCGCCACCGCGACGCCGATCAGCAACCCGGCCGGACCGACCGTCGGTACCACCGAATTGGCGACCAAGTACTCGCCCGGATCGATGGTGTGGGGCAGTGAGGCGGAAAGCGCCGCCAGCAGGAACCGGCTGAGGCTCATCGCAACGAGCAGGCCACCGTATATGAGGATCTCGACTCCTGTGGTCTGCAGCCCTGTCGCGACCAGAAATGCGAGGCCTAGGGTCACCGCTGCTCGTACCAGGTTGCCAACCAGGAGCACCTGCCTGCGGGAGACCCGGTCGATCACGATTGCGGCGAAAGGTCCCAGGATCGAGAACGGAAGAAGGGTGATGGCCAATACGACGGCGATCGATGCCGCGTCCGGCTGCCGTTGGGGGGAGAAGAGCACGTACGCCGCGAGCGCGACCTGAAGGACTCCATCACAGGACTGGACGGCGACGCGAACCGCCAGCAGCCGCCGGAAGTATCGGTGCCGCCACAACTGCTGCAGGCTCCGAAACACAGCTCGCCGCTGGGGCTGATGCCCGCTTTGCTCGCGCGGTTTGCTGGCAAACTCCATCCTCAACCTTGCGGATACTTCTTCACATACTCCGAAAGCTTGTCCTTCTTCATTGCACTAGACAGCTCTGCCATCTTGGCCGTGTCCACTACGTCAATGCTCTGCCCGTCGCTCGTCGTGGCAAAGCCGGAGATGGGCGCCTGCAGCAGCGCGATGTCCTTGCCGGTCAGACGTAGCGAAACAGCGGTACGCCTGATCTCGGCATCGCTGAGGTCGGTGTCGACCGTAAGGTGCTTCGCCACGTTGCCGATGAAGTTGATGAATGTTCCCGGATCGGAGATCACCTGGACGCTCAGGCCCTTCTGCACGATCCCCTTGATCACATTGCGCTGGTTCTCCGCACGATCGAGATCGCCTCCAGGCAGCAGTTTGCGCTCCCGGACGAACCAGAGTGCTTCCTCACCTGCGATCGTGATCTTGCCCTTGGGATAGTCGAAACCGTGTGAACTGAAGGCGGTCTTGTTGGTGACCGTCACACCATCCAGATCCTCAGTGAGTCTGACGAAACCCTCGAAATCGATCAGCACCACATGATCCATACGGACGCCGGTCAGATCCTCCAGGGTACGGACGGCCAGTGGCGCGCCTCCGAAAGCGAACGCCGCATTGATCTTGTTCTTGCCGTACCCAGGAACCGTGACATACATGTCGCGCGGGAACGAGATGATGTATGCCTTGTTCCGCTTGGCATTCAGATGGACCACCAGGATCGTATCGCTGCGCCCATTGCCTTCGTTCCCAGGATCGCGGCTGTCGGAGCCGAGCAACACGTAGTTAAGCGTGCCAGTCTCCTGCGCCTCCTTGGGAGGACGTATAGAGGATTCGTCGGCGGGCAACTCGACGCCTCGCGTGAGGTTCTTGGTCAGGCTGCGGTCGATTGTCGCGGCGTAGAGCACCCCGGCGCCGATGGCCGCGACGAGCAGAACGGCGACGCCGATCAAGATTTTCGGCAGCAATCGGCGCCTTTTGGGCGTACCGCCGTCGTCGTCTGGGCCCGATTCGCGCCTCACGGTGGTCTGGGTCATCGGTTCCTTCATCGGGGGAAGAGCACCGGCAGTCTATGCGGCCGGTTCGGTCTGTCCGGCGTGCACGATCGATCGTTACATGGCTTGCCGCCCAGCCACGGCGTGTCGGTGACCGTTACGATCCCTATATGTCACGCGCCGAGGAGGCTGCCCGACGGGCTGAGCTCGCCGCAGCTCAGGAGCGCGGCGAATCGCGTCAGGCTCAGAAGCTCATCGACGAATTCGTCGCTACGGCCAAGGCCAAGGGCATCGCTCCCGGTCCGCTGCGGGCGACGCTGTATACCGGCCAGTCGGTGAAGACGGACAAGGTCGGCTGGTACCTCCGCAAGAACGAGAGCCTCGCGATCGGCGAGGACGGCTCGTACTACGTGCTGACGGTTCCAGGCGGCCTGCGCGAGCGACTCTCGGGTGTGAAGTTGAAGCCGACACCACCACCACTGATCGTCGGCAAGGGTGGCCGCGACGGGGAGTCCGGTGACCTGGCGGACTTCCTCAAGTGGAGGCTTGAGGCCGGTTAGCTCCGGGCTGAATCACGGCGTCTCAGGCGTACGTTTCGACGGCTGTGATGAGATACGCACGCGTTCTGTGCGGATAATCCGCTCGTTTTCGCGGCTGTGGTGAGAAACGTACGCGAACGGGTTCGCGAGCTAGAGATCCTCCATGGCCGACGCGGACTTCTTGACCTTCACAAACTTCATATAGGCGTTGACGACCTTTGCCGGCTCGCCACGCATCATCAGCTTGCCGCGGTCCAGCCAGATTGCCTCGTTGCACATCTCCTTGATGTTGCCAAGCCCGTGGCTAACCAGGAACATGGCCCGGGCGCTGTCCCGCAATTCCGCCATCTTGGCGTTTGCCTTTTCCCGGAAGTGGGCATCGCCGGTGGACAGAGCTTCATCGATCATCAAGATGTCAGGCTTCATATGGACGGCAACGGAGAACTCCACGCGTGCGGACATGCCCGAGGAGTACGTCCGCATCGGCATGTCGATGAAGTCGCCGAGCTCGGTCCATTCGGCCACCTCGTCGGCACGCTCCTCCACTTCTCGGCGGGAAAGGCCGGCGGCCAGGCCGCCGAGGATGATGTTCTCCCGCCCCGACAGATTCTTGTTGAAACCGACGCCGAGCGCCAGGAGTGTGCTGGCCCGACCCCAAACCTCGATCGAACCGCTGGTAGGCGGCAGGATGCCAGCCATCGCCCGCATCAAGGTGGACTTGCCGGCCCCGTTTGAGCCGATGATGCCCATGGCGGTACCCGTACGCACGTCGAAGGAGACGTCTTTGATCGCTTCCACTTCCCTCACGGCGCGCTGCCCACGGCCGAAACGGACCAAAGCCTGCTTCAGCGTCGGCTTGCGTTCGAAGGTCGTGCGGTAGGTAATGGAGAGGTCACTGACCTTGACTGCCAGCGGGTGCTCGCCGTTAGACAAGACGGACAGCAAACTCACGCTCCCTCGAGATGAAGTACAGGAACCCGATGACGGCAGCTGCGAGTGCCCACACCGCAGCGGAGATCCACATGTAGGGGGTGGGAAACGCGTCGCCCTGCAACAGCTCGGTATAGCCGCCGATCATGGAGTACATCGGGTTGAGCTGGATAAGCGTCATGATCGGCCCCGAGAATCTGCCCATGATGTGTTCTGGCGCCCACAGGATCGGGGACAAGTACATCCAGATCCGCACGAAGAACGGCAGGAAGCTCGACGTGTCGCGGAAGTAGACCTGGAGCGCCGCAAAGAAGGCAGCCAATCCCATGCCGAAGACGATCATGGTCCCAAGGAAGTACAGGGAGAGCAGCATCTTGGGTGACCACACGTGGGTCAGGAAGATTGCATGGAACACAAAGTAGACCGGCACGGTGGGCAGGAAACGGAAGAACGCCGTACGCACCGCCGACAACGGAATCAGCAGCCGGGGAAAGGGTGTATTCAGCAGCAGCTTGCCGGAGCTCGTCACCGAGGTCGCGCCGCTGGTGATCGAGGTACCCACCAGCTGGAAGGCGAATATCCCCAGGGTGAGATGGGCGAAGAAGGCCGGATCGCTCTGGCGGCGGATGATCGTCACGAGGACGTAGTAGACAGCGGCGAGCAGCAAAGGGTTGAGAATCAGCCACGCCTGCCCGAAGAACGTCGACGTATTGGCCCCCCGCATGGTGGCCCGGCTCATCTCGGCCGCGAAGCCCCGCCGCCGCCACACCTCGCGGAAGTACGGAATCAGCGGCGGCAGGCCGGCCCGATGGGGTCCATAGTGATGGTAAACGGGCTC
>DASUYM010000263.1:0-3865 GCA_036377435.1 Propionibacteriaceae bacterium
AAGAGTGGCGGGCAGCACGCCGCGGACCGGCCGAAGCCGACCATCCAGCCCCAACTCACCCAGCAGCACCGTTCGGCGTAACTCCTCAACACCGAAGACTCCCTGCGCCGCGAGCACGGCGGCGACGATCGCCAGATCGTACTGACTGCCGGCCTTGATGGTCAGCAGCGAGATCGGCCACTCTTGCCCGGAGTTGCTGACCGCCGCCTTACAGCGATCACGTGCCTGATAGAGAGCCGAATCGGGAAGTCCCACCAGCACGGTGCGTGGCAACCCGGCACCGATATCAGCCTCCACCTCGACAATCCGCCCCTCGAGTCCAACCAGTGCCACCGACCAGGCACACGCCGCCGCCACTCAACCCACCGCCCTCACATGGGTCAGGGACGGCTCCTGACCAGGAGCCAACACGACACCAATGGCGTCCAACCTGATGGCCGATGCTTTGACGTGATGTTCACGCATCCACAAAGCCGCGAGCTGCCGCAGGGTCCGCATTTTCGAGAAGGTGATCGCCTCAAGCGGATGCCCGAAACCGAGCCCACTGCGGCACTTCACCTCGCAAAAGACCAGGGTGAGACCATTTGCGCCAGCCTCCGCGGCCACAATGTCAATCTCTCCCAGCCGGCAACGCCAATTCCGCTCCAGCACCTGCAAGCCCTGCCGCTGCAACTCCGCACAGGCCAGGTCCTCCCCGCGCATCCCGATCTGCTTCTTCGACTCCGTCGCAACCATCGCCCACCTCCACCCGGAAGCATGCGTACGCCGATCCCCAATCGTGCGGAATCCATGAAATCTGTGGAAACCGCCCTGAAAGGAGCTGTGGAAACTGCGCATCGAGCGTCGGACCTGACTCGGCCACGTTTTCGGGCTTGCCTCGATGAATATGGTTCTGGCTAGGTGTTTCTCGATTGCGAGGGTCGGGAATTGCGCACTAGCGGCGGGTCGTCGAGGATGGCTTCGTGCGCATGTGCGGACGGTGCGGACCTCGACGCAGACGATGGCCGGCCGCACATGAATTGCCACATGAAGTTCAATATTGTCGAGAGTTCGCTGGCCGCCGGGGTCAACACGGGGGCCAGATCGTGCTCGACGTGCTCGGTGATGGTTAGCCCGGACGGCTGATCGGAAAGGAGGCCACCTTGACTGAGACATTGTCGCGAAGCGCACGCCAGATCGAACTGACCGAGACATTTGCGGCGCACAACTACGACCCGCTGCCAGTGGTCGCTTCCCATGGCGACGGATCCTGGGTGACCGACGTCGACGGCCGCCGCTACCTCGACTGCCTGGCCGCCTATTCCGCGCTCAACTTCGGCCACCGGCATCCCGCCCTGATCGAGGCCGCGCGCGCCCAGCTTGATCGGCTCACCTTGACCAGTCGCGCCTTTTACAACGACCAGCTTGGCCCCTTCTGTCGGGATCTTGCTGCACTGGCCGGCATGGAGTGCGTCTTACCGATGAACACAGGTGTAGAGGCCGTCGAGACTGCGATCAAGGTGGCGCGCCGCTGGGGGTATGACGTCAAGGGCGTGCCCGAGGAACAGGCCCAGATCGTGGTGATGACGAACAACTTCCACGGCCGCACCACCACGGTGATCAGCTTCTCCAATGATCACATCGCGCGCCGCGGCTTTGGCCCATTCACCCCGGGGTTTGTTGCTGTCCCGTTCGGTGATGCGGATGCAGTGGCTGGGGCAATCACCCCGAGGACCGTTGCGGTGCTGCTGGAGCCAGTGCAGGGCGAAGCCGGCGTTTTCGTGCCGCCGGCGGGATACCTCGCGGCAGTGCGGCGGATCTGTACCGAGTCTCGCGTGCTGTTCCTTGCCGACGAGATTCAGTCGGGCTTGGGACGGTGCGGAACGACATTCGCCTGCGAACGCGAGGACGTCGTACCCGATGTCTACATGTTGGGTAAGGCGCTCGGTGGTGGGATTGTGCCGGTGTCCGCCGTCGTGTCTCGAAATGACGTTCTGGGCGTGATCACTCCGGGCAGCCACGGGTCGACTTTCGGCGGAAATCCGCTGGCAGTCGCGGTTGGTCATGCAGTGGTAGGCCTCCTGGAGACCGGGGAGTTCCAAGAACGCGCGCGCGTCCTGGGCGAGCGGCTCCGGAGCCGGCTAGAGCCCCTGGAAGGCAGCCGGGGGATCACCGAGGTTCGCACCGTAGGGCTATGGGCCGGGGTGGACCTCGATCCGGCGGTACTGTCGGGCCGGCAGGCCGCCGAAGGCCTCGCGCAACGCGGAGTGCTGGCGAAGGAGACCCACGACATCACGATTCGATTCGCACCGCCGTTGATCATCACCGAGGAGGAGCTCGACTGGATGCTGGATCAGTTCGAGGCCGTGCTCGACGCCGCGACGGCCACCCACTAATCCAGGCAAGTTGCCATCGCGGTCACGAGATCTCGTGACTGGTGCGGGCCTGCTTGCTGGTGGCCTCGTCGTGTCTATCCGGAGTACCCGCCGCCGATCTTCTGAACAGGTCGGGACCGCTTCACGTGGAGAAGAAGGCTCTGATTGGATGGCCTCAAGCGTCCGGCATCCGGTCGGCATCGGCCCCGTCGAGGAGCACCGATGGACTTTTCCGCACAGCTCGAAAAACTCCAGCAGCAAGCCAACGAAACCGTCGCGAGCATCAGGTCGGCGAGCGCCGAGTCCCGGGACCAGCTAAAGCAACGCATCGACCAGGCTCGGGTTGACGCGAACCTGGCCCTCATGGATGTCAAACAGCAAGCTGAGCAGACGTCCGATCAAGTCCAGGGCAAGTGGGCGCAGGTGAAGGCGGATTCTTCGGCCTGGATGGATGACATCAAAGCGAAGATCGACAAGCGATCCGACCAACGAGACGCCAAGGCCGCGGCGAAAGACGCCGATCGAGCCGAGCGGGACGCAGTCGACGCCATGGATTACGCCGTTGTCGCCTTCTACAGTGCGCAGCTGGCGGTGCTCGATGCGTTGGACGCGCGCGCCTATGCAGACGAGCGGGCCAAGATCGCTGGGCCGTAAGAGACCCTGGGAGGGCCTACCGGCGATCGGCGCGAGGGCGATGACGTGTAACAGCGTGAGCATGCGGGTCGTCGAGGCGTGCATCGGGGCTGTCGATTCCCGAGGCGTGTGGATGATCACGACGGCTAGGCAAACCATGACGCGGCGGCGGCGCATTGCTGGATTCGCACTCCCACTCGAGGATGATTTGATCTTCTACCTCAGCAGGAGGCGGTCCCGGGTCGGCTGGAATACGTTCAGCGCGTGTGGTTGGAGTAGCCGTGATCACCCCACAGCGGGACGTCGATCGATCCCTTGATCTCTGGCGTCGACCGCGGCTCAGGACAACCTGGCGATGACGCCATGAGCACCACCGAGCGCATCAGGCACCCCACCACTCCTGACCGTCCACTGCCGCACGGGCGCCTTGCCCGCGGGCTGGCCGGACCGGGCTGGGTGATCATGACCTTGGCCTGCATCTACATCGTCATCATCGTGTCGCGGTACCTCACGTTCGACCCCGAGGTCTACTTCACCGAGCAGCGGGAGGCCTACCTCCGGCACGAGTTCGCCCTCGGCGTGCATGTGCTCAGCGGCGTGCTCGCCTTGCTGATCGGACCGTTCCAGTTCGTGCGGCGGCTTCGGCACCGGTTCGTCCGCGTGCACCGGTTCTTCGGCGCGACCTATGTGGCGGCTGCCAACGCGCTTGGTGTGTCGGGCCTGATTCTCGCTTGGCGGGCCGGTTCGGCGAGCACCGCCGCTGGATGATCCGCAGCTTCTCCCTCATCATGGCCGGAGTCATGTTGCGGGTGTGGGTCCCTATCTACTACGCGCTCGCCGCGGCCGGGATCGTCGACTTCTCCTTCGAGACGGCGTAC
>DASUYM010000264.1:0-6697 GCA_036377435.1 Propionibacteriaceae bacterium
CACCGGCTGGACCATCAGCCGGTTCGTCAAGACCTTGCGCCGCTACCGCCAGGTCACCATCAACACCGGCCACCACACGTTCACCGCCGAGCAGCCCGTCCCCGACGACATCCGCACCGCCCTCAACAAGATCCACCACCACGTGGGGGACTAAATTGAGCCGACTCGGGGCTCGGATCCCCCACCCAGTTAGTAACCACCCGAAGTGCTGTTCCCATGGTGAGCATCCCATGGGCAATGACACCTGGCAGCCTCGCCTGCTTGGCGAAGTGCTCGGAGTAATGGATCGGATTGAAGTCGGTCGAGGCGCCGGCGTAGCGAACCAGCCGTTCCCTGGTGAAGCGGAGGGTGAGCGATGGAAGCCGAGTACCGATTTCGACGCCCTCTGCGACAGTGGCTTTCACGTCAGTGCCTCCCGAGCGTGGTAGAAGGTGGCGTGCGCGGAACAGATCTGCTCGCCATCGCGGCTTGACATGCCAACTGTGGCCGAAACGAGCTCCGACCCTGCGCGCACCCGCACTTTGTCGATGGTCACCGTCGCAATCACAACATCACCTGCTCGAAACGGGCGGTGGAAGAGGAAGCGCTGGTCGCCGTGCACAATCCTCTCCAGCGACAGTTCCAGCTCCGGGTCGCTGAACAACTGGTTCCACGCCTGTGCCGAGATGACCGCGGCAAAGGTGGGCGGGGCGATCGGCGACTCGTCGCGATATCGGGGGTTGTCGTCGCCCAACGCTGTCGCGAATTCGGAGATCTTCGCCGCCGATACCTGGTAGGGATCGTTGGGTGGATAGCTTCGGCCAGCGTGTGCCTCGGTGATGGCCATGGAAGCAACGCTAACGGAGTGAGGAAGGCAGTGGCTCACAAGCGCCAGCCTCAGCGAGCGGAGCGAGCAATGTCGCGAGTAGCTCAAAATGGGCGGCGCGCCCACGCGCGGTCGTAACGCTGCCGGACGAGATCAGCGGCCCGATCAGCCAGCGGTTCGGCCATCCGCCAGCCGTGCTGGGACGCGAGCTCGCGTACCGGTGAGAGCAGCAAACCCTCGGAGAGGAACAGCGGCACGATCGCGACCGGCTCGGGCAACCCGTCGAGCACGTCGGCGACGCCTGGCGAGCATGTGCCGAAACAGGCACGTACCGGACGGGGACGGCCATCCCCGAGCCGACCCGCAAGATCAAAAACTGCCTCATTTGCCACCGGCCTGGACGATCCGACGCCAAAGAGCAGCACCGAGCTCTCATCGTCGATGCTCGCCGCAACCAGGCTGTGGCGGAGCAGGCCTGCGACGTCGTCGCCAGTACCCAAGATGTCGGCGATCACCAGGTCAAGTGGGAGGGATCCGGTGACGTCACGAACTGTCTCGGGGACGTCGACGGTGGCGTGAAACGCCTCAGTGAAGAGCAGGGGCACGACCACGGCAGTGGTGTGGCCAGCCTCGGCGAGCTGCCGTGCAGCCGTACTCAGGTCTGGTTCCGCCAGTTCAAGGTAGGCCGGCACCGTGACGATCTTCGCCTGATCGGCGACTGCGGCCATGAGCCGCTCAATACCGAGACTGCCCTCAGGATGCCTGCTGCCGTGGGCGAGCCCGATCAATGGCGGCTCGGGATAGCTCAGTTTCGTCAGCGGGTCTCGCGGTGTGGCGTGTGGGTCTTGCAGCGCGGGCAGAACTTCTTCAGCTCAAGGCGATCCGGGTCGTTGCGCCGGTTCTTCTTGGTGATGTAGTTCCGCTCCTTGCATTGCGTGCAAGCCAGCGTGATCTTTGGCCGTACGTCGACGGTCTTGGCCATGGCGTGTCCTTAAGTCTTCGTCGGTGCTCGTGGTGCAGGTAGCGGGAGCGGGACTCGAACCCGCGACACAGCGATTATGAGCCGCTTGCTCTACCGCCTGAGCTATCCCGCTGTGGTCTCCCCTACCGATCTCCCGGTCGGGCAAACGGTCCGGAGGAACCGCTTATTCCGCCGATGCGCGGTTGCACCAGAGACGGAGTCCGAGCCCCCATGCGGAATCGAACCGCAGACCTTCTCCTTACCATGGAGACGCTCTGCCTGCTGAGCTATAGGGGCGCGCGAATGCCACGCGACGGGCGGCACCAACGGACCAAGATACACACTGGCCGGCGCGCTCGGCGAATCCAGACGGCCTTTAATTCTGGTCCCGATAGACGAGGCAGCCCCACCCGATCAAATCGCGCCTCTCGTCCTCACTTCTCGTCAACGGCGACATCGAGGACAACACAGCATCGATCCGACGCGGGTTCCAGCCGGGCAGCCAGCGCTGTCTTGCTGACTCTGTTGGTGACCGCAGTCAACATGGCGAGGTTCATGCCACAAACAAGTTGGGTGTGCTCCCGGGCCAGGGTGTCGAAAGGGCAATTAGCCAGCACGATCGCCCCGGCGATGCGGTGTGGTTCGTAGCCGTATTCAGCCAGGGCTTCGCACGTACAGGTGAGAAGCCGTTCCCTGCTTGGTCGAGGACCAGCCGCTGCTCGGGCCTGGTCTGCGACGGTGCGGCCCCAGTGGGCGGCGGCCGTGGTAACGGCGTCGGTGACAGTGGTGCCGTCCCTGATCGCGTCGTCGATGGCGCTGGCTAGTAGCTGCGCGGCGAGGTCGTATCGGCGTTCAGGCAACGTCACCGACAGCTGTCGGCTGGATCGCAGATAGAGCTTGGTGGGCCTGCCTGCCCCGGGGCCTCGACGTTCGGAGAGCCGCTTGAAGTCGGTGTCGAGCAGACCTTCTTCAGCCAGCTTGTCGAGGTGGAACTTCGCCGTGTGACGCGCGATGCCGATGGCGTCTGAGGCTTGGTCGCGGCTGACCGGCGCCCGTTGAGCGCTGACGTAGAGGTAAAGGTCGCGCCGAATCGGGTCGGCGAGTGCCGCGATGCCAGCTACCTGTTCCGGAAGATCGTCGTGGGTCATGACGCTACCTCTTCTAAAAAATAGATCTCTTGACGAAAGAGACCAGCGCGATCTAACGTTAACGTTACTGTCCTTTAGAAGAGGAGTCAACGATGGCGTCACACTCGCTGTCCGCCACAGCGCTGACACATGGTCACAGCCGGGCCGCGCTGCGGGTAGTCCAACCGCTGAGTGGAGTTGATCTGGTCGCCGCGGAGCAGGCGGCAGCCGCGTTTCTGGTGACCCTCGGTGTCGACCTCGACACCGAAAGTCTGGCCGCTACTCCGGCCAGGATGGCGCACGCCTACGCCGAGATGTTCAGCCCGCGGCCTTTCGACCTGACCACATTCCCCAACGACGCCGGATATGACGAGCTGATCATCGCCCGGTCGATCCCGGTGCAGTCGGTTTGCGAGCATCATCTGCTGCCGTTCGTCGGGGTGGCTCATGTCGGCTACCTACCAGGGAAGCGGATTCTTGGCCTCTCCAAGTTGGCTCGGGTAGTCGAGCTGTTCGCCCGCCGCCCCCAGGTGCAGGAACGGCTGACCCAACAGGTCGCTGACTGGCTCCAAGATCACGTTGCGCCGCGCGGTCTGGGTGTCGTCGTGGAGGCCGAGCATCTGTGCATGACCGTACGTGGCGTCGGCGCATCGGGGACCAGTACGGTCACCTCCGCACTGCACGGCCAGCTCCGCCGCGACGCCGCCTCTCGCGCCGAGTTCTTCACCCTGATCGCCGCCCAAGAAGCGCCCGCGGCGCGCCGTGCCTGACCCGCTCGACGCAGACCATCTGCTGTCCCACGACAAGGATCACTCATGACAACCGAACCCCACTTCATCATCGTCGGCGGCGGCCTGGCCGGCGCGATCGCAGCACAGACCCTGCGCGAGGAAGGCTTCGACGGCAGGATCACCCTGTTCGGCGAGGAGTCTCACCGTCCCTACGAACGCCCTCCCCTGTCCAAGGACTATCTCCAGGGCCACGCTGACCGCGACAGCATCTTCGTCCATTCGGCGCCTTGGTACTCCGAGCACGCGGTGGAGTTGTGTCTCGGTGTTGCACTGACCTCGCTCGACCCGCCCACACGGACCGTCACCACCGCTACCGGCAGACAGCTCCACTACGACAAGCTGCTGCTCGCGACGGGTTCGACACCGCGACGTTTGGGCGTTCCAGGTGCCGATCTGGACGGCGTGTACTACTTGCGTAGCGTCGAAGACAGTGACCGCATCAAGATCGAGTTTGCCCGAGCGAAACGGGTAGTCGTTATCGGCGCTGGCTGGATCGGGCTGGAAACCGCCTCCGCTGCCCGCGCGGCAGGACTGGACGTCACGCTTCTGGTGTCCGCCGATCTGCCCCTGCAGCGTGTCCTCGGCCCCGAGGTCGCACCCCTTTTTGCCGAGCTGCACCGCAGCAACGGTGTGGATCTGCGCTACCGGGCAACGGCGACCGAACTCACCGGCAGGCAGGGGGCGGTGACCGGTGTCATTCTGCGCGACGGGACCCGGATCGACGCCGACATGGTCATCGTTGGCGTGGGCGTCGTCCCCCGCACAGAACTCGCCGCAAAGGCCGGCCTCAAGGTCGACGACGGAATCGTCGTCGACGAGTACCTGCGCACCTCGGATCCAGACATCTTCGCGGCCGGCGACATAGCCCACGCATACAACCCGCGCCTGGGTCGGCACATTCGGGTCGAGCACTGGGCCAATGCCCGACGCCAAGGCGCCACCGCCGGCAAAGCGATGCTCGGACAGGATGCAGTCGACGCACGACCGTCGTACTTCTTCTCAGATCAGTACGACCTCGGCATGGAGTACACCGGTGACATCGGCCCAAACGGCTACGACCAGGTCATCTTCCGCCGGCACGCTGACTCCCGTCAGGTCATTGCCTTCTGGCTCCATGAGCAACGCGTCCAGGCCGGTATGAACATCAACATCTCAGACGTTGCCGACGACATCGAACGACTCGTCCAGTCATCACGCCGGGTCAACGTCGACGACCTCGCCAATCCCAGCGTCTCGCTCGCCAGTTTGCTGTAGCGCCCAGCCGGGGCCGATGCGGCTCACCGCACGATGCGCGAGCAGCTCTAAAGCAAAGGGGGGACGTTGGTCACTTCCAGAGCGGCAAAAACGATCGATATCGTCATTTTCATGAATCCTCCGGTCCCCGCCGGGGTCGATGGCAAAGCGTCCGACGCCCTATTGAAACTCGGTCGTTTTTTTACGAGATGGGAGGAGTCCGACGATGGTCGGGTGGCCTTCCGCAAGGGCGGTCGGGCTGGCGATGTCTTCTACCGCGATCGCTGGAGTCACGACAAGGTCGTCCGGTCCACCCACGGTGTGAACTGCACGGGTTCTTGCTCCTGGAAGATCTACGTCCGCGACGGGATCATTACTTGGGAGGCCCAGCAGACCGACTATCCGTCGGTCGGTCCTGATCGACCAGAGTACGAGCCGCGCGGCTGCCCGCGCGGTGCGGCCTTTTCCTGGTACACCTACTCCCCCACCCGAGTCAGGTATCCGTACGCCCGCGGAGTCCTGCTGGAGATGTATCGGGAAGCCAAGCAGCGATTGAGCGACCCCGTTCTGGCATGGGCCGACGTGGTCAACGATCCCGAGCGTCGGCGTCGCTACCACCAGGCGCGCGGCAAGGGTGGACTCGTTCGTGTGTCATGGGCCGAGGCAGTGGAGATGATCGCGGCGGCTCAGGTGCACACGATCAAGACCTACGGGCCGGATCGGATCGCCGGCTTTTCACCCATTCCAGCGATGTCGATGGTGTCGCATTGCGTTGGAACTCGCTTCACCCAGCTCATCGGCGGAGTGATGACCTCCTTCTACGACTGGTACGCCGACCTGCCGGTGGCCAGCCCTCAGGTGTTCGGTGATCAAACCGACGTACCGGAATCCGGCGACTGGTGGGACGCCACGTACCTGATGATGTGGGGTTCCAACGTCCCGGTGACCCGGACCCCCGATGCGCACTGGATGGCAGAGGTTCGGTATCGGGGCACCAAGATCGTGACCGTGAGCCCGGACTACGCCGACAACACCAAGTTCGCCGATGAGTGGTTGCCGGCCCAGGCGGGCACGGACGCCGCGCTGGCCATGGCGATGACCCACGTGATCTTGAAGGAGTTCTTCGTCGACCGGCAGGTGCCGTTCTTCACCGACTTTGTGAAGACCTACACCGACCTTCCGTTCTTGATCACGCTGACCGACAACGCCGAGCATGGCGGCCTGGTGCCAGGGAAGTTCCTGACCGAGGTCGACCTTGAATCGGGCGCTGACGCCCAGCCGGAAGCCGCCTGGAAGACGGTGCTGCTGGACGCCGCCAACGGCAAGCCGGTGGTTCCCAACGGTTCGATGGGCTTCCGCTACGCCGACTCCGGCGTTGGTCGATGGAACCTGGATCTCGAGGGCGTGACGCCGGCTCTCTCGATCCGCGATGTCGATGCCGACGCTGAGGTCGTTGAGGTGCTGCTCCCTTGCTTCGAAGCGGCGGACGGATCGGGCTCCGTGCTGCGTCGGGGCGTGCCGGTTCGCAGGATTGGCGATCGCGTAGTCACCACGGTGTTCGACCTGATGCTCGCCCAGCATGGAGTCGCCCGGCCTGATCTTCCAGGGAACTGGCCGACTGGCTACGACGACTCGACGGCGCCGTACACGCCGGCCTGGCAGGCAGAGATCACCAGCGTGCCGGCCCAAGCCTGCATCCGGATTGCCCGAGAATTCGCGGCCAACGCCGAGCAGTCCAACGGTCGGTCCATGATCATCATGGGCGCCGGGATCTGCCAGT
>DASUYM010000265.1:0-4019 GCA_036377435.1 Propionibacteriaceae bacterium
CGGCCTGGACAACATGGCTGGGTGGCACCAGCTGGACAGTTACGTCGCCAGCGCAGAGCGCGGCCATGTTGCCGCGCCCGGAACCGCGTCCGGTTGAGGACGCCAGCCCAGGCTCGGCGGTCAGAGGCGAAGCCTCACTGGGATTCTGAGGCGAATGTGCGCATGATCACAGCACATGTGGCTGCATTACGCCAGCCGTACTCACCCTGAATAGGCGTCGAACCGCCGCCGCTCAATGCGTCTCAACTCCTTGGTCGCTCCGGCTTCAGCTAGGTGTCAAGGTGGCTCCCGTGGGGCAGTTCGGCAGCTCCCGCATGACGGAGTGCCGCCCGTGACTTCGGACTGAGCTGATCGAGATTCGCCTCGTCCGTCAGTTCGACGTCGACCGCGCCGTCCGACGATGTTCTGACTTCCTCGACCGTCATCAGGCTTACGCCGGCGTTTCAAGACCCCACCGTCCTACGGCGCCGGACTGAGTCAGAGGAGGAACGTCACAGCCCATTCTGTCATGAGCGATCTGGGGATCCGGTCCTCAGCTCGACCCCTCCGCCGGTTGTCGATCTGTTCGACGGACGGCACGTGGCCTCTCCTTGCTCGGCGACGCGCTGACCAACGCGTTGACCCAGCTGGCCGGGACCGAGTTGTCGAGCAGGACCGACTTCAGGAACAAAGTGGCTGGGACAGCCAGCAATGCGCCAAGAGTACCGAGAACGTACGCCCAAAAGATCAGCGACACAAAGGCAACCGTGGCGCTGATACCCACCGCATCCCCAGTGAACCGTGGCTGAATGATGGTCTGAACCACCACGTTGATGACCGTGTAGACGACCACGACGGCGACCGCGCTGCCAACTCCCCCGTCGAGCAGAGCGATGAGGGCCGGCGGAATCACACCGAGGATAAAGCCAATGTTTGGAATGTAGTTCGTGACGAATGCCAGCACCCCCCACGTGACGAATAGGGGGACGCCGATGATCGCCAGGGCGATCACGTCGAGGACTGCGACGATGAAGCCGAACACCGTGGTGACGATCCAGTACTTTCGAACTCTGGTGGCGAAGTTGGCCAGGCCGTCGGCGATATGCGGACGGGTCTCGCGGATTACCCCGAGTCGCTCCGGCATGCTCGCGGCCTCGAAGGCCAGGAAAATGACCACTGTGACAATCAGGAGTAGCAGGGAGACCCCGCCGCTGATGCCGCTCAGCAGAGCCTGAGCCGGGCCAGCCAGACTACTTAGCTGAACCGACGAGGCCAGTCGCTCGAGCTGCTCCTGCCCGTAACCAAGCCGGGTGCTGAGGTCGAGGAGGTAGGTGAAAATCCGGTCAAACGCGTTCGCATACTCAGGTAGCGTCCCCACCAGCCGGGCGACTGCGAACGCCACCGACCCCAAGATGAGCACTAGGAGCGCGTAGATCGTCATCAGGGAGACCGCGCTCGCCAGCCAGGACGGCCAGCGGCGCCGGACTAACAAGTTGCGCAGCGGCGCGACGGTGATCACCAAGGTGATGACAAGGAACAGCGGGCCGACGATGTTGGCCGTCGACCGCAGGCCCGCCCCGATAACGATGAGGCCGGCCACGATCAGGATCCCGAAGAACGGCGGACCTGGGCGCTGGCCCGCGAGGGGCATGGAGTCGGGCCGGGCTTGCGCGGTGACGGTCTTGCCTTGCATGGACGGTCTCCCATCGGTGGGCCGAGTGATCGATGTTCCCGGGTTCCTTACCCGGCAAATGTCCCGGGCAGCGGCTCGGTGTGCGGAATCATGCTAGGCGCGGGCAGACTGTCGTCGCCGTTCGGCGGCGAGCATGCGGCGCCACCGTAATTTCCTTGCCCACTCGGTGTCGAGGACCTGGCGCGGACCGGGCGGCGGTTGATCCGCTGCTGTTGCTGCCGAACCGTCGCGCCAAGAGCAGGCTCCGAGGCCGGTCGGAATCTATGTCGCCCGCCTGACCCCTTTGCGCAGCCCTCGCAGTGCTCGCAGAGATGTCCGATAGTGCAGGAACAAACGGCGCCGCGCTTGACACCCGTGCGCACCGGGGCATCGACGGGTCAAGTTTGGGCTAGTACTCCTCGTAGGTGCACGTGGTGGCGTCACAGTCAACCAGGATGCCGAACCAGCCGTTGTCATCTACCCACGCCGGGCAGGCGGAGCACGATCCCGGTCCTGGTGGCCCGTGCGTTAAACCGTTCTGAGCCAAACGCCGCTGATGTGAGAGCCTGAACGGCGCTTTGTTGTAGCGACGCTCTCGTGGCATGGACAACTGGTTCCGGGCTTGACCAGAAGTCACCTGGACGAGGGACGAAAACAACCGTCCTTCGTCTGTCTCTGGCTGCTTGAGGACGAGAAGAACCAACGGATGAGTGTGATCGTCACAAGGCACGAAATTCAGGAACTCAATCGTCTCGATGCTGTTCAACCCAATCCGGATCCAGTTCTCGCAGACGGACCCATGCGCGAACAGTAGATAATCGTCATCGTCCTCGACGGGCTTGACCAATCCGAACAAAACGACCGGGTGGCGGAGCTCATCCCGCCTGAGACGATCGAGGAACTCATACGGTGTGAAGGATTGCCTTCCATTCATGGTTGGTGCTCTCCCATCTGGACGTGGCGACGCTTTCGACGCAGATATACCAGGGCATGCTCAGCTCGGCGACGGGCGGCCGGCTGCCACTTCATCGTCACACTGGTGTTGTTCGCGGCGGTCAACTTGGCGGCGCCAAGCCCTGGGGTCGTCACCTAGTGCCCTGCGCCAGGATCCGGCACATATCTCCGCCGCCCAGCTGGCGCCTCGCGGCGTTCTCCTCGGTCGAGATGCGACCCGGTATCCAAGTTGCGCGTCCGGTACTTGCTGGTGGTCCTGGCACTGCTGGCCGGAGTTTGGGTGCTGATCACGTTGATCGCCACGTCAGGTAAGCCCATGCTGAACCGCGTATGCCGCGGCGGACGTACGGGAGCGGACGTCGAGCTTGGTCAGGATGTTGCTGACGTGCCTGTGAATGGTTCGCTCGCTCAGATACAGCTGAGTGGCAATCTCAGCGTTGGTCCGGCCCATGGCGATCAGACCCAGCACCTCGATCTCCCGCGGGCTCAGTGCGGCAAGGTGCGCGTTCCGACCCGATAACAGCCCGCGGACCCGGGATGCGTCCGGCCGTGCCCCGAGCCGCTCGAAGGTCGCTAGAGCCGCGCGGAACTCCATCCGCGCGCCCTCTTCGTCACCGAGTGCACGGCACCCCTCCCCGATCCGTGCGCCGACCTGGGCGATCTCGTACGGGGCGTCGAGCTCCCGCCACCGCTCCGAGGCGGCCCGCAAGCGGGCCAGTGCGTCGGCGGGCCGGTCCTCACTCAGTGCAACGGCCCCATGGGCGGTATCCAGAATGGCCCGCATCGCGGTTGTCGGGTAGGTGTGGGCGGTCTGCGCCATCTCGGTGATGAAGTCCTTCGCGTCATCGATCCGACCAGCGGCGAGGCAGACCTCAACGGCCGCCGGGAGCAGGATGAGCCGGTCGCCCGCCCGCTCGCGCTCGGCCAAGACCCGCCGCAAACCTGCGCCCGCCGCCTGCGCGTTGCCTTGGCCTAGCCGGTAGAGCGCGAGTCCCGGCTGGGCGACGTGCCCAAAGGCAGTCGCCTGCTCGAAGGCCTCCTCAACACCTGGCTCTCCCCGCAGCCGCCGCAGCTCGCCCAGCTCGTACCAGGCATGGCCGGCCACCAGTTGCCCGTCCACAGCCAGGTCACGGCATGCCTGCTGGAACTCGGCTTCGGCCCGAGGCCAGTCCCCGCGCAGACGCATCAGAATCGCGCGATAGATCCGACAGTTCCCGAAGTAGGCGCCACCCAGTTGGGGCAGTGTGCCGAGCCACTGGTCGAGGGCGACCGACCACTCCGCTGCCCGCGCGATCTCCTGCACCTCGTAGCACGAGCCAATCGCCGCGCAGTACATCACGCTTGTCGCACGCGGCGAGGTTGCCCGGGCCAGGATGCGAACCATCGCCGCATCGAGGAGCGCCAACCCCTCCTC
>DASUYM010000266.1:0-4495 GCA_036377435.1 Propionibacteriaceae bacterium
CGGATCCAACCCCGTCCATCGGAGGTACCGTCGTCGCATTGTCCGCCGGCCCTGCCGACAACCGCCGCCTCGAGGCCCGACCGGACGTGCTCACCTTCACCAGCGACCCCCAAGCCGCCGATCTGGAGGTGATCGGCCCGGTGCGGGTCCGCCTGTATGTGCAGGCGTCGTTGCCGCACATCGACCTGCATACCCGCCTCTGCGACGTCACCCCGCGCGGCCGGTCGATCAACATCTCCGACGGGATCGTGCGTCTCAGCGATGCCGCACCGGACGCGCCCCATACCGTCGAGATTGATCTATGGCCCGTCGCGCACGCGTTCCAGCGCGGACATCGGATCCGGCTGCAGGTCTCCGGTGGTGCCCATCCACGCTACGGACGCAACCTCGGCACCGCAGAACCATTCGCCACCAGCACACGCGTACAGGCGAGCGACCGCACCGTGTTCCACGATGCCCAGCACCCCTCCGCAGTGTGGCTACCAGTGCGCGGCTGACCACGAGTGTCCGTTGCCGCCCGGGCTGTCTACTAAACAGTCGATCTGATCTCCAGGGCAACCCGTACCTAAACGCTCGGATCGAATAGACCGGCGCTGTGCAAATATCCCGGTGCGCAGGCTGCAGCGGCGACGCAAGGCAGGCTTCTTATGCTGGCCGACATTGGGAACCGATCGCGGCCTAGAGGCCGTCAACATCTTCAACAACAGCGTCACGGCCGTCATTGCCGCCAGAATGTTAGAATGTAACATTCTGGTGTGGGTAAGTCAGCGACTACGCGAGCGCGTCTCCAGCGGGAGGCGCTGCGGCTGTTCGCCGAGCGCGGCTATGACGAGACGACGATCGCAGACATCGCCGCCGCGGCCGGGGTGACGCAGATGACGTTCTTCCGGCACTTTCCGGCCAAAGAGCTGGTGGTGGTCGATGATCCCTATGATCCGGCTATCGCTCACGCGGTGGCCGCCCAGCCGGATGATTTGCCGGTTGTCGAGCGGGTCCGCCGCGGTCTGCTCGCCGCCTGGAAGCAGCTAGAGGACGCCGACGACGCGGAGTTTCGGTTGCGGCTGCGGATCGGCGCCGGTCATCGCGGGCTGCGGGCTCGGATGCGGGAGAACAGTGTACTGACCGAGGAGGCCATTGCGGCCGCGTTGACGGAGCGGGGCGTGCCGGCGTTCCAGGCGGCGGTGGCCGCAGCTGCGGTGATCGGCGCACTGACAGCGGCCCTGTTGGAATGGGCGAACGATCCCGACGCCGGGCCGATGGACGACGCTGTCACGGCTGCGCTGGCGCTGCTGGAAATCCGGCCGCTGCGATGAGCACGGTCACTATTCGAGCCCACGCCATCGCCAGGCGCTTCGGCGACGAGCAGGCTGTTGCCGGCGTCGACCTGGAAATCCGGGCCGGAGAGATTGTCGCGCTGGTCGGTCTCAACGGGGCCGGCAAGTCGACTTTGATGCGGCTGCTGCTGGGCATGCTCCGGCCAGACAGTGGAACGGCGGAGGTATTGGGCTGCCCGGTGGCCGACGCCGACCGGGCAGTGTGGAGCCGAGTGGGGCACCTGATCGAGACCCCGCCACGGTATGGCGAGTTGACTGTGGCGGAATCGGTCTACTCCGCGGCCCGCCTGCAGGGCCGGGATCGGCCGTCAGCGCGCGTCGCCGCAGCTGCGATCATCACCGATTTGGAGCTGGACCATTGGCAGCATCGAGCTACTCGCACCTTGTCGCTGGGTAATCGGCAACGTCTTGGGATCGCCATGGCCCTGGTTCACCGCCCGGATGTGCTGGTTCTGGATGAACCCAGCAACAGCCTCGACCCTCTCGGGGTGGTACGGGTCCGGCAGCTGCTGCGGACGCGCGCCAGTGAAGACGGAGTCTCGGCCTTGGTGTCCAGCCAGCATCTGGATGAGGTGGCCCGGATGGCTGATCGGATCTTGCTGCTGCATCATGGCCGGATCCTCGGCAGCCTCGATCCGCATGGCGCTGACGTGGAGCACCAGTTCTTTCAGCGGCTCCTCCAGGCCGACCAGACGGAGCAGAGGCCGCGATGAACGCTGCCCTGGAGTTCGAGCTGCTGAAAGCCCGACGAGCTGGCGTGTTCCGGTGGGGCGCATTGGTGGCGGCGGTCGGCGTGCCGGCCCTGTCCACGGCCTTCTTCCAACTCGTCCGGCTGGGCGGCGACTCCCCGTCCGCGGCGAAGGCGGCGACGATGATCACCGACCTGAGCCTGGCCGGCCTCCTCGCCACCGCTGGCCAGGTGCTGACCGTGGCGATCCTCATGGTGGCCGGCATCGCCGCGTCATGGAGCTTTGGCCGGGAGTTCGTCGACGACGCACTGCCCGCGCTGTTCGCCATCGCAACACCCCGCTCGTCGATCGCCGCCGCAAAGTTCGTGGTACTGGCCGGCTGGGCGCTCCTCACCGTCGTTTCGACAGTCGTCCTCACGGTGATTGGCGGCCTGCTCCTCGGACTCGACATGGACACGGCGGCCGTCCAGACGGCGTCCCGGGTCGCAGCCGCCGGGCTACTGGGCGCGGCGTTGGCCGCACCGATGGCGCTGGTCTCCAGCTGGCGCCGCGGCTACCTACCAGGAATCGTCGCCCTGATGGCCCTGGTGGTCGTAACCCAGCTCGTCACCGCCATGGGCGCTGGGGCCTGGTTCCCCTTCGCCGCGCCAGCGTTGTGGATGGGCATGGGCGGCGCGGCCGCCGCCAGCGAGGTGTCAGTGCTCCAGCTGCTGTTACCGCTCCCGGTTGCTGCGCTGGCCGTCGTCGCGACGCTCAGCTGGTGGCGGCGCGCCGAGGCGCGCTGAGCTGACCGCTTCGAGATCCGCAATCACGGCGCGTCGAACGGCGCCACACCGCAATCAGCTTTGATGTGCTGCCTTTCCCTTCTCTTCCTGGGGATGCCTGCGATCTCCTCGAAAGGACGAGGAGCCCGGGCCACCGGTACATCGGTTGAGCAACAACACACGCACAGCTGGTAGATAGACCTCTCGTTGACGGGCCAGTCCAGCTATGACAGCGCAGGCGCATCGAAGACAGCTCGTGCCCGACAAGCAGTCCAGCTCTAGTGTGTGCGACGTGGCTGATCCGAGCGTGGAGCCAGTTGTGCTCCCAGTGGGATTCGAAAAGTTCCACCGTCGCGGGTTCCTCAACTATCAGTTCAACCGCGCTCATGGTCTGGGATGGGCTGATGGGCATGAGCTGCGGGATGCGGCCGCGCGGACGAGGTCCACGGGGGACTGGGTGGGCGTATTCCAGGATCTGTCGGCGCAGGCCGCCGCTGACGGCCGGCTCCGGCATGCGGTCGGATACCTGCGTCTGGCCGAGTTCTTTACGCCGCCGCGATCGGCGGCGAAGGTGGAGCGCTACCGCCGATTCCGCGCTCTGTTCGACGCCGCATTCAGCGGCGGCGATCTGATTCGACACGCGATTCCCTACGCGGGCGCCTCTTTGCCCGCCTACTGGCTACCCGCAGGGGGACAACGTCTCTCCGGTGGAGCGGTGCTCTTCCATGGCGGATTCGACTCATTGATCGAGGAGTTCTATCCCATCTGGCAGCGCATCGCGATGGCCGGGTTCGACGTGGTCGCGTTCGAGGGTCCCGGTCAGGGTGGTGCCCGTGCTCTGAACGGCCTCACGTTCGACCACGACTGGGAACGGCCGGTTGGTGCCGTTCTGGACTACTTCGGACTTTCGTCTGCCGGGCTGGTTGGCATCTCCATGGGCGGATACTGGGCAGTGCGCGCTGCAGGGCGGGAACCGCGCATCAATCGCGTGGTCGCGTGGCCACCCGTTTTCGACTGGCTCTACCGGTTACCGACGGTTATGCGCGGCCCGGTCCGGACGATGCTGCGGCGCAGACGACTGATGCGCTGGAGCGTGCGAATCCGCGCACGCCTGATACCGACTCTGCAGCAGATCGTGGACCAGACCCTGTACCTGGTTGATGGTCACGACCCGATCGAGGTCGTCGACTGGTTCCTTGGTATGAACGCCGACCACCTCGGAAGCGCGCAGGTGACACAAGATGTTCTGCTGATGTGCGGGGAACATGACAGCTTCCAGCCACCGTCGCTCACCCGCGCCCAGGCGAAAGCACTCACAGCCGCTCGCAGCATCACGATTCGCATGTTCACGAAATCCGAGGACGCTGATCAACACTGCCAGATCGGCAACATCGGCCTCGCCTGCCGCGTGCTGACGACATGGCTGCGCAACACCAGCCCGGAACCGACCGGCCTGGACTAGGTCGCATCCTCAAGCATTCGTCGACGACATCTGCTCAAGAATCCCCACCGCGTTGGCGACGCCGTCTTCTGGCGTGCCTCCCAGATTCCGGACAGCGGACCTAATAAGGTCCGACCCGGAATGGAGGATGGAAAATGCAAGAACGGCGCAGGAAATTCACCCCTCAGTTTAAAGACGAGGCGGTAAAGATGGTGATCGAGTCGTCTCGGCCGATCGCCGAGGTGGCTCGGGAGATTCATGTCAATG
>DASUYM010000267.1:0-19388 GCA_036377435.1 Propionibacteriaceae bacterium
CGCACGCCGACCGAGACGCTGCAGCAGATCCTCGCCCGCGACGACGCGCCCATCTCCGCCACCACCCTGCTGCGTGAGGTTCATGACCCGGCGGTGCGGCTCCACGAGGCGGTCCAGCGCTACATTGACGGGCTTCATGTCGCGGCCGAACAGCTCGTCGGCCCCCAGACTGTGGCGGCGCTCGACCGAGCCGACCAGCTCGTGCCCGGGCTCACCAGCGAGCCGGCCTGGCCGTCGCTGCGTGCACACCTGCTCAGCCTGGCGGCTGAGACCGGCGAGCACCCGCTCCTCCACCTGCAGATTGCCGCCAGTGGACGTGACCTCCGCACCGCAGGAGACATGGCCGCCGTCCTCTACTGGCGTCTCCCCGAGCTCGCGCCCGCCGGCCCAGCACCGTTGCCTTGGCTGCCCGGCATCCCAGAGAAGCTCTATGAGCATCCCGCCTGGTGTGAGTATCTGACAAAGCGGTCCCGACTAGTGGCCGACCTCGCCCAACAAATTCGAGATCACCCCTGCCAGGACGACGCCCAGCCGGTCTGGGCCCCGCCGGGAAGTCACCCAAGCACCGCCCTCGTTGGCGAAGTCGCGATATGGCGGGCGGCCATCGGCATCGATCAACGGGACCCGCGACCAACCGGAGGCGTCCAGCTCGAGACAGCCCCTACCCTGTGGCAACAGCGCCTCGACCGAGCTGTCGCCCGGCTTAATGACCTGCCGGGGAATCCGGAGCTCCAAGGCGGACAGGCAGCTCACACCACGCGTGATCGCAACTGCGCCGACAGCCAACGCCCGTACCCAACACCCGGACGCCGTCCAGGCGGGCCGTTTGCGCCCGGCCGCTAGCACCGCGGTTGTGAAATTTGGGAAATGAAGTTGCACCGACGCATCTGACCCGGGCCGCCGTTACCGGTTGGACGCCGCGATTACCGAGATCGCTACACCGCCCCGCGGGACTCAAACCCCGTTTGGGTTCAGACGACGTTTGCTGCGCCTCCCAGGTTGAAGGACGAAATAGTCGCTTGCGCGTGATCACCGGACAACCAATACCCTCCTTAAGTACGTGGAGAGCCGTCATCCACAGATGAACACTCTGCTGGCGCTCCGGGGGTCTAGATGTGACATGGATGGAGAAGATCGGTGATGGGAGCTGAGGAGCGCTCGGTGTCTCGGAACTCGCTCACGATGCCAAGGCGTCAAGGACACTGCAGACGAGCTTGCTGGCGACGAGGCGATCCGACTGCAACCGTGGCGGAATCTCTCGGGCTTCCCCGTTCGACCGCCGGCCGCTGGGTTCGCATGGCACGGCAGGCGGGTCATCTTGGAGCCGCCGAAGTAGGAAGGGCTGGAATCTGATCATGGGTCACATAACGAAGAGAAGCGGTCACTACAGGGCACGTTGGCTCGACCCCGATGGCCGCGAGCGGTCACGGACGTTTTCTAGAAAAGCTGACGCCGAGCGGCACCTAACCGCCGTCGAAGGCGCGAAGCTCTCCGGCGCATACATAGACCACGCGTCGAAGATCACGCTGGCCGAATATGCACGGGAGTGGGCAGCGACGCGACCCCATCGGCCGACCACCGCAGCGCGTACGGCCTACCTGATCAGCAAGCACATTGCTGGGACCAACATCGGCGACAGGCGGCTCTCCACGCTCCGTGCGTCGGAGTTGCAAGGCTGGGTAGCCGAGCGCTCGCAAATCCTCGCGCCGAGCACCCTGCGCCTCGTGGCGGGTGTTCTCCGCTCCATTCTTTCAAGCGCTGTCCAAGACCGGCTCATCGCATCGAGCCCGGCAGCACGGCTCAGCCTGCCAAGGTCGGAACGCGAGCGGGTCGTGCCGTTGTCGACCGTCCAGGTTCAGGCATTGGCCGACGCGATGCCGGAACGCTGCCGAGCAGTGGTGGTCGCCCAAGCTGGCCTCGGCCTGCGCATCGGTGAGTTGATGGCGCTCCGCGTGACCGATATCAATTTCTTGGCGCGTACGGCGCGCATCGATTGGCAGACAAGCCCAGACGGCAAGCAACGGGTAGCACCGAAGACACCAAGGTCACGGCGTACGCTCCCGCTGCCGAACATGGTCGCGGAAGCTCTCGCGCAGCACATCGCCGCCTTCCCCCCGGTCGACGGGTTGCTATTCACAACGAAGCACGGCCACCCGTGGCGACACGAGTACTACGGCTCTCGGATCTTCGCTCCCGCCGTAAGAAAGGCTGGCCTGCCGGAGGGCACGACAACCCACGCGCTGCGCCATCACTTCGCCAGCGTGTTGCTCGCCGCTGGTGAGTCCGTGGTCGCTGTTGCTGAGCTACTCGGCCACGAAAACGCGCAGCTTGTGTTGTCGACCTATGGTCATCTCATGGTCGGCAGTGAGGACAGAATGCGCCTCGCGATCGACGGCGCGTGGACGGCTGACGGCCAAATGACGGCCACGGCTCACGGCTGAGCGATGTTTTTCCTTGTTTGAAAGGGTTCCCGAGATCATGCCTAGTGTTGACACCGTACTGCTGCCCCTCTGCGTCGGACTCACGCTGCTCGGCGTTATCGCTACCGGGATCGCGTGGCGAAGAGGGAACAAGGGCAGGGTCATTCAGGGCATCGGCTTAGCGCTTGCCCCGATCGCCTTGTACTTCAGTGGCCTTCTTAGGTTGCTATGGGACGCGATCGTGGCATTCGGCACCTGGGCTTCCAAGATCATCTTGTCCCCCGCCGTCTGGTTCGGTCTCTCGTTGCTCGGCCTATGCCTGGTGCTATGGGTGGTGGGCGGATTGATCGCCCGCCGGACCTCCACTGCCAAGAGCAAGGAAGTGACTGCCCAGTCGGCGGCCGCTGCCGTGCCAGCCAAGAAGGGAGCGGGCAAATCGCAGCGCAATGAGCCACCGATCGATGAGGAGATGGCCGAGATCGAGGCGCTCCTCAAGTCCCGCGGCATCGAATGACCTGAGCTACCGAGCTCCCAGGAAACGCCGGTGGCGTGCTCGCAGCTCGTTCACCGCAGCCGTCGCAAGCCGGCGGTCCACCGTCTGAATACCCATCAGCTGACGCTTCTCAGCATCGAAGTCGGCCTCGAACGGCCGGCCGTCCGCGGGCATCATCAGCAGCAGTGCCCAAGGATCACCTGGACGCAGAATGATCTTGTGGACGCGACCCCACGGCACCACGTGCACCCGCAGCCCATTACGGATTCGAAGGCCAGTCGCGTCTGCGCGGACGTAACTGCTCGCAAGGGCCACCATTCCCAGAACGAGCAGCGCGAGAACGCCGAGCAGCGTGAGTCGCTGTGACAACGTGAACAGCGCCCGAATCTCCCCCGGCAACAAAAACCAGCCGATGGCAGTGAGAGTGCACAGCGCAAGTGTTGCGATGATGGTGATCACCCGCACTCGGTGGGGTCGCGCTATATAGACGCTGTGGTCCAGACCCTGGTCAGCCACAGCTCACGACACTAACTAGATGCGACACGCGGCGATGTCAGTGACCAGAATCGCCCGTGCGCCCAGGGCCCACAAATCGTCCATGATCTGTTGGGCGTCAGCGCGCGGCACCATGGCCCGAACTGCCCGCCACCCTTTCTTTGCCAACGGAGACACCGTGGGCGATTCCAGTCCTGGGGTGATTGCACAGGCTTCCTCGACGAGGGCGTCGGTGACGTCGTAGTCCATCATCACGTAGTTGCGAGCGACCAGGACGCCGTTCAGGCGGCGTTCCAACTGGTCCAGGCCCGAGGGGGGCTCCGCGCCCGTACGGCGGATCAAGATCGCTTCAGAAAGCAAGATCGGATCGCCGAACAACTCCAGACCCGCCTGACGCAACGTAGTGCCGGTCTCGACTACATCGGCAATGACATCGGCAACTCCGAGCCGGATGGCGGTTTCCACGGCGCCATCCAGTGCGATGAGTCGGGTGCTGACGCCAAGATCCTGCAGGTAGGTCCCAACGAGTCCCGGGTACGACGTCGCCAGCCGAAGATCATGTAGCTGGTCCACCGACATCGCGCTGCCCTGCGGGGCCGCAAAGCGGAACCGGCTGCGGCCGAACCCGAGGGGCATGACTTCGCTCGCGTGCGCACCTGAGTCGAGCAACATGTCTCGACCAGTAATGCCGACGTCCAGGGTTCCTTCGCCGACGTAGACGGCGATGTCCCGCGGCCGCAGATAAAAGAACTCCACGCCGTTGACTTCGTCGAGGAGCGCGAGTTCGCCATCGGACCGTTGGGCGTATCCAGCCTCCCGCAGCATCTCAGCCGCAGGCTCGGCCAATGAGCCCTTGTTCGGCACGGCTACTTTGATTACCGGCTTATCCATGCCAGGCAGGGTCGAGTTCACGGCCCTCATCTTAAGTGGGGCTGTCCCGGATCGCGCGCGGCTGATCGGAGGACGAGCGAGGAGACACGCCCTCTGTTTGTGACTGCTCGCGCAATCGCGCTCTGAACCCGCCTCGTTCGTCGTCGCTCGCGGAGGAAACAACGCCTCCGCTCACTCCTTGTCACCACGGCGGCGCGCGATTACCGACGCTCGCAGCCCTCTGATCACAACCTCGCGTATACGTCATCGAGGTCAAGATCAAGGGCCAGCATCAATACCTGGATGTGATACAGCAGCTGACTGATCTCGGTGGCCGCCTGGTCCTTGGACTGGTACTCCGCTGCCATCCACACCTCGGCTGCCTCCTCGACGATCTTCTTGCCGATCTCGTGTATTCCAGCGTCGACCCGGGCAACCGTCGAGGAGCCGGCATCGTGACGAGCAACCTTTGCAGCGAGCTCGTCAAAAAGGCTGTCGAAGGACTTCGGCACGGTCACGGGGGCAGCCTAGTGTCCTGGGCGGGATTCTGAAGCGCTGAGCCTGTCAAGGCGCTGCCCCGACAGGCTCAGCTCCCATCTGTCAGCTGACCTTTTCGACGACTGGCTCAGCCATGCCGTCAGGAGGCGTTTCAGCCCGCTCTCGACGCTCGATCCGTAGCCAGGCCACGAAGCCGACGACGCAGAACCCGCCATAAACGATGTACATGATCGCTGATGGGTAATAGCCGGCGGCAAGGAGTAGCGGAACGCCGACCATGTCAACTGCGATCCAAACCAGCCAGAACTCCACCCAGCCGCGGGCCATGCCGTACGTGGCCAGAATGGAGCCGGTCAAAATCCAGGCGTCAGCCAGCGGACCCCAGGAACCCAGCGCCTTCAGCGCGAAGTAGAAGATCGTGGTGAGGGCCAGAGCGCCCACGAGCAGCTGTAGGCGACCACTCGCGCCGGCCCACCGCGGGCGTACCCCGACGCCCTCCTCAGCGTGCGACTTCCGGAACTGATACCAGCGCACCCAGCCGTACACGCTGACGATGATGAAGAAGACCTGGCGGCCTGCCTGGCCCCACAGATCTAGCTGCTGAGGAGTGTCGAATGCGCCACCCATGGCGCTTCCGACGAAAACCGTGAACAACAACACGTTGCCCACGATGCCGACGGGCCACGCGGCGACCTTGCGCGACATGCCCAACAGAGCGCTTGCCAATCCGAACCCATTGCCGATGATCTCCCGCCACAGAATGACGCTCGAACCGACATGGAGCTCGGCCTTCAGCAACCGCAGGAGTACTTCTTGGAGATCCATTCATCCCTCCACTCATCCGGTCGCACGAATGCCGGGGTGGAAGAGCACACATCGTCGCGCCACTGCACGACGATGACGCACTCGCGTGAACCTCCCATCCGGACTTTCACCGTCGGTTGTGGAGTTCCACCACATCCACCCGCTGCTGGAGGCAGAGGGGTCGCGGACTGTTACCGCCGGTTCGGATTTGCACCGACCCCGGTACACGCGCGAGTTCTCAACTCGTCGCGCACACTCTACTCCGACTTGTCCGCGTCTCAGACGGCCATGGCCCGCTGAGACGCGAACACATCGGTGCTCACAGCACCACGCCGAGGAGCGCGTCGCAGGCGCGGGCGACCAGCACTGGGGCCTCATCGTCGTCGCTGTCGATCGCGACCGAGGCTCCTGCCCACGCGTCCACAGCAGCCAGCGCAGCCGGCGCATCAAGATCATGAGCGAGAGCCCGGCGCACCTGCACCAGCACCTCGTCTGCATTCAGGCTTGCGTCAAGCCGGACTGCCTCGCGCCATAGGCTGAGACGGCTCTGGGCGGAGACGAGCAGCTCATCAGTCCAGTCCCAATCGTCACGATAGTGATGCGCGAGCAAGGCGAGCCGGATTGCCATCGGGTCAACTCCTGATCCACGCAACGTGGACACGAACACCAGGTTGCCCTTCGACTTCGACATCTTCTCTCCGTTAAGGCCGACCATGCCGCTGTGTACGTAGGCCTGAGCAAACGGCTGGTCGGTCGCCACTCGGCCCTGCGCCGCACACATCTCATGATGCGGGAAGATCAGATCGCTGCCGCCAGCCTGAACATCGAAGGCCGCCCCCAGCCGATCCAGGGCAATGGCGGTGCACTCAATGTGCCACCCAGGCCGTCCAGCGCCGAGCATGGACTCCCAGCTCGGCTCCCCCGCCCGGGCGTGGCGCCAAACCAGACAGTCCAGCGGCGCCTTCTTGCCCAGCCGATCCGGATCACCGCCGCGCTCGGCAAAGATCGCAATGGCCTCATCCTCAGAAAGGTGGGCGAGTGAGCCGAACTCGGGGTCACTCGCCTGTGCGAAGTACAGGTCCTCGAACTCGCTGTCGTCGACTGGATAGACGGCTTCGCGACGTTGCAGTCGCTCGATCAGGTCGAGGATCAGCGGCATCGACTCGACCGCTCCGACATAGTGCTGAGGTGGCAGGACGTTCAGTGCCGCCATGTCCTCACCAAAGAGCTTCGTCTGTTGCTCTGCGAGCGCGGCCCAGTTGATGCCGATGGCAGCGGCACGTTCCAGCAGCGGGTCGTCGACGTCGGTCACGTTCTGGACGTGGTTCACCTCGAGTCCCCGATCGCGCCAGACGCGGTTCAGCAAGTCGAAGGCGACATAGGTGTTGGCGTGGCCTATGTGAGTCGCGTCGTACGGAGTGATGCCGCAGACATACATGCCTGCAGATCCGGTATCGGGGCCGATCGCCACCAACCGTTGCGTGGCGGTGTCAAAAGCCTGCAGCGGAGGTACGGCCGATGCCTGCGGAAGCGAAGGCATCGGACGGGAGCTCCAAGCCTGCATGGCGTCACCCTATCCGGGTGCGAGTCGAGCGACCGTCAGAACGGGGGCCAGGGGATCGAGGGCCACTCGCCACGCGGCCGCGGTAGCCGCCGGCGAGTGAGCAGCAAGTCTGCGCGGCGTACCAGCGCTGCGATCTCTTGATCACTAAGCAGCCTGCCGAGTTGCTCGGGTGCCTCCTCGCGAGCCTTTCGTACCGCGGTCAGCTCCCGCAGATTGAGCTCGCAGCCTGCCCACCCCCACAACAACGTCCGCAGCTTATGATCAGTATGGAAGCTCACTCCATGATCAACTCCGAACACCCGTCCGGCGCTACCGAGGATGTGACCTCCCTTGCGATCAGCGTTGTTGATCAACACGTCGAAGACGGCGAGCAGCCGCAGGTCCGCAACATCGGAGTGGATCACCGAGACTGGGCGATCATCCGCATCCAGGCCTTCCACGGCCGCAAACCAGCCTTCTTTGGGCACGGCCGAGCTTGGAACAAGATCAACCAGCTTATTCGTCGCCGCCTCGTCCACCTCTACCCACACTTGAACGGACCCGGGCCCGAATGGACCGTCGGCCAGCACCGTGACAGGAACGCAGTCGAAGCCGCCGATCCGAGACACCTCGTACGCGGCCACCTCTCGGAGGCCGAGCGTACGGCGCGGGAAGTCCCAGAGCGGCCGCTCCCCCTCCAGTGGTTTGTAGACGCATTCGATGGTTTCCCCATCCGTCTGCAGCTGGGCCAGGAAAGTGGCGTTCGACGCTTGCAGCAGGCGGCCGGTTATCTGAAGTTCGGCCTGCCCCAGGTCTACCGTCAATGCGGGGTGGGGCGGCCGAGCGTCACCCTCCTCGCTCAGGCGACCAAGATCATCGGCAGTCAATGCGGATCAGTCGAACAGTGGCAGACGGTAGCCGTTGGCCCTCGGGCAAATGTGCCCTTGCGGGTCGATCGGCTGCAGACAGAACGGACATGATGGTCGGCCAGCAGCCACCAAAGCCTGGGCGCGGGCTACGAAGTCCCGCGCGTACGATGCGGTGATCTTGACCACGAAGACCTCGTCGGCCTCGATCTCGTCGGGCTCCTCGGCGGTCGCCGGTGGTGGATCCTGCGAGCTCTCCTCTGCTACGTCGACATTGGAGAACAGCTCGATGACGATGCGGTCGATGCTCGGATCCCACGCGATGGTCATGGTGCCGACTCGGAACTCTTCGGTGATCGGCGCATCCAAAGGGTCGGTATCGCGCGCCTTGGACGATGCCGGCGGAACGTCCACCTCGCCGGCAGTCCGTCTCAGCACCTCGTCAAGCACCCGATCCAGGTGTTCGGCGAGCACCGAGACTTGCTGCTTCTCGCACGCCACGCTGGTCATGCGATTCCCCTCCCGCGCCTGCAGGAAGAAGGCCCGTTCCCCAGGTTGACCAACCGTCCCTGCCACGAACCGGTCGGGCGCGTCGTAGCGGTGCACCAGAATCGCCATGCGTAACAGGGTAAGTCAGCGAGGCAATCTGCTCTAAGGCATTCCGGAGCGTGCCGGCTGCTGGCGCGATGCTTACTGTGCCGCGTCGGCAGCCCCCAGCCCACCGCCTACGGGGGCGTCGTTCGACGGCTTCGGCCGGCGGGTGCGCGGTCTCTTCCGCGGCGGCGTCAGGAAGGTTGCCAGATCGATCGTGGTGGAGTTTGCGGTAATCACGTAGGGGCGGGCTGCGGTGTAACGGACGATCGAGATGGACGCCGGATCTACCACAATCCGCTGAAAGCTGTCCAGGTGCATGCCAAGCGCGTCGGCCAAGATCGCCTTGATCAGATCACCGTGCGACACCGCGGCCCAGACGGCATCAGTTCCGTGCTCGGCTTCCATCCGCACGTTCCAGGCACGCACGGCAGCGACCGCTCGCGTGGACATCTCCGACATTGATTCACCGCCGGGAAACCGAACGGCTGAGGGTTGCTGCTGGATTGCGCCCCATAACTTGTCCTTGCTGAGCTCACGCAGCGACCTGCCCGTCCATTCGCCGTAGCCACACTCGACCAGACCCTGCTCCACGGCATACACACAGCTGTCGGACTGAGCGGCGATCACCGCCTGGGCCGTTTGCCGGCAGCGGCGTAGCGGTGAGGTGACGATAGCCCGCAGTTGCACACCCGAGAGGCGGGTAGCCAGATCGGCCGCCTGCTGGACACCAGCAGTATCCAGCTCGATCCCGGACGCACGGCCAACGAGCAGCCCGGCGGTGTTCGCCGAGGTTCGGCCGTGCCGGATCAACAGGACCGTGGTCATGCGCCGAAGGCTACAGAGTCAACGAGCGGTACCGGCCACGTACGTAGCACAGCAGTTCGTCGGCTGGATTCGCCCGGATCTCGACACGCTCGACCACCGCCCTGAGTAGCAAGCCCCAACCTGCATGATCAGGATCGGGCCTCAGCCGGGCGCCGATCCAACCAAGGGAGTCCGCCAGCGCCGGGCCCCAATCCGTGTCGTTCCAGGCAGCAAGTGAAAAAGGCCCGCCTGGCGCCGGGGCAACCCCAGCGAATGCATCAGCCAGCGCGCGCTGACCCCACCCCAGCAGGTTCACGGTCACGGCCGTGGCCTCGGGCAGGATGTCAGCCAGGGCGGACTCCTCATCGACCAGCCCAATCACTTCGCCGGGGTCGCCGTCAGCAACCAGGAACGACGACAGGGTCCAGCCAGCCCGTCTTTCCCTGCTGGCGGCCGCCCAGATGCTGACTGGAGACGTCATGCGGCCCCGGAAGCGGCGGAGCGGGTTCCGGTCCTGCTCGCTCGCCTCAAACGGGTGGCTGTGGTGGATCGTCACCTGAACAGTTCTACACGGCACCGCCCACACGAACTGATGTGATGTGGCGTGGATCATAGCTGCGGCCGGGCATGCAGCCAGGTTGTCTTGTGGGAACCCTCTACGGTGGACCGGTGCGCGCGCTCAAGTGGGGCGATTGAGGCGAGGAGCGGTATCAATGGGTTGGCTGGAAGCACTGGTGCTCGGCATCGTGCAGGGCCTGACGGAGTTCCTGCCCATCTCCTCCAGCGCTCATCAATCCATCGTCGGTCAGTTCTTCGGCGGCCAAGATCCCGGGTCGGCGTTCACCGCGATCACCCAGCTCGGGACGGAGAGCGCCGTGATCATCTATTTTCGCAAGGACATCTGGCTGATCATCAAGAGTTGGGCGCTTGCATTGATCGGCAAGCTACCGCGCAACGATCCGGAGGCCAGGTTGGGTTGGCTGGTGATCATCGGCTCGATTCCGATCGTGGTGCTCGGGCTGGTGTTCCAGGACGCAATCGATCATGGGCTGCGGAACCTCTGGACGACCGCCGCGATGCTCGCCGGCTTCGGCATCATCATCGGGGTGATCGACCGGGTGGCCCTGAACGCGCGGCCGTTGGAGTCCCTCACGTGGCGCCACGGGCTCTTTCTCGGGTTGGTGCAATCGCTCGCCTTGATCCCGGGCGTTTCCCGATCGGGTGCGACCATCGCCGGTGGGCTGGCGCTCGGCTACCAGCGGGTGGCGGCCGCCAAGTACTCCTTCCTGCTGGCCATTCCAGCCGTAGTTGGCTCCGGCTTCTTCAAGCTTGCTGACATCTCCTCGGATCCGGTGCCGCCGGCCTGGGGCCCGATTGCGTTGGCGACAGTGATCTCGTTTGTCATTGGCTACGCGGTGATCGCCTGGTTGCTGCGTTACGTGAGCACGCATACCTTCATGCCGTTCGTGATTTATCGCTGTGCACTGGCTGCGCTCGTGGTCGTCCTGCTGATCACCGGGGTATTGAGCCCGCTGCCCCAGGTTGGCGCTGGGTGATCGACTAGTGCCCCGCGCCAGGAATCCGCTGCATAGGTCCGTCGTCCAGATGGATGCATCGCAAGGCCGACGAGGGAGGAATACCGGGTCGTATGTCGACCGAGGAGAACGCAGCGAGGCGCCGCCTGGGCGGCGGAGATATGTGCCGGATTCCTGGCGCAGGGCACTAGGGGCCGACTCCGGAACGGTCCAGCGCCTCCCCGGCCACTGTGAGGGCGTTGAGCTTCTCCTCGACGGAGCCGCCGTACGGCACCAAGGCACAAGTCGTCACTCCAGATGCGGCGAGCAGCTGGAACCCGTCGGCGATCCGATCGCGATCGCCCAGTAGCGACGTCTGATCGATGAAGTCGAACGGCACGGCCGCCATGGCGTCCCGATGCCGCTGGCTCAAGAAAAGGTCCTGCACCATTGACGCTGTTTCGCCGAAACCCATCCGCACCGCAAGCGCGTTGTAGAAGTTCCTTTCACGACTGCCCATGCCACCGATATAGAGAGCTGCATAGCCACGGACCTGATCGGCGCAGATGCGGGGATCGGCGCCTACCACCAGTGGGACGCTGGGGACGATGTCGAAACCGTCGAGGCTCTTGCCGGCCCGCGCCCGGCCGGACCGAACCCGATCGAGCTGCTCTGGCGCGAAGTGCGGGGCGTAGAAGATGGCCAGCCAGCCATCGGCCAGTTCTCCGGCAAGTTCGAGGTTCTTCGGACCCACCGCCGCAAGGTAGATCGGGATTCGCTCGCTGATCGGTGCGATGGTCAGCTTGAGCGGCTTGCCCTGGCCGTCGGGCAGCGGTAGCTGGTAGTGCTCGCCCTGAAAGCTCACCGTCGACCGCGAAAGCGCTGTGCGGACCACCTCGATGTACTCACGGGTCCGAGCCAGAGGCTTGTCGAACCGTACGCCATGCCAGCCCTCCGATACCTGCGGTCCTGACACGCCAAGGCCCAGCCGAAAGCGGCCGCCGGTCAACACATCGAGGCTGGCTGCGGTCATTGCCGTCGCCGCGGGGGTCCGGGCGGGGATTTGCATCACTGCCGAGCCCACATCGATCGTCGAGGTCTGGGCACCGATCCAGGCGAGCACGGTGGGGCTATCCGAGCCGTATGCCTCGGACGCCCAGACCACAGCGAAACCGAGGGCCTCGGCGTGCTGTGTCAGCCGAAGCTGCCCACGCGGATCATCGGATCCGACCAGATAGCCGAGGTTGAGCCCAAGGCGCATGCCAGACACAGTAGTGCCGTGCTGATTGCTTCGCTCGCTGGCGCTCGCTGTGTCCGATGGCTCGCTCCGCTCGCCGCGATGTTCGCTTGAGAGCCGCCGTCTTCGTCGAACCCGCCGAAACGACTGTCTTGGAAGATCTTCTCCAATCTCACGCGCTTCGTCGGCTTCTCCTGCAGATCGGCGGCGCGAACATCGCGAGCGCGGATCGCGCTTGGTCGCCGCCTACTTCGTCGTCGCCGGGACGAAGAACATGTCTCCCTCGCTCCTCGTCAGCACGGCGGCGCGCGATCCGTTAGGCCGTTAGGGTCTCCCTCATGGAAACTCGGCAGGTCGGGTGCAGCGGGCTGCGCGTCTCCCGGCTTGGACTCGGCACCATGACCTGGGGCCGCGACACACCCGCCGAGAACGCCCATGCCCTGCTGGAGATGTTCTGTGACGCCGGCGGCACCTTGATCGACACCGCCGCCGCGTACGGGGCGGGTGATGCCGAGCGCATTGTCGGCAAACTGATTCGCGAGCTTGGGAACCGGGATGAGGTCGTGATCGCCACGAAGGCCGGGTTCGTGATCAGAGACGGGAAGCGCATCGTCGACACGTCGCGGCGGGCGTTGCTACGCGATCTTGATGGATCGCTGCGGCGGCTGCAGAGCGACTACATCGATCTCTGGCAGATCCACGCCTGGGGCGAGGCTCCCGTCGAGGAATCACTCGACGCGATCGACTACGCGGTCTCGACCGGCAGGGTGCGCTACGCGGGAGTGTCGAACTTCGTGGGCTGGCAAACGGCACAGGCCGCCACCTGGCAACGTGCGTTTCCGGGTCGCACACAGATCACGAGTGCTCAGGTTGAGTACTCGCTGCTGGCACGCCGCGCTGAGGTTGAGGTGCTCCCGGCCGTACGTGCCTTTGGCATGGGCTTCCTCCCGTGGTCACCACTTGGGCGAGGGGTACTGACCGGGCAATACCGGAATGGCACGCCACGTGGATCGCGGGCGGCAACTGACCACTTCGCATGGTTCGTCGAGCCTTATCTCGAACCGCGCAGCCGTGGCGTGGTGGAGGCGGTGGTCCGCGCAGCCGAAGGGCTGGATCTTGCCCCACTCCAGGTCGCTTTGCTTTGGGTACGCGACGCTCCAGGCGTCACCGCTCCACTGCTCGGCGCGCGTACGGCTGGCCAGCTGGCCCCAGCGCTGGCTATCGAAGACCAGACGTTGCCACGCGAGATTGCCTCGGCGCTCGACGATGTCTCCGGCGGACCAAACGCGGCGCGGGGGACCTAAGTACGAGCCGGCACTCGAATGATCTTGCGACGGATCCACGCATCCCGGGTGCCGTCTCGGTAGCGACGTACTCGGGCAAGTTCCCAGCCGCCATACTCAGCGTGGTCGGTCAAGAACTGGCGAACGGCATTGCGCGAGAGGTGGCGGCCCAGCCGGACGCGCTCCACCTGGTACTCGACACGGACGGTCATTGGCCGCCAATATAGTGTGCGCTCAGGCTTGATCCAGGAACCGGTCCAAGACCCGGGCGCCGAACTCCAGCGACTCGGTCGGCACGCGCTCATCGACGCCGTGGAACATCCCCACGAAGTCCAGGTCGGGCGGGAGGCGCAGTGGTGCAAAACCGAAGCATCGAATGCCGAGGTGGTGCCACGCTTTCCCATCGGTCCCGCCACTAAAGATGTAGGGCACGGCACGGGCACCAGAGTCCTCGGCTAGGAGGCTGGCCTGCATGGCCTCGACCAAGGCGCCCGCGAACTCCGTCTCGACTGACGGATTGTGAGCGACGACCTCGTAGCGCACCTTGTCACCTATCAGATCGGCGATGGTGTCATAGAACTCATCGTGGCTCCCCGGCAGGAACCTGCCGTCGATGCCAGCTGTGGCGCGGCCCGGGATGACATTGTGCTTGTATCCCGCCGACAGCATGGTGGGGTTGGCTGTGTTCGACATCGTCGCCCCCACCATCCGGGCGATGGTTCCGAGGCGGGCAAGTGTCTCCTCGACCCGGTCCGGATCAAGATCGACTTCGAATGCCTCGGCGACGGCCTCCAGAAAGGCCCGTTGCGGTCCAGTGATCTTGCGTGGCCAATGGTAGGTACCGATCTTGGTGACCGCCGCGCTGAGCTCAGTGATCGCGTTTTGATCGTTACGCAGCGAGCCATGCCCGGCCCGACCGTCAGCAATCAGATCGAGCCAGGCCATTCCTTTCTCGGCTGTCTGGATCAGATAGAGACGAAGATCATCACGAACAGTGAGTGAGAATCCACCAACCTCGCCGATCGCCTCTTGGCAGCCCTCCACGACCTCGCGATGCTTCTCGACCAGCCACTTAGCACCCAAGCCGCTGCCAGCCTCCTCGTCGGCGGTGAAGATCAGCCGGATCGGCCGTCGGGGTGCGGCACCAGCAAGCGCCCGAGCACGTACGACGCTGAGCACCATCGCGTCGAAGTCCTTCATGTCCACCGCACCCCGACCCCAGATACAGCCGTCGACCACCTCGCCGGAGAACGGCGGCACCGACCAATCGTCGGCATTGGCCGGCACCACGTCGAGGTGGCCGTGCACGAGCAACGGCGATAGCGACGTGTCGACCCCTTCCGGCGCCCAGTGCGCCACCACCGACGTTCGGCCAGGCTCGGGTTCCAACAGTTCGCTCGCTATATCGACCTCGTCGAGCAGCTCAGCGACGCGTTCGGCAGCAACACGCTCACCCGGACCAGGGTCGGGCCCGAAGTTGGAGGTGTCGATCCGGATCAGCTCTCGGCACAGCTCGACAACCTCGGCCTCCGGCCGGTAGTCCGCACTCACTGGTTCATCTTTGCCTATGCCCATGGGCGCTCGCTCAGCGTGGTGCAACCCTTCGGCATGGCGCCGCAAGTTGCTATAGTTCGTGCGCGCCCCGCGAGGTGCAGCCGCAGGTCCGGGTGGCGGAATAGGTAGACGCGCTAGCTTGAGGTGCTAGTGCCCTTGACAGGGCATGGGGGTTCAAGTCCCCCCTCGGACACTGACATACCAGGTTCTCTGACCTGGTCTTTTGTCTTTTCACGAGCCTACGATGGATGCCAGGAGCGCACCAAGAGCGCACCAACCCCGCTCGGGAGGTGGGTGACCATGGCCTGGATCCAGCAGAAGAAGCGGTCCGACGGAGGCACATCAGCGGCCGTTCGGTGGCGTCTTGGAGGGGCCAGATCCGGCCCGATGCAGACCGAAACCTTCAGTGCGGGTAGCGACGACCAGAACCTCGCGCGCGCCGAGGGTTTCAGGCGGATGGTGGAGGCAGGAGGTCACGAGTGGCCCGACGGCTGGGTCAAGGGCATGGGCTTCGTCCGGCCACGCGAGGACGCCGACCCGATGCAGCCTCCGCCGACGGTGTCGGCGGTCGGCGAGGAGTACGTCCGCCAGATCGTGGACCTCTCTCCTGGCCAGCGGAAGCGCTACCTCGACCAGGTGCGAATCCTCGCCTCTGTCGAGGTGCCCTCCACCCGTGGCGCCTACCGGCCGTTCGACCAGCCCGTCACCAGCGTCCACGAAGCCGACGTGAAGGCGTGGCTGATCGACTGGGACCGCTCATTGAAGACGAAGGCCAACTACCACGGCCTGCTGTACGGCGTCTTCAACTACGCCCTCGAACAAGGCTTCCTCACGGTCAACCCCTGCGCTCGTACGGCACCCAAGCGATCGCGGATCCGCCAGTCGCAAGCCGACCTGCGGTTCCTCACCGAGGCCGAGCTAGCGACAGCCGCACGCGTGGCTGGCGCTGACGGTGATCTGCTCACCGTCGCCGTCGGCACTGGACTTAGGTTCGGCGAGGTAACCGCGCTCTGGGTCTCCGACGTCGACCTTGTCCACCGGACGATCCGGATCAACAAGGCGTGGAAGCGCGACGGAGAGAACGACGTGCGGGAGACCCCGTCGTGGCTGGGAAAGTCCTTGCGAGCCAAGCACGAGATGCGCGGGCACCACCTCGGCAACCCGAAGACCCCGAAGTCGAGGCGGACCGTCACGATCTCGTCCGAAATCGCCAGGCTGCTGTCGCGCCTGGTCGAAGGCAAGGCTGCTGACGACTTCGTCTTCGTGACCCCGACCGGGCGGCCGATTCACAACGCCGACTTCTACGAGCGGGTCTGGCACCCCCTCATGAAGAAGCTCACGGAGGCAGGCGTTCCACCCTTCCGCTTCCACGACCTCCGCCACACCCACGTAGCCTGGCTGGTCGCGGGTGGCGCGCCCCTGCCGCACATCCAGGCCCGTCTCGGCCATGAGTCGATCACCACGACAATCGACACCTACGGCCACCTACTGCCCATTGGCGACGAGCTGATCGCCGACATCATCGACACCGCCCTCCGCGGCGGCGAGATCCGGCCAGCCATGCGCCTCATCTCCGGTGGTAGCGCTGCGACGCAATCCTGACCCAATAGTTGGGAGTTTGATTGGGAAGTGTTCCTACTCCAGGAGGTCGAGGACTGGTATCTCGAACTCTGTGAGCGGGAGCCGGGTCTCGCCGACAAGGTCAACGCTGGTAGCGGAAGGGCCGACGCTTGTGGATCACATCAAGGGATCGACGCTCCACAACCTCAGGAACTCAGACCGACGCGGGCGCCACCCACTTCCGGATCCTGTTCGTCTTCGAGCGAAACGCCAAGCGGTGCTTCTGGTGGCCGGCGACAAGGCCGGGAACTGGAAGGCAGGTACGACACGAAGATCCCGATCGCCGAGTATCGCTACGGCCAATGGATCAAGAAACAGGAGGACGAATGAGCGAGAAGAAGCCGACGGCCCCGACCGTGGTCGGCCGTGAAGGGTGACGCCGTTGCCTCCGGTGCCGTGACCCAGGAACGCCTCGAGGCGGACAAGAAGCGCACCATCGCTGAGGTCCGCGCGCACCGCCTCGCGGAGATCCGCAAGGAACAGTCCACGACCCAGAGCGAGCTCGCAAAGATCATGCGCGTCAGCCAGGGCAGGGTCTCGCAGATCGAGTCCGGCCGACTGGCCAATTCCGAACTCGGAACGCTCCGTGGTTACGTCGAGGCGCTCGGGGGTTCCCTACGCATCGTCGCCGACTTCGGTGACGGCGAGCTGACGATCATCGATTGACTCACAGCCTGGACCGCCGTCGGTCCCGACTCAACTGGCTAACGGCGCTCAGAGCTGGAGACGCCACCGGCTGCTCACCGGCAGTCACAAGCTCCTCGAGATGTTCCAGGCGAAACCGGACGTGCTTGCCAATCCGGGTGCACCGCACCCTCCGCTGGCGAACAGCCTCCGACACCCACCGCGCCGGCACATTGAGAAACGCCGCTGCCTCGTCGATGGTCAGCAAGTGTTTGACCGTCGGGTTCGGGCCGTCCGTCATCACGTCTCGCCTCCTCACCCATACAAGGCCGCAACTGGCACGCGAGTGGACACACAGTGAGCGAGATGGTGAGGGAATTGGTGAGCCGCAGGCCCGCTGTCAGCCCGCTGGAGGCCGTGCAGGAGAAGCCGGAACGCGGGCATGTCCTTGTCCACCTTCCTGACCTCCTCGTCGACCCCACAGCGTGTGAATTGGGATACCGCCTACTTCCATAAGGTCGTGTGGGTGCCCGTGTGGTCAGTTTGACGCAAAAGGAGTTCGGAAGACTTGCGAGCTCAGGTGAGCGAAACCGAATGAAGATGGAGCAAACATGCCGCGGCGTGCCCCTCGGTCTCGACATCGCAACGCGAAGCTGAGCGCGCGGCGCCTCCTAACGCCCCAGTGGCGGGCCTGGTCGATCAGGCCGTTGCAGCATCCGGTGCGACTCCTCCTGCTTATGGACTTGGCGTAGCCGCTCCGCTTCCCGCGAGAGCGGGGTCTCCGGCTCTCTCATCCGAGGCGCCTTCGATGTCGTCGATCGATGCCTCGCCTCCTCCCCGACGATGCGCCACCAGAGCGCATCGGCGGGCTGCTCGGCGGGAAGAGGACGGGGAGGTCGGCCGCCGTGCGCAGCAGGCGTTCCACGCCAGCGCCGGCATCGTGAAGGGTGGAGTGTCGTTCGCAGAGAACAGTGACCCTTGGGTCACGTCGGACCGTGGGCGGCAGCAGTCTTATCCAGTCTGGCGGCCTCTCGCCCATGGGTTGCATAGCTCGTAGCAGGCGGAGTTTGAGGCCGTACTTATGTCGTGCCGCATCGTCGGCAGGCTGAGGTGGCCCGGTGGGTCGGAGGTCGTCTGGGGGATGCCGAGCGCGGCGCGCCACACGGCGAGGTCGCCAGGCAGAGCCACGTCAGGGGCGTCCGCTATCGCCTCGGCCCACGGGAGTCGCTGCCGCGCTGCTGGATCGGCGGCGGACGCATGCACCGTGAAGCCCTGCGCCGAGTGGATGGTGGTCGCGTACCCAAGCCGGACGTGCTCCGCGACGTAGGACGCGGGCAGCACGATGCGGCGACCCAGCCCTCGCCCGGACCGGGTGACAGTGAGGCTGCCGTCCGGGCCGACGTCAGCGACGCGCCAAGATCCCCGTTCTTGACCCAATCGGTGTCGCTGACCACAAGGCGGCGGTCGTTGTGCCGGGTGAAGATGACGTCGCCGGCGCTGACGTGGGTGGTGTCGGACAGCATGGCTTCGCGTGCGGGACGGCCGGCGGCGGCGAGGCGGTCAGCGCGTGCGCGCTCGTTCAGCTGGGCCACCAGCTCGCGGGTCGGCGCGACCAGCAGGGCATCGCGTCCGAGTTGACGGTCGGACTGCCAGGCACTGTAGGCCTACTCCGCTGCTGTGCCGGGGTGGCCGAGGTGGATGCGCTGGTAGTCGGCGTAGAACCCGACGGCTGAGATGTCGCCCTGACGGACGGCGAGGGTCGTGGCCGCCTCCGACGAGTCGACGAAGCGATGCAAATGGGTCAGCTCGACCGCGCCGCCCTGATCAACGCCGGACTGGTGGACAACTCGCTTCGGCCTACGTCATGCTCGCCTCCGAAGAGAGCAGCTACATCACCGGCGCACTACTCGCGGTCAGCGGCGGAAAATCCATCCTCTGACAACCAGCTGGCAGGTGCAGGCGGTCAAACTCAGGTCGACGACTCTGAAATGCGCACCGGCACGCCATCGAGCACCGCTAACTCTGGCACCGACCAATCACCTCAACCCTGAACAGCGAGGCCGGCGGATAAACCCGCCGACCGTTCAACCGCACGGGCTCTCGTTCTCGCCTCGCTGCGCGAGCTTAAGCAGCCGGTCGCGCTGCGGACGGTGATGGTGCCGCCGAGCT